>CAKRYE010000020.1 GCA_934426285.1 uncultured Blautia sp.
TCTTCTTCAAGGCTTAATCCAAAGTGTCCCATTCTATGTTTCAGATGTTCATAGAACCACTCTGCATCCGATTTATAGAAGAACTCTTTAATGTCTGCATCTAATACATAGCTTGTTGGTTTTCTCTCCAACATCAGGTTTAATTTTCGGGTTGCTTTATGACATCCCCTGTTGGGTCAGAATCCCATCATTTCATCATAGAATATGGGTTCAAACACCGCTTCCAGTATTCTGCGCAGGGCTTCCTGCACCAGCTTATCTTCATAACAATAAATACTGAGCGGTCGCATCTTTCCATTATCCTTTGGTATTTCCACCATTCTTGCCGGTTTCGGCTTATAGGACTTCTTCTTTAGACGTTCTATAAGAGCGTTTATGTTTTCTTCCAGACTTCTCCCGTATTCCTCTTTGGTAATCCCATCAATTCCTACAGCTTTCGTTCCATCCATCTGGGTATGGCAGCTCTTAAGCATTTCCTTATTAATCAAATGTCCTAAAGACGTAAATACCATATCAGGATTTTCCTTTGATAATTGTGATATTCTCGCCAATTTCGTTTCCATTAGTACCTCTATCTCTGTGTATAGCTAATGTTTCCTCTTTGATATAGTTTCGCAGGCCAGAACTGTGAGGAACAGTTCTCTCTCGACTTCCCTCTGGTATTTATTTTGTTCATACCTTCATCAGTACTATTCGGGCCTCCGACTACCTGCATTTCTTTTGCCATCCTTCTTTTGGTTGTCAGGCATACTTTCTGTTTACACACTACAGAAGAAAATGCAGGTTCTCTCCAGTTGATATATATTCCCTGTATAACATGAATAGTTCCAACCAACACCGCAGAGGTATGTAAAATCTCACCATAACGATAAATACATATGTTGTCTTCCATCCAGACCACGATGTCGACCCTCTGGTGACTTTGGGATTTCGGTGCTCAATAGCTATCCCTGTTATCTTGCTGTCTACGCTTAACCTGCAACGTTACCGCAACAGACTCAAGACTCGCTTCAAATGCTGTGGTTAACAGCTTATTTGATGGGGCTTCCACCCACCGGACTATATACCCTTAGCTGGACGCACGGTCTGACCCCAATGTGCTGCGTGAATTTGTCTAACTCATCACTGAAGTAACGAGAATGCGATGTGCAGTTATTCAAAGCAGAAAAATACGGAAGAATCTGCCGCATCGTAATATTCATCACTAATTCTTTCATCATCTATTATATATTTTTTTATAATTAATTAAACTACTTCACCCCCAAACTATTTTTTGCTACTAGATGTTTAATAATATCAGTTGAATCCTTAAAAATATTAGTTCTATGATATAAACATAAATACATTAGGTTTGGTAATATTGCACATATTATTCCTTTTACAATTACCTCAGAAACCCCAGACATATTAATACAATTACATATTCCATAGGTAATTAAACCTACACCTACTGTAACTAAACCATATTTTATATGTACTAAATAAAACGAACATGGGGATTTTTTAAAATATAATTTAAACAATATTGAAGTTCCACTTACAAAATTGATAAAAATAATTGTTAAAATTGTAGCTATCAATATACCAGAAATTCCCCAATAATAACCCAATATCAAGTTTAAACCTAAATTTCCTATTGTCTCTAAAATATACCATATTCTACACTCATGGTATAACCCTCTTGCCTCTAAATAAACCCCTTTGGTATATGTCATTGAAATAACATAAAAATAAATACAAAAGAGTAACATATCTAAAGTTGATAAAAGTAAGTCAGCATTACCTCGCATCCATACCTTCATAAATGGTTGATATAGACAACTCATACAAATAGTACACCATCCAACAACCCACATAAACATAAATGTAAACCTTTTACAATCATAATAATTTTTATCTACATTTTCCCTCACTAAGCTGTTGCCAATACTCGCTTGAATAGCACGAACAATTATTCCCATTATTCCATAAACTGCCGCATAAATATAGAAATAATTATCATAAATTGCCACTGCTATTAATCCCATAAAAGAAGACAACACAATATTATCAATAGAATTCCTTGCAATATCACAAACCCTATTAACCAAAGATGCTTTAACTTGTTTCACAAATTCATCCTTAACCTCTTCTGAGATGATACCTTTAGGAACTATTTGTGGAAATACACGTCTTGATGCCTTCTCAAGCAATACATTATTTATAATAGTACATAACGGCAAAACTATTACATAACAATAATAACTTTTAAACAAAAACAATAATACTAATTGGGTAAATCGACTCACTATTAAAGTTACTGTGTAAATATTACTAACAATGTCATCTCTTTGCATCGCCACTAATAATGTGCTCTTGTACGCAAATAGCATATATGATACAGAAGTATTAATAAGATAAATTAAAAAAAGTATATATATATTTATAGTATTGGGATAACCTCCAGAAATTAAATTAGGAACAAATGGCATTAATATCAAACCAGTTACCAATATAACTATACCCATAGCAAAATATACTTTTTTAAGAAAGGCCATAATTGAGCAAACTGAAGAAGTATCATTTTCTGCTATTGGTTTATACAAAATAAATGTTACCGCAGAAGAAAAACCTAATTCAGATAAATTTAGCACTTGTAAGATAGAAGAAAATAGCCCAGATAATCCCTGATATTCAGCACCTAAAATATATAATATAACTGTTCTTACAGCAAATGTTAAAATAATATTAACAATTTGTTTTAACATACCACTCACTAAATTTCTTTTCGAATTTTTAAGTCTTGATTTATATGTTGTACTATTCATTCAATATCTTTACCTTATTAACTACTATTAAGAAGTTCTTCCTTTCCACAAAATTTCAAACCTACCGAAATAAAAAGGTTCTTCCACGAATATCTATATTTCATGATTTGCCAAAAGCAGAATAACCATATTTCTCAGTAATAAGCACTACACTATTTTAAAGTTTGAACTTTATATGTGATAAAATACTACTGTCATGCTGCCCTCTATTCTTCTTATTGTTCACTCTACAATGTCTCTACGATATTATTTTCCTAGAATAAATGAGAATTACCCCTTTCATTTAAGAGGAAATTTACATTTATCATCAATACTTATTTCCTTGCCAAGTTGTACTTCGATAATCATTAAATCAGTTTTCGCAAATATTGTATGTCGACATCCTGCCTTCATTGTTATTACATCCCCAGGAAGAACATTTTTCTCTATTCCATCCAGAACACTTTTTCCCTCTCCACTAACAATAACCCATACCTCATCACGACGTGAATGACTATGATAATTCATCCCATCACCCGCTTTAATGTTTACCTTAATTGTTAAACTATCACTACTTGTGTCAATAACCCTAAAATTCCCCCATGATTTTTCAGCAAATCTTGCCTCACTTTTAAATAATTCCGTATATTTTTTTATATTAACTGATTTCTCTTTATCTGATACTAATATACCATCAGGGCTTGCAGAAATCACAACATTATTCAGTCCCATGACAATAATGGGTATATCTAATTCATTTATAATATTTACTCCTTCACATGTATCATCTTTTATAGCTTCACCAATAACAGAATCCTCCATTACTTCTGTAAGTGTATTCCAAGTTCCTAAATCTTTCCACTCTCCAGCAAATCTCATCACTTGGATTTTATCTTCTTTTTCAACAACCGCATAGTCAAAAGATATTTTAGGTTGTACTTTATATTTACTAAACAAATCTGTATAATCTGTATAGTTTATAAGTTCGTGAGATTTTTGAATTAAATAACGCAATTTAAATGCAAAAACGCCACTGTTCCATAACGCACCTTGTTCAATGTATTTCTTCGCTGTATCTTCTGTAGGTTTTTCTCTAAAAAATCTAACATTGCTTATATTTAAATCATCTATTGGAATAATATAACCATATTTTTCCGAAGGATATGTAGGCTCTATTCCCATAAGGACAAGATTCGACTCATCTTTTTTCACCTGAAAAGAAAGTTTTTTCAAAGCAACAAAATAATCTTCATTCACATATGGATCAACAGGACACACAATCACTGGTTCATCTAAATCAATTCCTTTTACATCTTTTAAATACGCTGCCGCTAACGCTATTGCTGGAAAAGTATCTCTCCTACATGGTTCAACTGAAATACCAACTTTATTTCCAAGTTGATTATGTATTACAGAAACCTGCGTTTTACTAGTTGCAATTGTAATAGTTGCATTTTTATCCACTTTTTTTATTTGTCGATACATTCTCTGCACCATAGACTCATAAGTACCATCTTCATTTTTAAATATTTTAACGAATTGTTTTGAACGAATATCATTTGAAAGTGGCCATAACCTCTTCCCTGATCCTCCCGACAATAATATTATGTTCATAGTATTTTCTATCTCCTAATTATCATGCAGTATTTTGCATATTATACGCTAAGACTTCACATACCTAAAATAGGATTCATGCCTTATTAATGTGGGAAATTTTAGTTATATATACTCTTCATAAAAATCTCACTAAACTTCCTCAAAAATCAAAAAGAAATCCTCTATACCCTAACCCTTGGTTTTTCCACAAGCATCCATATTTTTTATAAAGGCAAAGAGTAACATGCATCAGGAATTCTCATTTTGACAATGACTTATGCCAAATTTTAATTTAATTTATTCAAACAAATTAACAAAACGATACGCAAATCCATAAGATAAACTTCGTCTTGATATTATAAACAATGCATAAAACAAAACCAAAACTATTACAATTGCTTCTTTTATTTTTCTATTTCTATAATCATCTTTAATATAGCTTTTAAAAAAATATCCCCACATTAACAACCTTGGTAAATAATAATACATTGTAAGTCTATAGGCTCCCAATATTATTACAGGAATTATTAATACTAAACTATAAATACCTGCTAGTATAGCTATGTTTTCTCTAAAATCATTTTTTTTTCTAAAATACAACATATATAACGCAAGAAATCCAGATAATAATATAGACCAATTTCCCAATAATGTTGGTGTCATATCTTGGCCTGACATATAATATGAATATCTTGTATTAAAAAAATATTTCCTTGCAAACAAACATATAATATATGTTACAATTAATGCAATTATCAAAACAAATACACTTTGAGCAAAATTTATCTTCCTAGTCCGCCCAATCAACCAATACATCATAATAAAAGGAATATTCACAATTAGAGTGGTTTGAAAAAAAGTGCCAATTATTGTTAAAACAAGTGCCTTTTTAAATTTATTATTTTTCAAAGCGCCAAAAGAAAATAAAATAAAAGTACCCCCCATAGCACTTCTCATAATATTCATATCATAAAAAAACTGTGTAGATGCTAATACCAAAAAAGTCAAGAAACAATCATTATTCCAAAATTGTTTTATAAAAAAAGTGTAACCAGCTGCAATAAAAATACTAGCAAAAAAGAAATACACAGTATAATTGTCCGTAATATGTCTAACTATATAATTAAATAATTTATATAATGGCTCTAAATCAACATTCCACATATTATTGTAACTAATTGCAGCTTGAAAAGTTTTAACATAATAGTCTGTATCTGCTCCATAAGAAATATCTTTAAATGTATAAAGAAACACAAGCATTATATATATAAGAAAATAGTATATATTAATACTCATCTTATGTTTTCTAGTTACTACTATAGTTTTCGTATTACTACATAATGCCTTTTTATTCAAAAGACATAACATCACTCCCACTGCTAGTATAATAATAAATGTCGCACTATCCCAATATTGACCAAATTCAAAAAATTTCACTTCATTTCACTCCTCATATTTAACTAATCATACAAAAGCACTTATTAGATTGAATATTACGATACGGCAGGTTCTTCCGCAAATATCCATATTTCATGATTTAACCAAAATAGAATACCCCTATTTCTCAGTATTTTCTGCTTTTCATTAAACTTCAAAACGAGAAAATGCGAAATAATTAAAGAACTCCGGAATAATCACCAAACTTTGAAGTGTAAACTGATGATATATATATCACAAAGTTTCAATTGTCTACTTGTTCGCAAAATACAAACAACCAAGATTTCTAAATCGGTTTCCAACTGATAGAACGACTTAAATTCTATAAATAAAATAGTAGCAATTCAAACATTTAAAATCACTCTGTTATTGCCTTTCTCAAACAATCAACTATATATTTCACATGATTTTCTGTAATCTGTGAATGGGTTGGAAGATTAATTCCCCTTTTACTAATTTGTTCTGCATTTTTGCAATTTAACATAGGATTATAATATGGCGGCATTACATGCATTGGATAAAAAACAGGTCTCATTTCGATATTTTGTTTTTCCATATAGTCCATAACTTCATCCCTACTCTTTTTTATTTTATTTGAAAGTACAATCGTATACATCCAATATGAATGTACAGCATTTTTAGGTATTCTTTGTTCTACAACCCCCTCTACACCCTTTAGGTATTTTTTATAAAGGCTTGCCACCCTAATTCTCTCACTCATATGCCACTCAATTTTTTCTAACTGTCCTAAACCAACTGCAGCTTGCATATTTGTCATTCTATAATTGTATGCAAGTTCAAGGTGCCAATATTTCTTTTTTAAATCAACTCCCTGCGATCTTAAAAACTTCATTCTTTTATACAATTTTTCGTCATTAGTTACAAGCATACCACCTTCTCCAGAAGTGATAATTTTATTCCCAAAAAAGCTAAAAGAACCAATTGTACCAATAGAACCAACTCGTTTTTCATTCCACATTGCTCCATGAGCTTCAGCAGCATCTTCAATAACTGGTATTTTATACTTTTTAGAAATTTTCATTATTTCTGTCATATTTGCAGGTAAACCGTAAAGATGAACCGGTATTATTGCTTTAGTTTTTTTCGTAATAGCCCTTTCAATTTCAGAAGGGTCAATGTTCCAAGTATCAAATTCACTATCAACAAAAACAGGTATTGCTCCACAATATCTTACCGCATTAGCGGTTGCTATGTAAGTTAATGTAGGCATAATAACTTCATCTCCTGGTCCTATTCCCAATGCAAGAAGTGCTAGATGTAACGTCACTGTACCATTACTACATGCTAATGCATATTTTACTCCACAAAATTCCGCAAATTTTTTTTGAAATTCATCAATAAAGCGTCCATTAGCAGATACCCAACCTGTGTCAATACATTCATTAAGATATTTCTTTTCATTGCCATTAAATATCGGCATTGCAATAGATATTCTTTCCATTTTGCTAAATCTCCTCATAAACGTTTTTTTCTTTTTTTGCTAATTCTCTATCATGTTTTGCCATAATATTAACAAGCTCTTCATAACTTGTTTCCTGAGGATTCCATCCAAGAATATTCTTTGCCTTTGTAGGATCTCCCAAAAGATTATCTACATCAGTTGGACGAAACCAATGAGGATTTACGCAAACTAACATTTTTCCAGTTTTTACATCATATCCTTTCTCATTTATACCAGTACCTTTCCAATATATTTTTATGCCATTTACTGCAAATGCTTTTTCTGTAAAGTCTCTAACAGTATGTTGTTCACCAGTTGCTATAACAAAATCATCCGGTGTGTTTTGTTGCAAAATCAACCACATGCATTTAACATAATCCTTAGCATAACCCCAATCCCGAAGGGAATTTAAATTTCCTAATTCTAAATGATCCTGAAGTCCCTCCGCAATACGTCCAGCAGCTAAAGTAATTTTTCTTGTCACAAAATTTTCACCACGCCGCTCAGATTCATGATTAAAAAGAATCCCATTAGCTGCAAACATATTATATGCCTTTCTGTATTCCTTTATTATCCAGAATCCATATTGCTTAGCAATTGCATACGGACTATATGGATGAAACGGGGTAGTTTCTTTTTGTGGAATTTCTTCTACTTTCCCATAAAGTTCCGAAGTAGAAGCTTGATATATTTTCGTTTTATTACATAAACCAAGAATACGGCATGACTCTAAAATGCGCAAAACACCAAGTGCATCAACATCACCAGAATACTCCGGTACATCAAAAGATACCTGTACATGACTCTGTGCTGCTAGATTATAAATTTCATTCGGTTGAACGATTGAAATAATACGCACCAGAGAACTACTATCAGCTAAATCTCCTTCATGCAAAATAATTTTATTCATGATATGATCAATTCTAAAAGTGTTTGGACTAGATGATCGTCGTACAATACCATGCACTTCATACCCTTTTTCTAATAAAAATTCTGCTAAATATGAACCATCCTGTCCTGTTATTCCCGTAATTAATGCCTTTTTCATTTTTTCTCCTTTACTTAGTGCCAATTATTAAGTCAAGTAATTTATCCATATCTTTGTTTTGTCTAAAGTACAATTGCTCTAATCTGTCAAAAATTTTTCTTGTATCTATTTTATTTTCAACTGCTTGCATAATTCTATTTTCCATTTCCATAACATCATATGGATTACACCAATATACAGTATCTTTGTATATCTCAGGCAATGAACAAACCGAAGAAACCACGCACGTTTTTCCATACTTCATTGCTTCCATTGGAACATTTCCAAATCCCTCATTAAGTGTCGGATAAAAAAGAATATCACATTTTCTATATGCTTTTTCCAATTCCTCACTTGATACATATTCATAAAAAATAAAATGTTCTTTATTTTTAATAGAATCACGTATTCTTTTTGGTGCATTTCCATACACTCTCACTGAATAACCACTTAAATATTGTTTAGAGAACAATTCATCAATAGCTTTTAATCCACGGTAACTGTTTTTAATCCATCTATCCGCACTAATGAGCATAATATATTTATCTTCATTATCATATTGATTGCAAAAGCTAGTAATTTTCTGAGTAATCGGATAAAAAACTTCAATTTTTTTATTTTTTATTATGTTAGGATAATTAATTCGTATCGAATATGCAGAATGAATTGAATCTGTTATTATTACATCAAAATTATTGATAGTATTTTCATATACTGAATAATATTTTTCAAAAAGTGGCTTTTTTAATATTTTTTTTACTATTTCTTTCAATAATCCTTTTCCACGATAATACTTTAGAAGATATTTATCTGTTTGTTTTTCCACTGAACGCAAACCATGTAAAGTTCCTATACTAATAACATTTTGTGGAAAATTAAATTTATCATAATGATAGGGCAAGCCAGAAAAAAATCTTACATCTCCATTTTGAGCGAACTCATTTACCCAATTAATAATTTCTGATAAACTGCAGACATTTTTTATACAAAAATTTTTCTCTTTTATTGTACGTAATATCCAATCATCTAAAAATTTATTTGTTTCGTAACAAACAATTATCATTTCATTTGCTTTATTATAATATTTATCAGAAAATGCTCTAAATATAGTCTTAATATATTCTCCTCCACCATGATATATCGTTTTTCCAATTGGCTGAGCACTATATAAATCAATAACAATATATTTCATAATACCACCTGTGTTTTCAATAAACTAATCTAATATTTTTGTTCATAACCTCTCTATATCTAATAAAAACAGTCATTTATATACGACTGTCATTACTCAATTTTGAGTTGATATCCTTAACTTTTTATTTAATAATTATCAGTATATAAAGTAATTTATACATAGCATTACACAATACAATTTTCCTTAACGTATATGCAAAAGTACTCTTTAAAATAAATCAAATAATAATATCAAATCAACTAAAACCAAATCATTTTCTCGAACTTCAAAATATTCAATTCTACCCGATTCTAATATGACAACTCTTTAAGTTTTTTATAAAACGCATTTCTTCTTTTTTGCAAAATAGTATTTTCATATTCAAATGCTTTACTATAATTTATTCTACTCATTTTTTCTAATTCTCTAGGGTTCTTTTTCAATTCAAGAATACGTTTAGCAAACCCATCAACATCAAATGGATCAAACATATTTTCTCTAGTCAAAAGCTCTGGAATACCATTTACAGGTGTTGATATACACGGAAGTCCTGTCGCCATAGCCTCAATTAAAACTCTAGGAAGACCCTCCGCTTGTGACGGAAATAGAAACAAATCACTCTTTAATAATTCAGAACGCAAATCTTTCTTATTTGAAAACAATCCTAGAAATCTAACATTATCACTTATATTCAAATCTTTCGCCATGTTTTCATAATATGGTCTTCTGTCTCCATCTCCAATACACTTTAAAGTAACATCCACATTCATGCTTTTTAATTTAGCAATAACATTAAGCAATGTAGTATGCCCTTTTATGTCAGAATTAATTGCGCTTGCAATATGTATAATATTTATTGGCCTTTTTTCAATATTTGAATAAACTCTAGGTTTACCAAAAAAATCTTTATCTAGCTTTATAGATGAGTAATATGAATCAAAATGTTTTTTATCTGTACCATACTTTATTGAATATGAAGGATACTCTTTTTCTAAAAAATTTTGTGTAACATACGATACTCCATTAGCAATTAAGCATTCTTTCTTAAGTTTCCGTGTTAAAACATATGTTGCTAATTTATTACTCTTATATGCATCTCTGGGATCTACAATTACTTCTATTGCATAAGGACGATTTGTTTTTTTAAACTCATCTAATAACATAAAAGTAGGCAAAGATGGCAGCCTAAATATTCCACAATTTTCCTTTTTAATCACTCTCCTAATTATCTTTTTTAAGCGAAAATAATTTATAGCATAAGCTTTAGCCCCACGAATAAATGGTAATTCTGTAAAAGTAATTCCAGGACCATCTGCCTTAATATAAATTGATTTGTCAATGTTCTCCATTTGCTGTACTCTTGCAACAACATTAACTTTATCAAAAACTTCTAAATATCTCTTCCAAAAATCATATCCATGAACTGCAGTTCTACACCAATATGTATTTGTATTTTTCTCTTTAACAATATGAGCATCAGACATTACTAATACTTCCATAATTCACCTCAATAATTCACTTCCTTAATTCATTTTCACCCATTTGCTATGAGCACCATCCCACTGTTTAACAATTCTGTTACAACCTACCACCATTGAATTTTCCGGAATTTTTTTACTAACAACACTATTTGCTCCTATAATGCAACCATCGCCAATTTCAGTTCCAGCTAAAATTACAACATTTTCTCCTATCCAAACGCGATTTCCGATTATTACCGTACCTTCAATTAGATTCCTATCATTCGGATTAGTTTTGGGTGAATCCTGAGTTTCACCAATATATTGTCCATGATTTGTATCACTTATAAAACATTTAGATGCAATTAACACATTTTCACCTATTTTTACAAATCTATGTGCTACGATATGCACCATATCTCCCATTTCACAATTATCACCTATATACAAACTTTTTCTTTTTCCATTTAAATCCCATCTGCAAAACCTTCCTGTAGTAAGATTTCTACCACCACTAATTGATTTTTTTCCTCGAATATATATAGGTCTCCTTACAAATCTCGATTCTCGCATTGTAATTTTAGTCATAAACAAATAATACGCATTTTTTATAACTTCTGACGCAGAATATATGTTTTTCATATCAAGCATTCCTTCATTTTTTCGATCATTTGTATCTTACAATCATCTCCCCAAATTGCTTTTGAATCATAAGGTCTATCTGGAAAAGCACCATAATTCAGTTTCATATCAAATCCATTTTCTTTTATAAATCGTTCTACTCTATCAGAAATTTTTTCAGGACGACCACAACAAATATTTATAATTCCATTAATTTCAGATTGTTCCACAGTATCCGCAACATATTTACAAAAAAGATCATAATCAAGAAAATCAAATTGATTTACTCCCCATGTAAATGGAAATACTTTTTGTCCCTTGTTTGCAGCTTGTACTATCTTTGAAAAAACAGAACATCCATCTTCTGTATTTCCAACAATATAAAAAGCACGAAGCCATTGAAATTCAATATTTTTATTTTGACACTCCAATTCAATAATTTGCCTTAAAGTGTTTTTACTTATGCCATACAAACTTTGCGGATTGCAGGGGGTGCTTTCATTAATACTACCTTCATAAAAACCTATCTCATGCATACTACCCATAATAGCAATTTTTTTCACTCCATCACTAATCATTCTTGATAAAAATCCCACATGCTTAGAAAGATCATTTATATGCCTTTTTGACCCATGTACAAATCCGTCTCTCCATGCCATATGTAATACAACTTCTGGTTTCCCATAATATTCATATGGATTTTCTAACGAAAATATATCTCCACATATAATTTCAGCTCTTTTATCAATAAAATTATCTTTTAAGTCTGTAGCAACAACATTTTCACCATCATCTAACAATCTTTTAACAACACCCTTGCCTAAATATCCATTTGCACCTGTAACTAAAATTTTCATAACTTACTCCCTCTCTATCAGCTTAATACTTCTAAAATCCAGTTATAAAGCGAATATTTTGTATATATCCGAGTTTCCAATGGTATATATTGTAATTCTATAAATTCTTTATCAATTTGGATATCATTTCTATCAATTACTTTAATATTATTTGGATTATAAAAATCATATTTTAAAATTGATTTATTTGTCGTAATTAACTTTTTATTCATCCCTATCATTTCAATTGTTCTTATTGTTAATCCTGTTTGTTTGGGATGCTGAATATCCAAAACAATTTTTGATTTATCAATAATTTCAGCAACCTCTTCACTACTCATTTTTTCAAATTTGAAATCATTAATATTTGTATGTAAAAATTCCTTTTTGGTCGCTTTATAAAAATAATAAACAAATTTGCTTTGTAAATAGCAAAAGAAATAACTATTCAACTTCTCCCGATGAAAAATGTCACGTACTTGGTTAATAATTGTAATTCGATCTGAATGAATCGTTCCAATAAAGCTTACATCATATTTTAATTTGTCTTTTTTTTCGGTTTTGCAAAATTCATCCGAATAAAATAACGGTCTGAACTTAAGTTCTTTATATTTTTTACAATCTTCCATGTCAAAAGAATGTAAGGTATCAAAATACTTAAACTTCTTAGTCACTCCTGGTATATTATCTATAGAATCCCATAAATATAGGCAAAGTTTTGCATTAGGGTACTTCTCTTTAAGCTTTTTAAGAATGCTTTTAGGAGTCATATCACATTTGATAATCAAAATATAATCATAATTCTTTTCTAGATTATCATTAATAATTTTTTCATAGTAATTCAGACTCTTTCTTAAAAAAATATTAGGACTAATTTTTAAAAGGGCTCTACTCATCGCATTTGTTACAGAACGAACATCGTACATATCAACAAACGCCCCCATCTCTTCCATCTTTCTAACAATTTTATATTCATATCCAAAAAAAGCTGGTGAAAAAAAGAGTATCTTTTTGCAAGCAATATCATTAACCTGTTTATTGTTAATATTATATTGATTCATTTTCATTTCTCTTATTCCGCCTTCAATCACATTAGCATCTCCTCCAAGAACACCTAAACTGTTAAGAAATACTTTACTATCTATTTTAAAATCAATATTTCTACAATATTCACCATCAAGCTTTGCTTTTTCTGGAATCTCTAATTCATCCCTTCCATTAATCTGTGCCCATCCAGTCAGCCCTGGTTTTACATCATTCGCGCCATATTTATCACGTTCAGCAGTAAGTACATCCTGATTCCAAAGCCCTGGTCTTGGCCCAATAACACTCATATTCCCAATAAAGATATCCCAAATTTGTGGCAATTCATCTAAACTATGAGATCGAATAAACTTTCCAACTTTTGTAATATATTGTTCTGGATTATCAAGCATATGGGTTGGCACATCATGCGGTGTGCTCATTTTCATACTTCTGAATTTATGCAATTTGAAATACTTTTTATTTTGACCAAGGCGTTTCTGAGTAAAAAATATTGGTCCCGGATCATCAATAAAAATAGCAATAGAAATCCCAATAAATACTGGTGACAGTACCACCAACCCACAAAAAGATAACACTACATCTAAAAACCTTTTTACATATTTTGCATAAAAGCTAGGATGATAATCACTATCACCAATTGCTTCAAGATGCCCCCTCACTCCGTCAGCATTTTCAGCATCATTTTCATCTTTAACAAAAATAACTTTTTTCCCCTCCATCGGATTCTGTTCAGAAGGTTCATTCCGATATACGGAATCACCTTTCTTTACTTTTGCCCATATCTTCATTCCTGTAAACACAGTCCCCAACATCACTGCTGTAGCTCCTGCAATCTTTTTTATCTTTCGATTTCCAGACATTAATGCTTACTCCTTACTATTATGCTTTCACATTTTTAGTGTCCGAGGACAACTTTTTACTTTAAACCTTCTATTTTTCAACAAAAACTCCTGTTTTTATTTGTTTACCGCTTTCTCATAAAGCTCCCTATACGTCTCCCCATGCAACCTCAAATCCTCTTCCGCCGCATGATAAGTCGGCACGATCTCTTCCACATACCTCCTGATCCCCGGATCATTCCCATAAGCCACCACAGCCAGTCTCTCCAATTGTCGCAGAAACTCATCCGTATCAAACGGAATCGGCTTCCCAATATGGATCAATTCATTCTCCGTCTTAGTCAGTCCCTCTTCCGCCATCAACTTTTCTTCATACAGCTTCTCCCCTGGCCTTAACCCGGTATATTCCACCTTAATATCCACATCCGGTGTCATCCCCGACATCTTAATCAGGTTCCGTGCCAGTGTATCAATCTTCACCGGCGCTCCCATATCCAGCACAAAGATTTCTCCGCCCTTTGCATAAGTTCCCGCCTGAAGCACCAGACTCACAGCCTCCGGAATGGTCATAAAGTACCGGATAATATCCGGATGGGTAACGGTTACAGGGCCGCCCTTTGCGATCTGTTTCTTAAACAGCGGGATTACAGACCCGTTGCTTCCCAGTACATTTCCAAACCGCACTGCCACAAACTCAGTTTTAAGCTTCCGTTCCCCTTTTTCCTCAGGAAACTCCCTAGTAACTGCCGCTTCCTTCAGTACTTCCTCACTGTCCTCATAGTGGCTTCCCAGTAGCGGAAGCTTATCTATCTGTCCTGTTCTGCTGATTTTATCCATAGTCTGGATAACCATCTCGCAGAGACGCTTGCTGGCTCCCATAATGTTGGTAGGATTCACAGCCTTATCTGTACTGATCAGCACAAAACGCTGACATCCATTTTTCAGGGCTGCATGTGCTGTCTTATAAGTTCCCATCACATTGTTCTTAATAGCTTCACAGGGGCTGGTCTCCATAAGGGGTACATGCTTATGTGCAGCTGCATGATAAACAATGTCCGGTTTATAGGTTTCAAATACATCATTGATCTTTCTGGTATCACGGACAGAACCGATCAGTACCACCAGATCCAGGTTCGGGTATTTGGAGCGGAGTTCCTGCTCAATGTCGTATGCATTGTTCTCATATACATCGAAGATCACCAGCCTCCTCGGTGCATGAGCTGCGATCTGGCGGCAGAGCTCGCTTCCGATAGATCCGCCTCCACCGGTCACCAGGATAGTTTTTCCGCTGATATAACGGAAAATCTCATCCATGTTTACCTTGATAGGGTCTCTTCCCAGAAGATCCTCCACTGCCACATCCTTCATCTTGCTGAGAGATACTTCTCCTGTGACAAACTGATAGACACCTGGCAGGATCTTCATCTCGCATTTGGTCTCTTTGCAGATATTTAAGATGTCCCTTTTCTCTGCAGCACTTGCACTTGGAATAGCAAGAAGGATCTGGTCGATCTTGTATTTCTTTGCATTTAAAAGGATCTCATCCCTGCCTCCTACAATAGGTACGCTCTCCATATAGCGGCCCCATTTGTTGGGATTGTCGTCAATAATGCAGTAGACCTTTCCCTTTGGTTCTTTTGCACGTTCAATATCACGGAGAATAATCTGCCCTGCCTGGCCTGCACCGATCAGCATGATATGATGCAGCGGCCCTTCCTCTTCTTTCTGTCTCCGTGTCCTCTCCAGAAGGATAAACCGATAAGAAAAACGGATCCCTACGATCAGGCAGAACTGGATGATGGTTCCAAATAAGTAATAGGACATTGGCATCTGCTGTATGGCAAGGGTGATCCCAACTGCCTGAAACAGAAATGTAATCACTGTAGAGATGCCAACCCTGATAAGCTCACTGTAGCTTGCAAAGCGCCATACACTGTTGTACAGGCGCAGCATCCAGAACACAAAAACAGAGAATACCGTATACCATGGTGTAAACTTCAGATAGGCAGACAAATATTCTCCGGGTATTGCTGAATATGTACAATCAAAACGAAACCACAGACCAAGAAAATAGGCTGCATTTACAGCGATCACATCATAAATGACCAGATAAAGGGAAATCACCTGCCAATGCTCCAGTTTTCTTCTCTTACAATTTTTCTTTTGATTCATAAATGTCATTTCTTAATCATACGGACAGCTTCACTCTGCCCTTTCCTCCTAAATAAATCTTTTTCCTTCTTCAATTAAAAATTAAAATAATCTCTTGTTATTAATCCTTAGTCAAAATCTCCAGCCCGCCATACATCTGAAGATATCCCTCTCCTGCCGGCACTTCCAACCTTGCCAGTCTTTTATGCCTGTCAATTTTCCGTATCAGTTCTTCCTTGCCCTGCAACGGCCCCTGGGTAACACAGGTCTGCCCCTGTCGGATATGCCCTTTTGACAGTGACATATGCTTTTCCTCCCCAAAGAGCTGCGCAAACAGTCCTTTCTGTTCCGAGGACAAGCGAATCATACGGCTGTCAGGACATTTATCATGAAGTTCCTGTTCCAAAGTGTCCGGATCTTCGCTTTCCAGAAAGATAATATCCGGAAATGCAATCCCCTGTTCCACATGCCACTGCCCCTGATACCGTTTCATCCGGTCATAGGTAGGCACGAAGGCGTCCTCCAATGCACGGGCAGAGAGGCTTTGTCTGCAGATTCTGGCAAATTCTGTCGGGTTTTGTTCTCCACAGTCGCATAAGTACCAGATGACGATCACTCCTTTTTCGCAGATTTCGACAGGATTCGTAGAGTATTTTACTCTACGAATCTGGTTTCAGACTTTTCCAGTCCCTTTCAACTCTCTTTATTTTATATACAGTAGCACAATTTGTCAATATTTCTGTGACGAATCTGTGAAATTCTTCTGTTTATGACAAAGTTTTTTAACAAACAAAGGGAGTTTTTATATGGTTTTTAATCTATCTATACAAAAATCATGACCAAAGTGGGCTGACTTGGGTGCTATTTGCCGTTGCAATTATGGTCAGACAGCGGTCGGGCAACTATATTTAGACTTGTCGGACAGTTATGTTCCTATATTTTATCGAAAGGAGTTACATCATGTCAAGAAAAGGAGAAAATATTTACAAACGTAAAGATGGCCGCTGGGAGGGCCGTTATATCAAAGCCAGGACTCCCCAGGGAAAAGCCGTCTACGGCTCTGTATATGCTTCCACCTATAATGAGGTGCGCAAAAAAAGAAGTCAGGCAGTGGCAGACCTTGTTACAGATCCTTCGGTGCCGGATATAGTTCCTCTGCAGCCCCAGTCTTTTGCCAAGGTTTCCGGAGATTGGCTGGTATCCATACAGCCAAAAATCAAAGAATCTTCCTATATGAAGTATACTAATCTGCTCAATTCCTACCTGCTGCCTGAATTATCCCAGATCCTTATCTCAGAACTTACCTCCAATAAAATTCAAAAATGCTGTGACCATCTTCTCACCCAGGGCGGAGCTGCCAGAGAAGGGCTTTCCGCCAAAACCGTATCTGATATTCTGTCCCTGCTGAGAAATATTCTGCGCTTTGCCCAGGTGCAGGGTATGAGGCCGGCTGCCACAGGAAGGGAAATCGCAATCCGCCAGATTTCTCCGGATACGGTTGTACTGTCACGGTCTTCCCAGGAGATTCTGTGCAGATATCTTTATTCTCATATGAATGAGCGCAATTTGGGAATTCTGATCTGTCTTTTTACCGGACTGCGTATTGGTGAGATCTGTGCGCTGCAGTGGGAGGATATTTCCCTGACAGAGGGTTTTATCTATGTCCATCAGACTATGCAGCGGCTTCAGACCAATGCTTCCGGGAACACCAAAACTACGGTAAGGATCTCTACTCCCAAAAGCAAGTGCTCTATACGGACCATTCCTCTGCCGGAAAGTCTGGGGCAGCTGATCTCCAGGGAATTTCCGGACAGGCAGGGGTTTGTGTTAGCCTGCGGAGAGGAGAAATATGTGGAACCCAGGGTCATGCAGAATTATTTCCGTTATGTACAGGAGCAGTGTGGTCTGGAGCCCGTAAATTTCCACGCGCTGCGCCATACCTTTGCTACCTGCTGTGTGGAGGTTGGATTTGATGTAAAAAGCTTAAGTGAGATTCTGGGACATGCCAATGTAAATATTACCATGAATCGTTATGTTCATCCTTCCATGGAATTAAAACACCAGAACATGCAGAAGCTCTCCGGCCTTTTTGCCGTCAATTAATTTTGGTCAAAAGCCGTTAAAAGCCCCCGGAATTCCCTGTTTATGGGAGTCCCGGGGGCCTTTTTTCGTAGAGTAAAATACTCCACGAATTTTCAGCACATTTTGGACTATATTCTAATAAAAGAAACAGCAGTTTACAGGCTATCTTGTCTGTTCACTACTGTTTCTTCTTTTGTGTATTTTTATTCAATTTTTTCTTTGGTTTGTTTCTATGTTCAGCTTTTCACCCGGAAGTCTCCCTTACCGTTCTGTTTCACTTCATACAGTGCTGCGTCTGCGCTTCGGCACAGGGATACAAAGTCTTCGCCCTGGTCTGGGTAGGCGGCGCCGCCGGCGCTGACGGAAAGCTCTGCCACTTCTCCTGTGGACAGGGTAAGCGGGGTGAGCCAGCTCTGGAATTCCTCCATATAGGCATAGGTCTCCTCCTGGGTGGCACCTTTCAGACAGACTACAAATTCATCGCCTCCGTAGCGGCCCAGGATACTATCTTTCGGGAAGCATTTCTTCATAATGCGGGCACAGTGTTTCAGGCAAAGATCTCCGTTGTTGTGGCCATAGGTGTCATTGTAGATTTTGAAGTTGTCGATATCTATAAATATGAAGTAACCGGTTGCCTTTTTCTTTAGCTCCTCTTCCACTGCGTTCTGGAGGGCACGGCGGTTCAGAATTTCTGTAAGGGGATCTGTGGCAGACAGGCCCATGTAAACCTTTTTGTCCTTTTTCTCCAATAACAGGATAGACAGCATGTAGATCAGGGTAATGGCTACCAGAATGCAGCCAAAGGTTCCTCCCAGCCAGGAAAACTGCTGGGTAATGTCGGAGATGTCTTTGTTTGCCAACTCTACGATCACGTACCAGCCTGGCATACTGGTAATGCTCCTGTAGGAGATGGTGGATTCCACACCCCGGATGGTGGCTGAGAACCTGCCGTCTGTTTTGCCGGAGCGCATGTCTCTGACCCATTGGTTATAGGAATATCCGTCATTGTACTGAAAATATCTCTGCTGGAGCAACAGGTTGTTCCAGCTTCCCTCAAAGCTCTCAGTGCTGGAATTGCTAATACAAGTGACAAAATTCTCAGAGTCTGCCTTTAGCAGGTGGACACTGATCTTATCGCGCAAAAGATCGTATACACCGAACTGTCTCAAATTCTCAATTTTCACAGAAACATAAATGGTGTGCAGCCAGGAGGAATCCGGCACAGGGACAAAGGTGGTGACGATCATGCTTCCTGTTTCGCTGGACTGGTAGGGGTCGGAGTAAAAAAACTCCTCCGCCTCCATAGCCTGTTTGTCCAGCCCTTCCTGGCGGATATCTGCAGCTGCATATTTACTTCCGTAGATCTCCCCATTCTCTCCGATCAGACCAATGCCGCAGAATACCCTACTGTCCAGGTTTTTCTCCATGCGGGCAAGAACCTGAGACGGGGTTTTGTCTTCCATTGCCTGGGCTACCTTTACATTGTCCCGGGCATAGTTCTGGAGATATTCCATGGAATCATTCATTTTCTCTGCATAAAGTCCGGTGATCAGTTCCAGGTGCTGGGTATTGTAGTCCCGGGCCATCCGGCTCAGCTGAAAATAAGCCAGGAGGATAATGAGCAGACAGAGACACAGATATACGGCAAGATATAGCTTTCTTTTTTTGGTGTTCTTTCTTCTATCACTCATTCTGCTCATTCTCCAAAAGATAATCTCTGTCCACCAGCAGCACTCCGGTATCTATATATTTTTGTTCCACCTTTTCTCCCCGGATCTGCCGGTCCAGGGAAAGCATTCCCTTATATGCCATCTGGTCCTGTTTCTGCAGAAGGGTGATTCCATGATAATCGGGATCCCGGATCAGACTGGCAGTCTCCTCTGCCAGATCAAAGCCTGCCATTACAATATCTTTTCTGGCTGCTCTCATCAGGACTGCTGCAATGCCTTTGGTGGAGGTGTTGTTACAGCCATACAGCCCCTTGATATGACTGTTATTTCTAAGAAGCTCTGACACATTTGCCTGGGCATTCTCCATATCGCCTCCATTCAGGCGGATATCCTGGTTGATCGTCCATTTCTCAGGTGCATAGTTTGCCCAGTATTCTAGGAAACCTGAGACACGGTTGACCATGGCCTGGGAGGAGTCGGAGGACAGAAGAATTCCTACCTCCAGAGGATCCTGGTCTGTGTTTCCCTGCTCTGAAAGCATGGCCAGCATTTCTCTGGCTGCTATCTGGCCTGCTTCCATATTTCCGGTCATGTAGCAGGTGTCGTAGGCATCACTGTTAATAGAGGAATCGATGAGCACCAGGGAAATATTCTGGTTTTTGATCTCCTGGCAGCTTTCCACCAGAGTATTAGAGTTGGCAGGTGCCAGAAGGATTCCGTCCGCCCCCTGCTGTTTGGCCTCTTCTATGAGGGAGATTTGTCCGGACACATCTGTCTCATTGTCAATGCCGCCCAGATATACAGCCTCATCTATCTGTTCTGCTGCCTCTGTGACTCCCTGAATCACCTTTTTCCAGTAGTCACCGTGGTAATTTTTCAGAATCACGTATATTTTCTCCTGGCTGCCCTCATTGGCGATGCAGGTGTAGTCAACCACTGCGGATTCATCGGTGCCTGCAACTGTCTGGGTCGCGGTATCCTGTCCTGAATTGCCGGGCATGCCGGGCAGTGCGCAGCCGCTCAGTATTACCATTCCTGCAAACAGTCCTGCAGCCACAGGCAGAAATGCCTTTTTTATTCTTCGATTGTATATCTTTTGATTCTGTATTCTTTGGTTTTGTTTCCATTGTTTCTGGTCCATATAGGGTCTCCAACATATGATTGTACTGTTTTTACATCCTTTAGTATAAAGTATAAGCGCAAAATCACAGCCTTGCAAGTGTATATATTTTCTTTTGTGGGTATTATTTTTTTATGGATATTTCGGATCAAGCGAATATTCGCAATTGAAGCAAGGGACTTACTTGATTCGGTTAAAAAACCTCCCGGACGGAAAGCAGCGGTTTGGGGGCTGCTGTTTTCCGTTCGGAAGGTTTTTCTGTCTTCTATGCGATCCTAGTACATCGTTTCGTAAATAACTATACCAATCGCGTAGGATGCGGATTCGAGTGTGCAGGTCTAAAAACGCAGGCGTAGCGGGCTACGCTGAGGCTTTTAGACCTGTGCAATCGGATTCGCAGACAAGTGAGTGGTATAGTTATTTCGAAAACGATGTACTAGCCTGTATTTCTGCGATCTGCTTCTGCATGTCGCTGTACATCTGTAAAAGCACGGAAGTCTTATCTGATTCCATTTTGCTTACCGGAAGCTCTTCAGCCAGTTGACCAGGGAATCGTGCCAGATGTTGTCTGCCACTGTTTTTCTCATCTGGTCGGTAACAGGACCATTGTTAGCCATTTTTCCCAGGATTGCTGTTTGAAGTTCCTCCACAGTCATTTCTTCCGGGGATTTATTGGAAACTGTTTTTACAGGTTCATTGGGAGCTTCCTGGAAATTTTCTGTATCGTTACTTTCTGAAGATGTATTCTCAGGTTGTACTTCTGCAGTCTCACAGGTACATGCAGTTTCTGCCGCATTCTCCTGTGCGATGTCGGAATCAGAAGCTATCTCTGTTGTCTCAAAAGCAGTCTGACCTTCAGGTTTTTCTTCCTCTGCCTGCACTTCCACCGGCTTATATTCTGCAGCTGCATTTACAGGTACCCAGATTTCTCCGAAATTGCCGTGGACTGTTACATTGATCCGTCCATCCTGCACTTTGGCATGCTGTCCTGTAAGTGCGCCTATATATTCGGAAGTATTTCCGGCAGGTACATTCATGGAGGCATCATTGTCATCATTATTTACAGTGACGATTACAGAAACACCATCCAGGTCTCTGGCAAAGGCATACTGACGGTTGGTAAGCTGAAGCTCTGTGTAGCTGCCATAGCTTAATGCCGGTGTCTGCTGTCTGATTTTTCCAAGAGCAGCGATCAGTGCAGTACAGGGATTCTTCTCCACTGCATCTGCATAATCTGCCAGGTTCAGTGCCGGACGCAGGCTGGCATCGGAAAACTGCTCCTTGCGGCCGTCAATGGCAAATTCTGATCCATAATAAATGCTGGGGATTCCCGGCAGTGTATACAGAAGGATATGCACCGGAGCAAAATGTGCTTTGTTTGTCAGCTTTGTGTGGATTCTCTCTACATCATGGTTATCTACAAAATTGTAGAGATCCAGGTTTCCCATATTAAGCAGATATTTCACTGTATGGGCAATTTCAAAATAGTTGTGGTCATTGTGTCCGCTGTACAAAGCCTTGTGCAGGGCATAGTTGGTCACGCTGTGCAAGGTTTCCCCATTGACCCAACGGCTGTAGTCCCCGTGGATCACCTCTCCCATAAGCCAGAAATCTGCTTTGACCTCAGAGGCTGTCCTGCGCAGTGCTTTCATAAAATCAAAGTCCAGTACATCTGCTGCATCCAGACGGATTCCGTCCACATCAAACTCAGATACCCAGAAACGGACTACATCACAGATATAGTTCTGTACCTCCGGATTTCTCTGGTTTAATTTTGCCAGAAGGTTGTACCCTCCCCAGTTCTCATAGGAAAATCCATCATTATATTCCGTATTTCCGCAGAAGTTCACATTGCAGTACCAGTTCACATATCTGGAATTCTCTCTGTTCTGCTGTATATCTTTGAATGCAAAGAAATCACGTCCTGTATGATTGAACACACCGTCAAAGATCACCCGGATTCCCTTCTCATGACAGGCAGCCACAAAATTCTTCAGATCTTCATTGGTTCCCAGTCTGGAATCCAGTTTCCTGTAATCAGTAGTCTCATAGCCATGTCCCACACTCTCAAATAAAGGACCGATGTAGAGTGCCGTGCATCCGATTTCCTTAATATGGTCGATCCAGGGAAGTAAGGTATTCAGTCGATGGACAGGAGTGCCATAGTCGTTCTCCTTGGGCGCTCCGGTCAGTCCCAGTGGATAAATATGATAAAAAATTGCCTCGTTATACCAGCTCATATATTTTACACCTCTGTTTTTATATTTGCGATGATCCCGGACAGTTCAAGAATGCCTGTCAGACAGTAACGCATCTGTCATTTATAATAGCAGATTATCTGCCAAAATTCTACCCTAAATAATTTTGTATTACCGGGAATGGAGCAAGTGGTATGAGCAGTATTGCTTATTCCTATTACTCAATATTTCAGGAATACACAAATTTCTCTGGTCGTGCTATAATAGTGGGGAAGGTTTAAGTTACTGTTCACTCCGTTCACAGTAACTTAGCCAAAATTCATTCCATATTGCCTGTGGCAATGGAATTTTGGCTTGTATGTCTCGGGATTTTGGCATATTCATGCCAAAACACCTCGCGGGATAGTGGTGTGTGAACAGTAACAGGTTTACTTTGGAGGAATTGATTATGAGACATATAGATGAATTGCAGATTGCAGGCACAGCCATTCTGCTGTGTGCAGCCATGTTTGGAGTTTCGGCAGTTGCGCCAAAGGACAGTAAAGTGTCCAAGGGTGTCACCACCTTTACAGAAGCTCCGGAAACAGCTGCCGAGGCGGAAGCACAGGCCCAGGCTGAGGCCGAAGAAAACGGCTTTCCTATTTATACCCAGGAAAGCAATTATGATGATTCCGGCAGCACTGACTGGGATTATGACAGCGGATCCTACGAGGAAGATCAAGGAAATAATAATGATAACCAGGATAGTTCCGGAGATAGTTCTACAGATGGCTCCGGAGATGGTTCTGCAGACCAGGATTCTTCCGGTAACGGAGATGGTTCTGACAGCAGTGACAGTTCTGATAGCAGCGATAATTCTGATACTACAGATAATACCGGTGACGGGGATCAGATTGATTACCCGGATGAGTCCACAAATACCTCAGGGGATGACACCTCTGATGATTTCTCCTACCAGGATACTACCCCTTCTGATCCGGGTCAGGAATAAACTTCTGATATATGTCCGTCAGGGGATTCTGGTCAGAATCCCTCCTGGCGACGCACTTTCCACAGGTTGGCCCGCTTTTTCGCTGCTTCAAATTCGATCTGCTGGGTAACTCCCTCAATGATCAGTCCCGGTACTTCTACCGGATGTTGTTTCTCATCTGTACCTACCATAGTGAAATATGCACGGTTGATCATGGTACGGGTTCCGCCCAGATCCTCTTTATAAGTATCAATCCGCACTTCCATGGAGGATCGTCCTACATGTGTGAGCCGTCCGATCAGTACGATGGTATCATTTACCTGGGCTCCGGCTTTGAAATACATATTATCTACCGCTACTGTCACTACGTTCATCTCTGCGTGACGTTTGGCTACAATACCTGCAGTCTCATCGATCCAAGCCAGCAGCTGTCCACCGAAAAGGTAGCCTGCTGCATTGAGACATTTTGGCATAAGTAAGTGGGATTGTTCGGTCAACGAGTCCTCAACCCGTTTCATTTTACGTTCTGACATATTGATTCTTTGCACTCCTTTGTGATTATACAAATACATTTTAACCGAATCAGGTAAGTCCCCTGCTTCAATTACGAAAAGCAATAAGCGGTTATTCGGTTATAAACAAGCAGCGTATCCGCTTGACTATGTAATTACTTTATTTATATATCTACCATTTGGCATATTAATTATATATACAACGCCAGTCATTTTCAACCGGATTTCACGAAACCTGTAAATTATCTTTGTAAATCAGGACGTTATCCAAAGGTTTAACCGAATCAAGTAAGTCTCCTACTTCAATTGCGAATATCCGCTTGACGAGTAAAACTTACCTGATTCGAGTCAAGTGGATATTCGCAATCCGCTTCGCTACTTGCTCATAACCGAATAACTGCTCCGCAGTTTCGGTTGAAATTGTATTCAAAAAAATACAATTGTTCTATTGCCTTTCTCACTGCGTTACGGTAAAATGCTAGATTAAGAATATGTACATATATGAGGAGAGATATTATGGAAAAGCATGAAATGATGAGTCTGGAGGATTCCAGACAGCTTAGGGACAAGATGAGATTCTTTGAGCATGAGCTTTTGGGAAATCATCATATTGATCCTAATTTATATGTAGAATACGATGTAAAAAGAGGTCTGCGTGATTCTGCAGGTAAGGGTGTCCTTACCGGTCTGACTGAGATTTCTGATGTAAACGGTTATAAGCTGGTCAATGGACGCCGGATTCCTGCAGACGGACAGCTTTTTTACCAGGGCATCAATGTACAGGATATTATCAATGGTCTGAACGGCAGACGTTACGGCTTTGAAGAGGTTATTTATCTGCTGATCTTCGGCAAGCTTCCCAACAGGGATGAGTTGGCCAGATTTTTCGATGTTATGGGAAACATGGAGGAGCTGGGCGGTCGTTTTGTCCGTGACGTGGTTATGAAGGGTACTAATGCCAATATTATGAATGCCATGCAGCGCTGTGTACTGGCTCTGTACACCTACGACGACAATCCGGAGGATATTTCTCCTGAAAATGTACTGCGTCAGTCTCTGGAGCTGATTGCCAAGCTTCCTGAGATTGCTGTTTATTCCTATCATGCATACCGTCACTTCCGTAAGGATGAGACTCTGTTTATCCGCAATCCGCAGAGAGGTCTTTCCCTGGCTGAGAATATTCTGCTGATGCTGCGTCCGGATGGCCAGTATACAGAGCTGGAGGCTAAGGTTCTGGATATTGCACTGATTCTCCATGCTGAGCATGGTGGTGGTAATAACTCCACCTTTACTACTCATGTGGTAACCTCCTCAGGTACGGATACCTACTCTTCCACTGCTGCTTCCATTGGTTCCCTGAAGGGTCCCCGTCACGGCGGTGCCAACCTGAAGGTTCAGAATATGTTTGCTGACCTGAAGGCTCACGTACAGGACTGGGAGAATGAGGATGAGCTGGCTGATTATCTCCAGAAGATTCTGAATAAAGAAGCCTTTGACCATGCAGGACTGATCTATGGTATGGGTCATGCAGTCTATACTCTCTCTGACCCCCGTGAAGTGATCCTGAAGCGTTTTGCCAAGGCTTTGGCTGATGAGAAGGGCATGACTGAGGAATTCGAGCTCTACAACAGGGTTGAGGGGCTGGCAGGCAAACTTATTATGGAACACAGAAAAATATTTAAAAATGTGTGCGCAAACGTGGACTTCTACAGTGGCTTTGTTTACAGTATGCTGGGAATCCCTCAGGAGCTGTTCACACCAATTTTTGCCATCGCACGTATGCCTGGCTGGAGCGCCCACAGACTTGAGGAGCTTATAAGCGCTAACAAGATCATCCGTCCTGCTTATAAATATGTAGGAGAACATACAGACTTTATACCATTTGAGGAAAGATAACTATTCTCTTTCAAATCTGGGGCTTAGAGCGTGTTTGAAAAATCATTCACACACGCTCTAGGAAAAAAAAGACCTATATTATATAAGAAAGCGATCTGATTTTATTCATTACCAAAGAGATAAATGCAAACAATTATGAGCATGGACATGTTTATAATGTGTTTGCATTTATTGTTTTGTAAGGGTATAATTTTAGGATAACAGATCAGAAAGAATTCCGGTTTCTTCTGGCAAATTGTAAAACAGTGATTCGGTTACGAGCAGGCAACAAAACGTATCTTTTTATCCATTTGATTTTATACAGGAGGGACACTATGAGTAAGGAACAGATTGCAGTTGCAGAATTAATTTTTAATATTATTCTGGGCAAGACAGGTAGCGGGCGTGTAAATTATTTTCCTCAGAAACAGGACTTTCCTTTTGATGCCCCTTATGAACAGCCCTTTGAGCGGGCAACTCCGGAGAGCCAGGGAATTTCCTCTGAGTATCTTGCAGCCCTGATCCGGGAACTGTATCATGCAAAAGGCACGGAAATGCATCACTTCATGGCTCTCCGCCACGGAAAGGTGATCTGCGAATGTAATTTTGCGCCTTATCCCGGAGGCATGTGGCACATTACCCATTCTATGTGCAAAAGCATCACCGGAATGGCTGTGGGACTGCTGATCCAGGAGGGAAAGCTTCGTCTGGATGAAAATATTTATGATATTTTTCCTGACAAGGTCAATTCCCTGCTGAAAATTTTCCGGCCTGTGATCACAGTGGAAAATCTCCTGACCATGTCCAGCGGGATCACCTTTAATGAATCAGGTATTGTATCCGGAAATGACTGGGTAGCCAGCTACCTGAATTCTACAGTAAACGGAACTACCGGCCAGATTTTTCAGTATAACAGCCTGAACACCTATATGCTATCCGCCATTATCACAAAGCGCACAGGGGAAACTCTGACCGAATATCTGAAGCCACGGCTTTTTCAGCCTCTGGGAATCACAAAATATTTCTGGGAAACCTGTCCTGCCGGGATCACAAAAGGTGGCTGGGGACTTTTCCTCTGTGCAGAGGATATGGCCAAGCTTGGACAGCTTTATCTCCAGAAGGGGAAATGGAAGGGAGAACAGATCATTCCGGAGAGCTGGGTGGAGGCTTCCACCCAAAAGCGCTGGGAAACTCCTGATGATACCTATGGTTATGGTTACCAGCTGTGGATGGAGCAGCGTCCCGGAAGCTTCGAGTTTAACGGAATGCTGGGACAGAATGTGGTAATCTATCCGGATATGGATATGGTATTGGTAACTAACGCAGGAAATAATGAATTATTCCAGGACTGCATTATGCTAAATATTATCCGAAAATATTTTCCGACGGAATATACTCCTGCTGATACGCTTCCTGAGAACCCGGCTGCTGCCCTGCTGCTGAAGCGGTTGTGCGGAGAACTGGAGCAGGGAATGGAGCTGACCCGCCCTATCCTGCGTGGCGGCTGGAAAAAGCGTCAACTGCGCAGAAATAACAGCTGCTGCGAAAAAGCCCACTCTCCTGCTTTCTTCGAGAAATTCAGGCAGGAGCTCCATGGTCGAACCTATGAAATGCGCCAGCAGAGCATTGGCCTGTTTCCGCTGTTTATGCAGGTCTTCCATAATAATATGACAGACGGCATCCGGAAGATTTCTTTCTCCTGTGAATCTGGAATTTTCTCTGTGTCTTTTCTGGAAGGGGAAGAGATCCATACTCTGCCAGTAGGCTTCCGCCAGGCTGCCCTGGGCACAGTTTCCATACACGGAGAAAATTATCTTGTACGCACACTGGGAGAATTTACTAGAAATGAAAATCAGATCCCTGTACTGAAGCTGGAGATCACCTTTGTGGAGGAATGCGTGAAACGGCTCTTGTCTGTATTTTTCCATAGTGAAAAGGAAATCGAGCTTCGGTGGAAAGAAACTCCTGGCAAGGGGATGATCCTGGAAGGCCTAAGCTCTATCACTGAAGAGCTGGCTGCCAAGCTGCCCAACAGCACTCTCCTGGGGGAAAACGCCAGAGATCTGGCAATCAGGCTCATGGAACAGACCATTGAGCCGGTTTGTTGGGGGGATTTGGAGATGGAGAATTATAGGGATGTGCAGGAAGATGATGTTATTGCTAAAAAATAGTAGTTAGCTTCAGAATGACATCATATGATAGATAAAGTTTTTAAAAATAGAAAAATACATTAATATATATTCAAAAAATATCGCCTCTTTTCATGTATATGAATGTAGAGGCGATATTTATTTAGTTGACCATTATTCATTGTACGTCTTTAATGAACATATTTAAAATAAAGTAATTGTAATCTTTAATAATATAATTATTATTTATGCGGGCAAACTGCATATGTTACTGTATTATGATATTTAGCATTTGCTAAATATCCACATCTAGTACATCTTTGACAAGTATATACTTTTACCGTACACCCACCAGAACTATTTTTCTTATGATTATTTAAATATCCATTAACCATATTATGCTTACATAAAACTTTGGATGAATTACTATTTATTACTGGAGTCTGTTCTCCTGTCTCTGATATAAAGACGGAATCAGATTTAGAAAAATCAAATTTCAAATGATCTTCACCTACAAAATTAAAATTAGAATCGTCAGAATCATCCGCAGTCATAATAATACTAACATCATGATCCGACCACTGTAACGGCTCATACGCCAACACCGTCCCTGCGCTTGCTGCAATAGTCAATGCAGATACCATTGCAATAATCCCTTTTCTCATCCATCCGTTTTTTCTTTTCTTCATCATGTAGTTAATCCTCCTCTTGATCATTTTTCCCTCACTGGAAAAGTTATTTTTCCATACAACCGGAAGTTTCTCCCGGACTGGGGTCGTAGTTACCAGCAGCATGGCATAGGTTTTTACTATATCCTTTGAATAGCCAAGCACTGCTGCATCATCACAGACAGCTTCTGCAGTGATCCGATAAAGGAACAGCAACAGATATGCCGCCGGATTCATCCAATGGATGCAAAGAACGATCAGACATAAAAGTTTTACCAGATTGTCACGATTTTTCAGATGGGTATATTCGTGCTGATATACCATAGAAAAATTCTCAAGCTCTGTAAAGCTTTCAGGTATTATGATTTTCTGACGGAAGAATCCCACTGTACAGGGACCGCAGCTTCCATCAGGCACAACATAATAAACCAGCTCCATTTCCGGCTCATCTACATAGTAGAAAACGGATCGATTGATTTTCCTAACGATTTTACGATATTTTATAAGCTGATACAGGGCAAAGAGAATCACAATGCCAGCCCACAGCAGAACGATAACGGAAACCCATCTAGGAAACCACACATACTCATCCCCATGTCCAGGCAAAAAATCCATAGAATGGGACAGATAAAGCTGTGTCTCTTCACCGAAAACAGGTTCCGGCAGAATATCCATAGGTAACAGAAATCTCACCAACTGTACCGGAACCAGGAAAAAGAATACTCCGGCCAACAGTAGTTTCCTGCCCCAAAGGAAATTATAGGAATCCCTCTGGATCAGAAATAATAGAAAACAAAGCAATACAGGAATGCTTCCTGCAATTGACATACATACAATTAAATCCAAAACAGTTCACATCATTTCTCTTTAATGTATTTGATCAGGGAGTCCTTCTCCTCCTCTGTAAGCTTCTGATCAGAGTTCAGGGCACTGACCAGCATAGACAAGTCCGTAGGCACAGCTTTGTGGGCAAAAGGATGTCTCTGTATATTTTCCCTTTTGGGGGATGTGGGAGAAAGGCTTTCCAGAGCTTTTCTTTCTCCTTCAGCTTTCCTCTGCAGCTGCTCATAGAGCCAGCGGTTTCTCAGTCCCAGGAACAGCATAGCTCCCGGATATAATACTGAAACTGCTGCCGCACAGATCATATAACCTGTCAGCGCTTTTACATTATCTACAGGCGGTTCACTGATGAAATTAATAAATAAGCAACCTGCAGAAAATATGGTAAACAAAACCCAGCAAAGGGTCTGTATTTTTTTCTTCATTTTTATCTCCTGAATTTATATCTCTCAATTCGTGGTGATCCATTCAGAGCTATCTGCCATTTTCTCAGGTAAGAAGCTCTGATTTATGAACTGAACTTAGTCTACCATAATTTGACATTTTTCACAACCGCATTTCCCAAATTTGTCCGTAAACTTGTCGACATTCTTCGAGACTTTTCGCAAGGGCAATAGGTTAAAAGAAGCAGGGGCAACCCCTGCTTCCTGAAATCACTTATGCAGAAAGGAAAAAATCCCTTTCTTTTTTTCATATGGTTCTGATGTGATGCCTTTTACCTCATAGCCGGTTGCGTTGATGGCTGCCTTTAGTGCAGCTTCCTCAAGGGGCTGCTGGGAGAGGATCACGGTTTCTCCCTTTCCATGGGAGGATGTGACCTTATCTACCTGGCAGACCTTCCGTACTGCATCATTTACATGAGATTCACACATTCCACACATCATTCCATCTACCTGTACTGTTGTTTTTATCATAATAAGGTTCCTCCTATCTGGCGCTATCTGGCGGCCTGTGCAAGGGCCTTACGGATTGCATTCAGAATTCCTTCTGAGGAATAGGTGGCTCCGGATGCGGCATCGATTCCCTCCCAGGACTGATTTGCAGTCACCTGAGGCAGGATGGTATTCCAGGCATAATCAAAATATTCCGGGGAATCCCCGTTGCTCTGCTCTATGGAAACAATCTGCCCTCCCGAGATGGTCACAGTAACATTGACCATTCCCTCATAGCCATAACTGGATGCTGTATAGGTTCCGTCTACATATCTGCCTTCAGGCTCCGGCACCGCTGTTGCTTCCGGTGTAAGGCTTGGTTCCGGTGTAGGGCTTGGCTCCGGCGTCAGACTTGCCTCCGGAGTGGGAGTTACTGTAGGTGTGGGAGCTGCTGTAGGTGTTGGAGTTATTTCCGGTGTGACCGTTGGCTTTACTTCTCCCTTTTTCGCCTGCTTCAGGATGTCTCTGAAAGCCTCCAGGATTCCTTTGGAAGAATAGGTAGCTCCGCTGACAGTATCAATCCCCTCTGCAGCCTGTTTTTCCAGAATCTCTCCCTCCAGCCTGTCCCAGGCCTTTTGAAAGAATGCAGGTGTATCTGTATTTTCCACCTTCAGGGAAGTGATCACTCCTTTTTTGATCTTTGCAGTGAGAGTGATAGTTCCGCTGTAGCCTTTGCCTGTACCTGTGTAGGTGCCATCCTTATAAATCTGCTCTTCCCCTGGTTTTGGGGTTGGAACCGGTTTTTTGGTAGGCTTTGGAGTTGGCGTAGATGTAGGGGCGGGAGTGACCGTTGCCTGGTTTCCTGAGGGAATTGCCTGAGACAAGGCATTCTGCACTGCCTGGATAATTCCGTTTGAGGAATAGGTAGCTCCGCTGACAGCATCCACATTAGGGGTCTGGCCTGACAGGATTTTGTTGATCACTCCCTTGGCATTGGCAAAATATGCCGGAGTCTCAGAAGAAGCATCCAGGATATTGATTGCTGTGATCTTGTGCCCGGAAACTGTAACCTGTACGGTAACAGTGCCGCCAAAGCCTGTGCCTGAGCCTGTATAAGTACCGTCCACATATCCATCTGCCGGAACTGTAGTGGTAGGTGTGGTGGTTGTCCCTGCTCCCCCTGCTGATGCACTGCCATTTGCAGCAGCTCCGGAAGTGGTATTCTTTTTGGTGCCGGTTTTGATTTTACTTGCTTTCTTTGTCTTTTTTAATTTCTTTTCTGATGAAGTTTTTTCCTTTTGGGAGGAAGCATTTGTGTTTGCCTCCTCCTCTGTGGTTCCTGTCTGAATCAGTTCCTTAATCTCTTTGGCAGACATAACACTGTTATCAGAGACTGCTGCTGTTTCTACAGGGCTTTTTTCTGCCTGATAACAGGTGATACAAACTGCGGCAAAAACTGCTGCTGCCGGAAGAAGCTTCAGCCAGGATTTATCATTCTTGTTCATAGATTATTTCACAGTTACTTTAAATGTTTTGGATACGCCATTGCAGGTTACTGTGATCTTGGCTGTACCCTTTTTGATACCTTTTACTGTTCCGTTGGAAGATACAGTCGCAATTTTTTTGTTGCTGGATTTGTATGTGATCTTTCCGGATGGAGTTGCCTTTGCTGTAATCTTAGTTGTTTTTCCAACTTTTACAGATGCAGATGTTTTACTCAGTGTAAGAGTCGGATTTTTAACTGTTACTGTGTAGGTTGCTTTTAAAGATCCGCTCTTTGCAGTGATGGTTACCTTTCCTGCTGCCTTTGCTGTTACCTTTCCTGTCTTCTTATCTACAGTTGCAATTTTTGTATTACTGGAGGTGTAGACAGGCGCCTTTACCTTTCCGGTTACTGTAGCTGTCTGTGCTTTTTTCTGGCCCTTGTACAGAGTTACCTTTGGTTTTGCAAAAGTAAGAGTATCCTTTACCTCAGCCTTTACCAGTGCCTGTACTGCTGCATTCAGATGAGTGGTGGCCTCGTCAGCCTCTGCCTGAGTTGGATTTTCCTTTGCAAGAAGCTCCTTGGCTTCCTCCAGTTCTAACTGCATTGCTTTCCAGGAATCTGCTGTATAATCTGCCTCTTTTAATGCAGATGCCTGCTCTACTGCTGCTTTTAATGCTGTTGTGTCAGCAGCTCCTGCTTCCGGTTTTACAATGTTTGCATCTGTTGCATTAACTTCAAATACAGTATCTGCATATCCCATTGCATATACAGTCAGCTTCCACTTACCTGTACCGTCTGTTCCCTTTGGCAGCTGGCAGCGGTAGGAATCTGTCAGGCCAAGCTGGATTCCCATTGCCTTGTGCATCCAATTGTCTGCTGCAAACTTTGTTCCGTAGGATGCCAGAACCTTATCACCATTTCCATAATAATCCCATCTTACAGCATACATTTTAGCGCCAAGAGCTCCATATCCGTCACCGGTAATATCTACTCTTAAGAATTCACCGTAGCTTCCGCTTGCTTCTTTTACTGTTGCGGTAACATTGGATGCTGTCTGGAGTGCCTGATCTTTAAGTCCGGAAGCAGTACCGTTTGTTCTTGCCTTGAATGTAAATGTTCCATCGGAACCTTTTACAGCTTCTTTTAAGCCATTGGTGTCAGCAGTTACATCTGCAGCTGCACTGTAGGATTTTAAGTTATTTTCCCCGAATCCACCGGTAACTGTACTTCCGTCCTCCACTACCTTGAACTGAGATTTGAAAGCTTCATAATCTGCTGCTTTTACTGCAACAGGTACATATTTCAGACCTACGATGGTATAGTGGTCAAACTCCACAACACTTCCGTCTGCCTTTGTGATCTGTCCTCTCTCCGGCTGGTTCAGCTTTACTGTGGTTCCGTCAGTAAGTACTGCATCATTTGCTGAGGTCCAGTAGGAAATCTCATAGGAGCCGCCGTTTTTATCATACATGATTGCTTCACACTGGTAGCTGCCTCTGTGCAGGCCATGGTTTACAGTGGCTCTGGTTACTGTGTCGAAACCGCCTTTGTCAAGTTCATCATGGCTGTCTTTTGTTGCATTGGAAGCTGTGTTTGTAGCATTGTAAACTCCCTCAGATGCCCAGTACTGCTCCCAGGTCAGGCCAGCATAAACATACTTGTAGCCTTCCTCTGCTGTTGCTGCAAATTCATCCTCTGCAGCCTGCTGTTCATCTACAAAAGGTGTTTCCTCTTCCCCTGAGAAATCATCTCCTGCCATTTCCTCATCTGTTGCAAAATCATCTGCCTGTACCTGAGTTTCTGTAACAGTATCAGCTGTAAAATCCGCAGCCATAACCGGTAATCCGGAAACCATCATTGCTGCACTTAAAATTGCAGGTGCTGCCATCTTAATTAAATTCCCTTTGCGCATACCTAAAATCCTCCTGAATATAATTTAAAATATGAGATAATCTTATTCGCTTATGGAATAAGTATCTTTCAGTAATTGAAATCTTTCTTTCATGCCTTCTGTGAGCCAGACATGTCCGGAATCATCTACGAACAGCCCATCTGCATGGTATTTTTCCAGAAGCTTTTCTCCTTTTTCCTTTCCCAGTACAAAGCATGCTGTGGAAAGTCCGTCTGCGTCCAGTCCATTGTCACATACCACAGTTACAGAGGTAAGACCGCTTCTGGCTGGATAGCCTGTGGAAGGATCCAGTATGTGATGATAGCGGACCCCGTCTTCTATAAAATATTTCTCATAATCTCCGGAAGTGGAGAGAAATTCCGTGCCCTTTAAAGCTACTACTCCAAGGTAGTCCCCTTCTGTATCCCTGGGGTCTGTGACAGCTACCTGCCAGGAAGAGCCATCAGGCTTTGAACCATAGCTCATTACACTGCTGCCGCCCAGATTCAGGATCATACCGGAAACCTCTTTCTGCTTTTCCAGAATCTGTTCTGCCGCATCACAGCCAATTCCTTTACCAGCTGCCCCAAGATCCAGCGTCATGCCGGCGGGCAGGGTAACCTTATTTCCATCCAGAGTAATTTTTTTATATCCTACATTCTTAAGCAGGGCGTTCAGTTCCTTTTCCTCAGGAATATGAGGATTTTCTCCATCAATATCCCAGAGGCGGATTATTTTTCCCATAGTGGGATCCATAGCACCCTCCGAAGCCTCAGAAAGCTTTAATACCTGTTTCAGATAAGCTGCCGTTTCCTTGGAAACTGTCACTGTACTGCCGGCATTCTGGTTGATCTGATAAATCTGTGAGCTTTCCTCTGTCCAGGAGATCAAGTTCTCTTCCACATTTTTTAATGCTGTGATTACATCTGCTGTAATATCCTCACCTGTTGTGTAAAGAGTCTCTGAAACTACAGTATCCATTGCAAAATCTGTTTTGGTGTAGGTATTGATTTCAGAGGCTCCCCACAGGGACTGGGAGGTACAAGAGAGAGAGGTTATCACCATCAGTCCCAGTACAAAAGAATGTCTGTATGTCATATATTTTCAAATCCTTAATCTGTTTTTTGTTATTCTCAGCTAACTCTATAGACTATAGCACTGTATTTTTTCTGTGTCTACCCAATCAGTTAGTGCTTACTAATCAAAAATTCTCAATAACCTGAATATTGAAACATTTTATCAATAATGAAATCTTTTGATTTATAATCTGTTATTTTATTGTATTGGTATCTCCCATATGGATGTTCTGCCTCGGGCAGGCTGCTGTGCAGGCATGACAGCAGATGCATTCCCCTGAATGGGAGGTATCACCGTCAATATCCAGGTGTGCAGGACATCTTTTTTTGCAGAGTGTACATTTAGGGGCACAATTCGTACGGTTTCGTTTAAAAAGTGTTCCCGGAAGGATGGGCATCATTGCAAATACTGCTCCCATAGGACAAAGAAACTGGCAGAAAAAGCGTTCCTGTGTACACATTCCCATCATGATCAGGATCAGCAGAACTGTTCCCACAAGATAAGCAGATTTCGGCAGCTTTCCTGCAGTAACCATGGAAAATACATCCCAGGGACTCATTCCCTGAAGTCCTGAATAAAAACCGGTCACACAGGAAAGAAGCAGAAATGCCAGTATCAGGTATTTTACCTTCTGAAGTCTGTGTACCCATTTTTCCGGGTATCCCTGTCTTTTCTTTTTGCCGAAAAACTTTGCACGGACAAATACCGTAAGTTCATACAGAGCATCACCCAAAGTTCCAAATGCACAGGCATAACCGCAAAAATGACGTCCAAACAGAATGGTAAGGATCAAAAGCAGAGCTGTGATATTCAAAAAAGAGTTCCAGGTTACTGTCTGCTGCCCTCCTATTGCCAGAAAAACAGATTTAATCCCTGCAAATGCAGTAGAGAAAAGAGAAGGAGCTGCAATAAAAAATATAAGCTGTATGGCGGCGCGGATCAGACGCACCTTTTGTTGTCTTTTTTTCATGGATTTTCCGCCTTTGACAATGCATCGTTGACTGCTTCCAGGATACCGGTGGAGCTAAAGGTTGCCCCTGAGATGGTATCAACATCTGTGCTCTGTTCGCTGATGATGCTGTTTATGACATTCTCGCCCTGTGACAGGTAAGCACTGTCCTCACCCGGTGCACTGACTACACTGACTGCTGTAATGGTATCGTCTTCCAGGGTTACCTGAACAGTGATGGTTCCACCGTATCCGGTTCCTGAACCTTCGTAGGTACCGTTCTTATATACATTGTCAGAGTCATCGGCTTCTTCAGAATCTGCCTGGTCTGTATTTTCCTTATTATCTGTAGAATC
>CAKRYE010000021.1 GCA_934426285.1 uncultured Blautia sp.
TACTAATCGGGTGAGGGCTTGACCAAAACGCAGGAAGTTAATTCTCAAGGAAATGTCAACATGTATGTAGTTTTGAAAGTATATTAATTATTTGCATGTGGCTTCAATCAGTCACATGTATTATATTTTATAGGGGATTGGTCAAATGGTATGATAGGGGTCTCCAAAACCTTTGGTGGGAGTTCGATTCTCTCATCCCCTGCTAAAAAACACCGGAAAGTCAATGAATATGGCTTTCCGGTGTTTTGTTATATTGAGAAACCTACTGAAGGAGATCCAGCACAATTCCACAAAATGCTTTTACGCCATTTGCAAGGGCATCTTCGTGAAAATCAAATCTGTCATTATGAAGAGGTGCTGCACAGGGACTTAAATTTAAAAAATAACAGGATTGTCCGCCATGAGACTGCACACGTTGGGACATATAGTAATAATCTTCGCTTCCGCCCACATCTGCAGAGGAAAGGTGAAGAATTTTCAGATGCATTTCCTTTTCACACACACTGGACAGACGTTTCATGAGAGGTTCATCGTTTTTTCCGCTTATGGCGGATCCCATCTGTCTGAGTTTATAGGTACAGCCATGCATTTGGGCTGCAGAGTGGATGATACGTTCTGCATAATTTTTCATATATTCATTTGCCTCAATTGAGGATCCACGTACTTCTAATTCTATATGTGCATGGTCACAGATGATATTTCTTCCAGTTCCTGCTGTGGCTTTACCCACATTAATTCTGGTATCACCATGACTACATCTGGGAATGGCATGAAGGTTTAAGATAGCTGTAGCCATAGAAAGCATGGCATTGTTTCCTGATTCTGGTGAAGCAGAAGCATGAGCACTTTTACCATAGAATTCTGCATCAAATTTTGTGGTTGACATACTGTGACTTTTTCCCACTCCGATGGCGAATCCCTGCTGCTGGGGACGATTACACATGTGTGAGGCCAGAACATAATCTACATCATCCAGATGTCCGTTTTCTACAATTGCCCGGGCACCTCGGACACCCTCTTCAGCCGGTTGAAAAATCAGTTTGACGGTTCCGTGAAGTTCATGGCGGATTTCACTGAGAATTCTGGCAATGCCAAGTCCTATGGCTGTGTGTCCATCGTGACCGCAGGCATGCATGACACCACTATTTTGGGAACTAAATCCGTTCTTTGTGGGAAAATGTGTTCTTTCAGAACTTTCCTGTATGGGAAGGGCATCAATATCAAATCGAAGTGCTACAACAGGCCCGGAGCCGCAGCGTAAAATTCCGATTACACCGGTGAGACCTTTTTGGGTGTCCGGAAGATATGTAAGATCAGTACCTTCCTGATCGATAGTTTGTGTATAGTGTTCAGATAGACTGTTCTTATCAGGAATTCCCATTCGTGCATCTGCTTTACAGACTGCTTCGCCGGTCAGGATTTCGTCAAAGTTAAATTTTTTTAAATAACCGGCAATAATGGAAGATGTGCGCATTTCCATCCATCCTGTTTCAGGATATTGGTGGAGGGTACGGCGGATTCTTTTTAATTCCGGTTGAAGCTGATCAGTTTTTATTAGTATTTGTTTGTATAAATCTGGAGTAATCATACGAATTCCTTTCTATGATCTGATATAGGCGGTATTTTTATAGTCCTCAGAATAAAGACAGAAGGGCTGAATGATATAAGAGTTTATATATAAAAGATATAGTGTGTATCAAATCTTGTCAATAGCAGTCAGAAAGTAATTTTTATGCAATAAGTTCCTTCAGACTATGGAAGCTGTATCCCATCTGTTCCCACTTGCTCAGAAGTTCATCCAGAATCAGAGCATTAGTGGAAGAGGTACTGTGAAGAAGTACAATAGCTCCCGGATGAATCCGATTGGTCAGCTTTGCAATGGCTTCCTGAGGATCCGGTTGATTATCCTGATACCAGTCTACATAGGCCAGACTCCAGAAAAAGGTGTGATATCCCAGTTCTTTTGCCATAGATAAGTTTAAAGTGCTGTAGATTCCCTGAGGAGGACGATAAAACTTTACCATTTCTTTGCCGGTAAGTTCTTTATATATAGCTTCCACATCGGATAGTTCCTTCTGAAATGCTTCTTTTGTAGAAATTTTGGACATATTTGGATGAGTCATAGTGTGATTGCCTATGATATGTCCTTCTTTTTCCATTCGTTTGATCAGATCGGGATTTTGGGATAGAAAATTTCCTACTACAAAAAAAGTGGCTGGTACCTGATGCTTTTTTAAGGCATCCAGAATTGCAGAGGTATTACCATTTTCATATCCTGCATCAAAGGTAAGATAGATATTTTTGCTATCAGTGTCCTGAACGTAAAAAGCATTGTATTGTTTTAATTCTTGTATGGAAGCATTACCAAGAGGCTGCTTTCCTTTTTCTTGAAAACTGAGCCCCCAGTTTCCAGAAGAACCAGAAGATACAGAGAGTGCTGTGAGATCCGGAGGGATGATTCCGGAGGATGTGATTTTGGCAAGCAGGCGTCCTGTCAGGAAAGCTGTACAGAAAATCAGTATAAGCTTCAGATATTTTCCGAATCTGCTGTGAAAGAGATATGTAAGATTCTTCATAGAAGAAACTCCAAAATAATTGGTATTGTTATTATATATGCGTAAAAAGAGTGAAAAATTCAAATAAAAAAGAGCCATCAGTTTCGTTTACTGTGGCTCTTTTTAAAATTGAATATCCAATGGTAAGTACCTCGCTTTCTGATTATTATTTTACATTTTTTAATTTATAAGATCAAAGACTCATATCCCATCGGTCTGTACCATCCTTTAAAATTTTGAAGATAAGGTAAATCATTAAATTTTCATTGGTCTATACCATCCTTATGTGATTTGAAAATAAGGTAAATCGTTATGATCTCATTGGACTATACCATCCTTTTGTGTAATTTAGAGATTGGGTAAATCATTATGATTTCATTGGTCCGTACCATCCTTTTGTAATTTAGAGATGAGGTAAATCATTATGGTTTCATTGGACTGTACCATCCTTCTGTAATTTGGAAATAGGGTAAATCGTTAATACTTCATTGGACTGTACCTTCTTTAAAGTAATTAATAAGTTTCAGATATAAAACGTTATTGGATTTAAAGCTTTAAGTTCTTGGTGGTCTGTACCTGCCTTTCATAAATTATAAGAATTGATTTAAAATAAACTATGCTGGTGGTCTGTACCTCACTTTCACATATTATAAATAAAATCTTATGTTTTCGGTGGTCTCACTCCTTTCAGCTTTTATTTTTTATCCCCTGTTGTTTTATGACCTTACTATATCAGATAACTCTGCATAAGTCAAGTATAAATTTGAAAAAATATAAAATAAAATATAAAAGACAAATAAGATAAAGTTAATAAGGAAATATTCTGAAAATACAAGCTTGCCAGAAACTGTATAGAAAAAAATATCCGGGAAAAACTATTTCTATAAAAGTCTAATTTTATAGGAGGTTCTAAAATGTTACGTTATCTGCCTGTAAGAAGGGTTCACGCAAGACAAGTACTGGATTCCAGAGGAAATCCTACAGTTGAAGTAGAAGTTACGGTAGGAGAAGGCGTAATAGGGATAAATGGATATACGGGGAGAGCTATGGTGCCTTCCGGAGCTTCCACAGGAAAATTTGAAGCAGTTGAACTGCGGGATGGAGAAAAAGGAAATTATGGAGGATTAAGTGTTCACAGAGCAGTGGAAAATGTAAACACAAGACTGGCAGAAGCAATTTTGGGAGAAAATGCCCTGAATCAGAGATTCATTGATCACAAGATTATTGAGACAGATGGAACGGATAATAAAAATAGTGTAGGAGCAAATGCTGCCCTGGGAGTATCTATGGCAGTGGCAAGGGCAGCGGCAGCAGCTTTGCGTATTCCTCTGTATCAGTATATGGGAGGATGTCATACAGGACGGATGCCGGTTCCTATGATGAATATTTTAAACGGGGGCAGGCATGCAGATAATACTGTGGATCTGCAGGAATTCATGATTATGCCTGCAGGTGCTTCAAACATAGAAGAAGCGATCCAGATGTGTGGAGAAATTTATCAGTGTCTAAAAATCATACTGAAACAGAAAAAACTTTCCACTGCAGTGGGAGACGAAGGCGGATTTGCTCCGGATCTGGAAGATTCTGAGAGTGTGCTGGAATTGATCATGGAGGCTGTAAAAAAGGCTGGATATGAGCCGGGAAAGGATATCTATATTGCTATTGATGCAGCTGCCAGTGAATTATATGATAAGGATAGAAATTCATATGTTTTCCCAGGTGAAAGCCTAATGAAAGGAAAAGAGATTTTGCGGGATTCAGAGCAAATGATCGAATATTATGAGAGACTTCTGGACCAGTTTCCTATTGTATCTATTGAAGACGGATTGGAAGAAGATGACTGGGAAGGATGGAAAAAGCTTACAAAACGTCTGGGTGAAAGAGTTCAGCTGGTGGGAGATGACCTGTTTGTGACGAATATTAAGCGTCTGTCCTGCGGAATCAGGCAGAAGGCAGCAAATGCAATTCTTGTGAAAGTAAATCAGATCGGGACTCTGTCTGAGGCTTTGGATGCAGTCGAAATGGCACAGAAATCAGGATATCGTGTGATTATTTCACACAGATCAGGGGAGACGGAGGATTCCTTTATTGCAGATCTGGCAGTAGCCACAGGTGCAGGACAGATAAAAACAGGGGCCCCCTGCAGGTCTGACAGAAATGCAAAATACAATCAGCTTCTTCGTATTCACGAAGAACTGGGAGAACTGGAAATTTATGAGAATCCTTTTGTATAAACATAGGAAGAAAAGGAAAACGGCAAGTATGTATCTGATGTTACTGTGAGAGAACAGTAATTATCAGCGAACATGATAATACGGAAAATATTGAAAATTCAAGAATTGTAGTTGAAATCCACTCTCAGCTATGTTAAAATACTTCCTAGTTGATTAGGAGGTGTAATGAAGTGAATGTTGTTAAGATTATTCTTGGTATTATTTTCTTAATAGATTGTATTGCTCTTACTATTGTAGTTCTGATGCAGGAGGGTAAGCAGCAGGGCCTTGGCGCTATTGCCGGAGCGGCAGAGACATACTGGGGCAAGAATAAGGGTCGTTCTATGGAGGGCGGACTTGTGAAGGCTACCACAGTTATGGGAATTTTGTTTTTCGTATTAGCTGTAGTGCTGAATATGCTTGGTTAATGAGAGAATGAAAATGCGGCTGTTGCAGTAAGCATATCCTTGTTTGGATGTGTGCTTATGCGGCAGCCATTTTTTTACTGTGAAAGTGCTGGAAAACAGTTGATTTTCAGATATGATGAATAGATACAGAGGAGTAAAATGAACAGGAAAGACATAGATCGCAGAAAGAAATTTATTTTGGAGTTAATGGGGGATCCGGTTTATAAGCCTATGAGACTGCGCGAGCTGTCTTCTTTGCTGAGATTGTCCAGAGAAGAGAAAAGGGAATTATTTGATGTTCTGGATAGCTTATGTGAGGATGGAAAAATATCTCAGGATAATAAGGGAAGATACTCCAGAATCACCGGAAAATGGAAAAAGAAAGAAAAGCATCTGAAAGGACATAAGGAAGATAAGAAAAATTGCAAAGACCGCAGAGAAAAAGAGAGTAAAGACAGGAAGAAACCAGAAGGGATGCAGGCAGAGGGAATCTTTATCGGACATCCGAAAGGTTTTGGCTTTGTGGAGATCGAAGGACAGGAAGAGGATATTTTTATTCCGGAGGAAGATACAGGTACTGCTGTAAATCAGGATAAAGTTCGGATTATCATTAAAGATGAACAGCGAGAGGGAAAACGCCGTGAGGGCATAGTAGTGGAAGTCCTGGAGAGAGGAATGGAGCAGATTGTAGGTACTTATCAGCTCAATAGAGACTTTGGTTTTGTGATCAGTGATAATCCTAAATTTTCAAAGGACATTTATATCTCAAGGAAAAATTCACTGGGAGCAAAAAATGGTGATAAAGTAATTGCCGTTGTAACAGATTACGGCTCTAAAAACAGAAAACCGGAAGGAAAGATCAAGGAAAACCTGGGAAATATCCGTACACCGGGGACAGACATTCTGGCAATTGTGAAAAGCTTTGGAATCCCCAGTGAATTTCCGGAAAAAGTAATGAAACAGGCGCAGAGAGTGCCGGATCATGTGCTTGATACAGACCGTGACGGACGTATGGATCTGACCCATCTGCAGACCGTAACTATTGACGGTGAGGATGCAAAGGACCTGGATGATGCTATTTCTCTCAGCAAGGAAGGGGAGATTTATCATCTGGGTGTGCATATTGCAGATGTAAGTAATTATGTACAGTACAATAGTGCTCTGGACAGAGAGGCATTAAAGAGAGGGACCAGTGTATATCTGGCTGACAGAGTTGTGCCAATGCTTCCAGAGAGACTTTCCAATGGAATCTGTTCTCTGAATCAGGGACAGGACAGGCTTGCATTAAGCTGTCTGATGGATATTAATGCACAGGGAAAAGTAGTGGATCACCAGATTGTGGAAACAGTGATCAATGTAGATGAGCGTATGTGCTATACAGATGTGAAAAATATTCTGGAGGATACAGACCAGGAAGCAAAAAAACGCTATGAGAAGCTGCTTCCCATGTTTTTCCTGATGAAGGAATTATCAGAGAAACTGCGCAGCAGCCGTCATCACAGAGGTTCCATTGATTTTGATTTTCCAGAAAGTAAGATCATATTAAATGAAGCGGGAAAGGCAATTGATGTGAAGCCTTATGAAGCAAATGTAGCTACAAGGATTATTGAGGACTTTATGTTAATGGCCAATGAGACGGTGGCTCAGGAATACTGCACAGAAGAAATTCCGTTTGTATACAGAACCCATGATAATCCGGATCCCGAAAAGGTAGAGAGTCTTCTGACTTTGCTTCATAATCAGGGGGTAAAGATCCAGAAGGCCAGAGAGGAAATTACTCCTAAGGAAATCCAGCATATTATAGAGAGCATTGAGGGACTTCCTAATGAACCGATGGTCAGTCGATTGGTGCTGCGTTCCATGAAGCAGGCAAAATATACCACAGAATGCAGTGGGCATTTTGGCCTGGCAGCCAAATATTATTGTCATTTTACATCACCGATCAGACGATATCCGGATCTTCAGATTCACAGGATCATTAAGGACAATCTCAGAGGAAGGCTGCTGCGTGAGGGCAGAACAGAGCATTACCGGGAAATATTGGATGAAGTGGCAAGACAGTCCAGCGTATGTGAGAGGCGGGCTGACGAGGCGGAGAGAGAATCTGACAAACTGAAGAAAGCAGAGTATATGTCTTATCATATCGGAGAAAAATTTGAAGGAATCATTTCCGGAGTGACTGGCTGGGGATTTTATGTGGAACTTGCCAATACTGTGGAGGGACTGGTTCATGTGAATACACTGAGGGATGATTATTATACCTTTGATCAGGAAAGCTATGAACTCAGAGGAGATATGACAAAAAAGGTGTATAAGCTGGGAGACAAGGTGTGTGTCCGTGTGGAGGATGCAGATAAGCTTCTTAAGACGGTGGATTTTGTGCTGGCAGATTAAGAGTAGCTGTGGAAAGGAAGAGATTGACAGATGGCTAAGACAAAAGGAATCAAGCTGATCGCAAATAATAAAAAAGCATTTCATGATTATTTTATAGAAGATACTTATGAGACAGGAATTGCGCTGGCAGGAACAGAGGTGAAATCTCTGCGAATGGGAAAATGCAGTATTAAGGAGTCCTTTATCCGTGTAGAGAGAGGAGAAGTGTTTATCTATGGTATGCATATCAGTCCTTATGAGAAAGGAAATATTTTTAATAAGGATCCGCTGAGGGTGCGGAAACTTCTCCTCCACAGATATGAGATCAATAAGATGGAAGCGAAGCTGAAGGAAAAGGGATTGACGCTGGTTCCTCTGAAGGTCTATTTTAAAGATAGCCTGGTAAAGGTTGAGATAGGCATGGCAAGAGGTAAGAAACTTTATGATAAGAGACAGGATATTGCGAAGAAAGACCAGAGAAGAGAGGCAGAACGTGATTTTAAAGTAAGAAATCTGTAGTCAGAAAACTTTTGGTTTGAGAGTAATGTCCGGCGAAGTAAATAGTTTGTTATGGAAAATAATAACTCTGAAAATTATATGAAATCAGAAGCACTTTGGTTGACAAGTTATAGAGACTCTGCAATAATAAGAAATTGAAATTCAGCTTTGAATCTGGATATTTCAGATACAGGAGGGAATATATTATGAAGAAACGATTTTTGATACTTGCAGGAGTGCTGGCGCTGACAGTGGCAGTATCCGGCTGTGGAAAGAACAAAGATACAGATGTGCAACCTGTTGCAGCAAGTGCCACTCCTACACCTGAGGTTACTAAGGCAGCAGAAATTGTGGATATGAAGCAGTCTACAGAGGAAGAGATTGCCAATGTTATGGGCGAGGAATCAGCAACTGCTTCCAAAGTTATTTTTGTGAATAACATGGGAAGTGATATTTCTTCTGTTTATATCAGAAAACATGTGGAGGATGAGGATGATTCTGATGACGATACCTGGGGCAGTGATCTGGTGGATGGAAAATTTACATTAAAGGATAATGACAAAGCTTTGTATTATTTTTCACCGAATGCAACGGAAGACAGCACCAAGAGCACTGCTTCTTATGATATTCGTGTTGGATTTTCTGATGAAGGTAAGAATGAGTGCTTTTTCAGGGACATTCCCCTGGGTACTATTTCACAGATCACTCTCTGTATGAATGGCACAGATGAGGATGCCATTCCTTATGCAAAATATCTGACAGGAAGTACCAAGAGGGAAATTTCAACCTTAAATGATGTAAAGAAGCGTTTGGGAATGACCGATGATTCTGATTCAACGGATGATCAGGATACTAATTCAGATAACAGTGATAATTCTTCACAGAACACAGATTCTGATTCAAATAGTGATGCAGATAACAGCAACAATACAGATGATAACAACAGTGGAAACAACAGTAACAGCGGAGATAATAATAACAACGGAGATGACAATAACGGAGGCGATGATAATAACGGTGGAGATGATATGATTTCTACTGCAGAGCAGTATGTGGGTCAGTCTATTGATGCACTGCAGGGTGCCTGCGGCTCTCCTCAGGGCAGCAGTTATGAGACAGATCCTGAAACCGGAAAGACAGGCTTCTATTATTACAGTAATTTTACAGTTTCTACCACAGTTGATGAAAATGGTAATGAAATTGTTGCTAAGATATGGTAAAATAAAAGCATCATAAAATGAACTTTAGGAGAAAACAATATGAAGCGTGTATTATTAAAATTGAGCGGGGAAGCTCTTGCCGGTGAAAAAAAGACAGGATTTGATGAGGCTACAGTTATTGAGGTTGCCAAACAGATCCGTGAGATTTCCAAAGAAGGTCTGGAAATCGGGATTGTGATCGGCGGCGGAAATTTCTGGAGAGGACGTACCAGCGAGACAATCGACAGAAATAAGGCAGACCAGATCGGAATGCTTGCTACAGTGATGAACTGCATTTATGTGTCAGATATCTGCAGATACCTGGGAATGAAGACACAGATTTATACACCGTTTGTCTGTGGTGCATTTACAGATTTGTATTCCAAAGATGCAGTGGAGGAGAGCTTTGCACAGGGTAAGATCGTATTCTTTGCAGGCGGAACAGGACATCCCTATTTCTCTACAGATACAGCAACAGTTCTTCGTGCAGTGGAGATTGAGGCAGAGGCGATTCTTCTGGCAAAGGCAGTAGATGGAATTTACGACAGTGATCCTAAGACCAATCCCAATGCAGTGAAATATGATGAGATTTCCATTGAAGAAGTGGTAGCCAAAAAGCTGGCAGCTATGGATCTCACCGCTTCCATTATGTGTATGGAGCAGAAAATGCCAATGCTGGTATTTGCACTGGATGAGAAGGACAGTATTATTAATACAGTTCACGGCAAATTTACAGGTACAAAGGTAACTGTCTGATCCGAAAGGATGGGAATGCAGAGCAGTTAGATAATTTATAAAACAACAGGAGAAGGAGACAAACCTAATGGATGAAAGAATTCAGAAATATGAAGAAAAAATGAAAAAGACACTGACGAATCTTGAGAGCGAGCTGGCAACAATTCGTGCAGGAAGGGCAAATCCCCATATTCTCGATAAACTGACTGTAGATTATTATGGAGCACCTACACCTCTGCAGCAGGTGGCGAATGTGACAGTTCCGGAAGCACGTATGATTCAGATCCAGCCTTGGGAATCCAGCCTGATCAAAGGGATTGAAAAAGCAATTCTTGTATCTGATCTGGGACTGAATCCCAGCAACGATGGTAAAGTGATCCGTCTTGTTTTCCCAGAGCTTACAGAGGAACGCCGTAAGGAACTGGTAAAGGATGTCAAGAAGAAAGGTGAGGCTGCCAAGGTTGCAGTCCGCAATATCCGTCGTGATGCCAATGATGCATATAAGAAGCTTGCAAAACAGGATGTATCTGAGGATGAGATCAAGGAGCTGGAAGATAAGATCCAGAAGAGCACTGATAAATATATTAAAGAGGTTGATGCAGCGGTAGATGCCAAGAGCAAAGAAATCATGACTGTATAAAAAGTAAAAGAGAGCTCCATTATGCGGGCTCTCTTTTAAGCTTGCAGATGGTGTCTGCGAGAGCAGCATGGTTTGTACACAGCATATAATGAACATAAGAAACGAGGAAAAAATATGAATGTACCGAATCATATAGCCATTATACTGGATGGTAACGGACGTTGGGCGAAAGCAAAAGGGATGCCCAGAAGCTATGGACATATGAAGGGCTGCGCTAATCTGGAAACAGTCTGTGATTATATGAAAGAGCTGGGAGTAAAATATGTTACAGTTTATGCGTTTTCAACGGAGAACTGGAAACGATCCAAAGAAGAAGTGGATGGCCTGATGAAACTGTTCCGCAGTTATCTCAAGAAATGCATTAAGCTTGCAGACAAGAATAAAATGCGTGTTCGCGTAATTGGAGAAATTTCAGCATTTGACCAGGATATTCAGGACAGCATTGAAAAACTGGAGGAGTATTCACAAAAATATGATGAAATTTATTTCCAGATCGCATTGAACTACGGAAGCAGGGATGAGATTATCCGGGGAGTGCGAAAGCTTGCTCAGGATGCAGCTGATGGCAGGATAAATCCTCAGGAAATAGATGAAAAAGTATTCGGAAATTATCTTGATACAGCAGGAATTCCTGATCCTGACCTTATGATCCGCACCAGCGGGGAGCTTCGGCTTTCCAATTTTCTGTTATGGCAGATGGCATATACAGAGTTTTATTTTACAGATGTGGCATGGCCTGATTTTAATAAAGCAGAGCTGGTAAAGGCAATTGAAAAGTATAATCAGAGAGACAGAAGATACGGTGGAGTAAAGGAGGAATCATAAATGTTTAAGACAAGGCTCTTAAGTGGAATCCTGCTGGTGATCATTGCACTTGCAACAATTATCAGTGGTGGTTATATACTGTTTTTTACTTTACTTGCAGTTTCTCTGATCGGTATGTCAGAATTGTACAAGGCAATGAATGTACAGAATGAAAAGAATTATCTGCTGGCTGCTGCCGGATATGCAGGAGCAGTCTTGTATTATGCTGCTGTTTTGCTTGATTTTCAGAGATATGGTGTACTGGCAATTATTTTTGGTCTGGTATTGATCATGTTTGTGTATGTGTTTACTTATCCGGAATATGAGGCAAAGCAGGTTATGCCGGCGTTGTTTGGAATCGTTTATGTGGCAGTAATGCTGTCATTTATCTATCTGACCAGATGTCTGCCGGGAGGAAAATTCCATGTATGGCTGATCTTTTTGTGTTCCTGGGGGTGTGATACCTGCGCTTATTGTGTAGGAATGCTTATTGGAAAACATAAAATGGCACCTGTGCTCAGTCCGAAAAAATCTATAGAAGGAGCAGTGGGTGGTGTGGCAGGAGCTACACTTCTGGGTGTGGCCTATGCTGCGGCAACTCAGGGACCAATGGTTCAATATGCAGTTATCTGTGCAGTGGGAGCACTGATCTCCATGGTAGGAGACCTGGCGGCATCTGCAATTAAAAGAAACCAGGGGATTAAAGATTACGGCAAATTAATTCCCGGACATGGGGGAATTCTGGATCGTTTTGACAGTGTGATTTTTACAGCGCCTGTAATTTACTTTCTGTCACTGATCATGATCACAGCGTAGGATCGTGAATATCCATTTGATAATATAGTTATAACAGAAGGGATCAAGATGAAAAAAATAGCAATTTTAGGTTCTACCGGTTCCATTGGGACACAGACCCTGGATGTGGTCCGGGCGAATGAAGATCTGGAGGTTGTGGGACTTTCAGCAGGAAATAATATTGATAAACTGGAAGAGCAGATCCGTGAATTTCATCCCAGACTGGCAGCTGTCTGGAATGAAGATGCAGCCCGAGATCTGGCAGTAAGAGTACAGGATCTGGATGTGAAAATTGTAAGCAGTATGGATGGTTTGCTGGAACTTGCAAAAATGGAGGAAGCAGATATTCTGGTGACTGCTATTGTGGGAATGATCGGGATCAGACCGACTATGGAGGCAATCAGGGCAGGTAAGGATATTGCTCTGGCAAATAAAGAAACACTGGTGACTGCCGGACATCTGATCATGCCACTGGCCAGAAAAATGAATGTTCAGATCCTTCCGGTGGACAGTGAACACAGTGCTGTTTTTCAGGCAATTCACGGAGAGAAAAAGGAACAGATCCATAAGCTTCTGATCACGGCATCCGGAGGTCCTTTCAGGGGAAGGAAAACAGCAGAACTGAGGGAGGTTACGCTGGAAGATACACTGAAGCATCCAAACTGGGTGATGGGACAGAAAATTACGGTAGATTCTGCAACTCTGGTAAATAAAGGACTTGAAGTGATGGAGGCCAGATGGCTTTTTGATGTGGACCTGGATCATATTCAGGTAGTGGTCCAGCCTCAAAGTATTATCCACTCGATGGTAGAATTTGAGGATGGAGCTGTAATAGCTCAGCTGGGAACACCGGATATGAGGCTGCCTATTCAGTATGCACTGTGTTATCCGGATCGAAGATACCTAGCAGGGGACAGACTGGATTTCAGAATGCTGAAGCAGATTACTTTTGAAGAACCGGATATGGAGACATTTCAGGGACTTCCGATGGCAATAGAAGCCGCTGAAAAAGGTGGAAGTATGCCTACTGTATTTAATGCTGCCAATGAACTGGCAGTAAAGAAATTCCTGCAGAGAAAAATAGGATTTCTGGATATATATGATATTATCGGGCAGTCTATGGAGAGACATACCCTGGTGAAGGAGCCGGATCTGGATCAGATCCTGGAGATTGAGAAGGAAACCTATCAGTGGATCGAAAGCAGGTGGTAATTTGAAAATAATTATTGCAATTATTATATTTAGTGGTATTATCCTTTTTCATGAGTTAGGACATTTTCTTCTGGCAAAGAAAAACGGAATCATTGTAACAGAATTTTCCCTGGGAATGGGTCCAAGACTTTTGAGTAAGGAATACAAAGGAACCAGATATTCTCTCAAACTTTTGCCTATAGGTGGTTCCTGCGCAATGCTTGGAGAGGATACGGATGAAGAGGATGCTCCCGGAACTTTTAATAATGCATCTGTGTGGGGCAGGATTGCAGTTGTGGCTGCAGGTCCGGTATTTAATTTTATACTGGCATTTGTATTGTCGGTGATTATTGTGGGAGTGGTAGGCTATGAACCATCCACAGTCCTTTCTGTAAAGGAAGGATCTGCAGCAGAAGCGGCAGGATTGAAAAAGGGAGATGTGATCACCAGTTATCAGGGATACCATATTGATCTGGGAAAAGACCTTTATGTATATTCTTATATGAATGAATTAAAAGAAGGGGATACTGTAAATCTGACAGTGAAGCGTGATGGCGAAAAGAAGGAAATTTCCTATAAGGCTGACACGAATGTGAGATATCTGCTGGGATGCAATTTTACGGGAGATGATAGTGCGCCTATGACAGTGGAATCTGTAATGGCAGGAATGCCGTTGGAGGAGGCCGGTGTACAGGCAGGAGATGTGATCACTTCTATTAATGGTGTAAGGATCAGTACCAGTCAGGAATATCAGGATTATATCAGGGAGCATCCGCTGGATGGAAGTCCGGTGAAAATTACCTGGAAACATGAAGGGTTGGAATATGATGATACAATTACCCCGAAGGAATACCGGACAGCGGATTCAGGATTTTCTTATAATATATACTGTGAGAAGGCAAAGGGTCTGGATGTGATCCGTTACGGGGCGGTCGAGGTGAAATATATGATCCGTACCACCATTCTCAGCCTTAAGGAATTGTGCAGCGGAAAGTTTGGTCTGAAGGATCTGAGTGGACCTGTAGGTGTGGTAGATGCAATCGGTACTACTTATGAGGAAAGCAGAAGTGAGGGAAGCGTGATGCTGTGGATGAACCTTTTGAATATGGCGGTTCTTCTCTCTGCCAATCTGGGCGTAATGAATCTGCTTCCTTTTCCGGCGCTTGATGGTGGCAGGCTGGTATTTCTCGTCATTGAGGCAATCCGCAGAAAACCTGTTAACAGACGGATCGAGGGAACAATACATTTTGCCGGACTTATGCTTTTGATGGTACTGATGGTTGTGGTAATGTATAATGATATTGTAAGGATATTCTAAGCTGGATGCAAAGTGGATTAAAAATATCCGATGGAATCCGGCAAGGATTTTGTATCCTATATAAGGAGAGGGAACAATGGTAAAAATGCAGCTTCATGAGAACTGGCAGTTGTGCAATGTGAAAGAGCAGGAATGGGTTCCGGCGCAGGTGCCGGGAGATATTTATATGGCTCTTCTTCAGGCTGGAAAAATGGAAGATCCATTCTGGGAAGATAACGAATATCAGGCGAAGGCACTGATGGAGGAAGATTACGAATATAAAACCGTATTTATATATGACGAAACAAAATTTGAAAACTGTCAGGAAGTAATCTTGAGGTTTGACGGAATTGATACGATTGGGGATATTTATCTGAATGAGTGCTGTCTGGGGAGAGTAGAAAGTATGCACAGAGTCTGGGAGTTTCCTGTGAAGGAAATCCTGGAAAAAGGAGAAAATACTCTTCGTGTCATTATCAGATCTCCTCTGAAATTTATGGCGGCAGCTTACGAGAAATATAAAACACATGGAAATGAAGATACAGTGGAAGGATTTATGCATCTGCGCAAGGCACATTATATGTGCGGCTGGGACTGGGGTGCCTGCCTGCCGGATGGAGGTATTTTTCGCCCTGTAACGCTTCTGGGAGTAGAACATGCCAGATTAGACAGCGTGTATATCCGTCAGATTCATGAAGAGGGAAAGGTGTTGCTGATACCGGAAGTTGATGTGGAGACAATGGATGAAGCAGAGGAAGATAACTGTGAAAAAGCAGGAAAATCAGAGCAGAGTCAGTTACTGGAATATGAAATCACAGTTACGGAACCTGATGGAACAAAGACTACATGGGAAGGGTCTCCGGATGAAATTGAGATTGACCACCCGAAGCTCTGGTGGCCCAATGGATTAGGAGAACAGCCTTTATATCAGGTGGAAGTGAATCTGAAAGCAGGAAATCAGATTGTAGATACCTGGTGCAGAAAGATTGGTCTTCGAACCATGACTATGCATATAGAAAAGGATCAGTGGGGAGAAAGCTTTGCCCATGAGGTAAATGGACATCAGATATTTGCCATGGGTGCTGATTATATTCCGGAAGATAATTTACTTCAGCGAACATCCAGGGAACGTACCAGAGAATTGCTTCTTCAGTGTAAAAGAGCGAATTTCAACACTGTCCGTGTGTGGGGAGGCGGCTATTATCCGGAGGACTGGTTCTATGATATCTGTGATGAACTGGGACTGATGGTATGGCAGGATTTTATGTTTGCCTGCTCAATGTATGAGCTTACACCGGAATTTGAGGCTAATATCCGACAGGAATTTATTGATAATATCAAACGTCTCCGACATCATGCATCCCTGTCATTATGGTGCGGCAACAATGAGATGGAGACCTTTACACAGGAGGGAACCTGGGTAACAAAACCGTCAGAGGTGAGAGACTATCTGTTTATGTATGAGCGGATTATCCCTGAAATTTTACGGGAATATGATCCGGAGACTTTCTATTGGCCGGCTAGTCCGTCTTCAGGTGGATCCTTTGATAATCCCAATGATCCTAACCGCGGAGATGTACATTACTGGGAGGTATGGCATGGGAATAAGCCTTTTGCGGAATACAGGAAATATTTCTTCAGATATGCATCAGAGTTTGGATTTCAGGCTTTTCCTTCCGTAAAAACACTGGAAACCGTTACAGATGATCCAAGGGAATTGAATCCATTTTCCTATGTGATGGAAAAACATCAGAGAAATTATGGAGGAAACGGGAAAATTGCCAAATATATGCAGGCTGCATATCGTTATCCTGAGAATTTCAGCGATTTTGTTTATGCGTCCCAGCTTCTTCAGGCAGATGGAATCCGTTATGGAGTGGAGCATTACAGACGAAACCGTGGACGGTGTATGGGCGCTATTTACTGGCAGCTGAATGACTGCTGGCCGGTAATCTCCTGGTCATCTGTTGATTATTATGGCCGCTGGAAGGCATTACATTATTATGCAAAGCGTTTCTTTGCCCCTGTGATGCTTTCCTGTGAGGAACAGAGCTGGATGACAGTAGAGGCGGATATGAACCGTCAGCACTTTGGATTTGAAAAATCTATCCGTCTGAATGTGACAAATGAAACTCTCACAGACCGCCGAGTTCTTGTGAAATGGGCAGTGAGAAAAGCAGATGCCACAGTGCTTATGGAGGAAAAACAGTGGGTAGAGGTACCTGCTTTGTCTGCAGTATGGCTGGATAAAGTGGAACTTCCACAGATTGACTGCTTTAATGAATATGTAAGTTATGAGGCATGGGAGGATGATCAGGTGATTTCTCAGGGAACTGTTATTTTCTCTTATCCTAAATATTTCCATTATCTGGATCCGAAGCTGAAAGTGAGGACAGAGGGAGATGAGATTATCGTGAATGCTTCTGCCTATGCAAAGAGCGTGGAGATTCTCAATAATACAGAAGATTTAATTCTGGAGGATAATTATTTTGATATGAACGCCGGAGAGCGCAGGATAAAGATTCTTCAGGGAAAACCGGAAGGACTTCGGGTACGGAGTGTGTATGATATCTAAGGAAAAGGAACAAGAACTTACAGCTGTACTGGAACAGTTTTATAAAGAAGTAGAGATAAAGGCAAAAGAAACCGGGCATCCGAAATTTGCAGAACAGTTTAAGAGAAGCTATGGAGATACCCTGAAGAGAACAATGGCTGAGAATCCGGATGGGACTGTGCATGTGATCACAGGGGATATTCCGGCTATGTGGCTGAGGGATTCTACTGCGCAGGTAAGACCCTATCTTTATCTTGCAGCCAGAAGCAGAAAACTGCAGGAACTGATCGGTGGAGTTGTACAGCGCCAGTTTTTTTACCTGCTGATGGATCCTTATGCAAATGCGTTTAATAATGAGCCCAGCGGTGCCTGCTGGGAAAAGGATTTTGATGATCAGAATCCCTGGGTATGGGAGCGAAAATTTGAAGTAGACTCCCTTTGTTATCCCATTCAATTGGCCTGGCTTTTATGGAAGAACACAGGATATACAGCGCATCTGGATGAAAATTTCCGAAAAGGTGCGCAAAAGATTCTGGAAGTTTTTCATAGGGAACAAAATCATGAAGAACGGTCAGAATACAGGTTTGTGAGGAATGGAAGCTTTTATACAGATACTTTGTCCAGAGAGGGGAAGGGAGCCTTAACCCGTCCGGAAACAGGGCTTATCTGGTCGGGCTTTCGTCCAAGTGACGATGCCTGCACTTATGGGTATCTGATTCCTTCCAATATGTTCGCTGTGGTTGTGCTGGGATATCTCAGTGAACTGGCACAGGAGGTATTGAAAGACACAAAGCTTGCAGAGAGTGCACAGAATCTGAGAAAAGAAATACACAAAGCAATCGAAAAGTATGGACATACAAAAACAGAGGAATTTGGGGAAGTTTATGCTTACGAGACAGACGGATATGGAATGTATCACCTTATGGATGATGCTAATGTCCCCAGTCTGTTATCTATGGAGTATCTGGGCTATCCTGCTGACAGGGAGCTTGCGGAGAATACCCGGAATATGATCCTGAGCGAAGCAAATCCCTATTATTATAAGGGAAAAGCAGCAAGCGGAATAGGAAGTCCTCATACACCGGTGAATTATATCTGGCATATTGGGATGGCTATGGAAGGATTGACTTCTGACAGGAGAACGGTAAAGGAGTCTGTCCTTGAAAAAATGATAGAAACTACCGGAGGTACCGGTCTGATGCATGAAGGATTTCATGCAGATGATCCATCCAGATATACCAGAGAATGGTTTTCCTGGGCAAATGCTATGTACTGTGAATTATTGCTGGATTATCTGGGATATAAGATTATAAACTGATATCCGGGAAAAGAAAAAAACTGTCATAAGCACATATTATATAGGGCTTGTGACAGTTTTTTAATATTCTGAGAGATAAAGCCTGAAGGCATTATTTCTCAATTTGTTCCATAGAATCCTTTGCATTCTGTAAAACAGTGTCAAATGCAATGGCAGCTTTGTTGTACTCTTCATCACTTTCGATATTGGAAAGAACCGGGTCTCCGGATTCTGTGCGGGCAAAGGTATAGAGATATACTTCACCGCTCTGATTCTGACCGTTCTCATCTAATGGAAGAAGGGCAATATATTCTTTGGCATCTACCGGGAAAATAGTAAGGATCGCACATTCTACCTCTGTATCATCGTCCAGGGTAAGGGTGATGGTGCGTCTGTCTTCGATATCCTGGCAGTTTCCTTCTGGGTTGCTGCAACCGCTGCAGGAAGCGCAGTCACTGGGGGAACATCCGCCGGTTGTAAATTCTTCTGTCATGGTTTTCATCCTCATTCTTTCTTTTATAAAAGTTCAGAACTGTGACTGTAATAGAAAATACAGTTTTGTTCCTTAATGGTATCCTGATGATTCAAGACTCTTACAGAAGTCTGAATATTAATATTGTACCAGAAACGGAAGTTAAATGCAATTTTTTTATGGTTTAAAGAGAATTATGATCGCGGAATTATATAAGATGTGTTATAATGAACGGAAGAGAATGATTTGTTCAGAAATTTTGAGATATAGGAGTGGAAATTTATGAAATTTATTTCCTGGAATGTGAATGGAATTCGTGCCTGCATCGGCAAGGGCTTTGAAGAAAGCTTTCGCTTGCTGGATGCAGATATTTTCTGTCTGCAGGAGACCAAGTGTCAGCAGGGACAGGTAAAGCTTGATCTGCCGGGATATTATCAATATTGGAATTATGCCAACAGACGGGGATATTCCGGTACAGCTATATTTACAAAAAAGGAGCCATTATCTGTAGCTTACGGACTGGGAATCGAAGAGCATGATAAAGAAGGCAGAGTGATCACTCTGGAGTTTGAGGATTTTTATTTTATTACGGTATATACTCCTAATTCCCAGAGTGAGCTGAGACGTCTGGAATATCGTATGCAGTGGGAAGAGGATTTCCTGGCATATCTTCTGAGACTTCAGGAGAAAAAGCCAGTGATCTGCTGTGGAGATATGAACGTGGCACATCAGGAGATCGACCTGAAAAATCCAAAAACCAATCATAAAAACGCAGGCTTTACGGATGAAGAGAGAGCATGTTTTGACAGAATGCTGGAAAGTGGATTTATTGATACTTTCCGATATTTTTATCCGGATCAGGAGGGAATCTATTCCTGGTGGTCTTATCGGTTCAGGGCAAGAGAAAAGAATGCAGGATGGAGAATTGACTATTTTATCACCTCACCGGTACTGAAGGACAGATTAGAAGATGCCAGGATCCATACAGAAATTATGGGATCTGATCACTGTCCGGTAGAATTGAAAATTAAGGATTGAGAATAGGTTTTATATTAAAAACAGGGAGGACGTTGGAGAATGGCTGACAGCAGAAGATATAAGACAGAGAAGGGAATGCCTTTGCTGCCAGGGGTGAACAGGCTGGAAAGAGGATATAATTTTACAGTGGAGGTTCCTGAAGGAAAGAATGCTTCTCTGGTCCTCTATAAAAAAAGGTCAAAGAAACCCTGTATGGAGATTCCGTTTACTGATGAGAATAAGGCAGGGGAGGTATATTCTCTTTTTTTGCCGGATTTTTTGCCGGAAGGATATGAATATAATTTTTTATTGGACGGGCAGGTTTATACAGATCCATGGACTTATGGGATTTCAGGGAGAGAGCGCTTTGGAGCAGCGATAGATCCTGAAGATCATAAAGTACACTGTACTTTCTGGAATTCGGGAGACTATGACTGGGAAGGGGATCAGTGCCTTAATATTCCTTATCATGAAATGATACTTTATAAGCTTCATGTGAGAGGCTATACCAAAGCCAACAGCCAGATTAAGGGAAAAAAGGGAACCTTTCAGGCGTTGGAAGAAATGATTCCTTATTGGCAGGATCTGGGAATTAATGCAATAGAGATGATGCCGGTATATGAGTTTATGGAGACTGTACCGGAAAAGTATTCTGTCGGTAGTATGGTATCAGAGAAAAAAGTTGATAAAAAGGTGAATTACTGGGGATATACAGCAGGGTATTATATGGCACCAAAGCGTTCGTACAGTGCAACGAATGATCCGGCACAGGAGTTCAGACATTTGATAAAGGCAATGCATAAAGCTGGAATTGCCTGCATCCTGGAGATGTACTTTCCGGCAGGAACAAACCCGTTTCTGGCTCTTCGGGCATTGCAGTCATGGAAACTGAATTTTCATGTAGATGGATTTCATGTACTGGGAGATGGAGCACCGGTACAGCTTTTGATGCAGGATGGTATTCTCAGTGACAGCAAGCTGATGTTCCACGGATTTGATCAACGGGATATTCGAGGAAAGAAAGAACCTGCCCATAAATGTGTGGCTGAGTATAATCCCGGATTTCTCCAGGATATGCGTCGTTTCCTGAAAAGTGATGAGGAGATGGTAGAGGGAGCTGCCTGGCATGTGAGGAGAAATCCGGACAGATATGCAGTGGTCAACTATATGGCCTGTCAGGATGGATTTACCCTGAATGATATGGTGACTTATAATTATCGTCATAATGAAGCTAATCATGAGAATAATCAGGATGGCAGCAGCTATAATTATTCCTGGAACTGTGGAGTAGAAGGTCCTACACGTAAGATGAATATCCGACAGCTTAGAGAACAACAGCTTCGAAATGCTTTTCTTATGGTATTGCTCAGCCAGGGCGTTCCTATGATCTATGGAGGAGATGAGATCGGCAATTCCCAGAATGGAAATAATAATGCTTATTGTCAGGACAATTCCATAGGCTGGATCGACTGGAAGGGGCTTAAAAAGAATGAAAGTCTTCTGGAATTTGTAAAGGCAGTGATTGCTTTCCGAAAGGAACATCCCATTCTCCATACACCCGGAGAATTACGTGGAGTGGACTACCAGACCAGAGGCCTGCCGGATGTATCTGTACATGGGGAAAGGGCATGGTTCCTGAATTCTGAGAATACTTCCAGACTTCTGGGAGTTATGTATTACGGTGCTTATGCCAGAAAGAAAGATGGAACTTATGATGATTCTGTCTATATTGCATATAATTTCCATTGGGAAAACAGAAGTGTGGCACTTCCCAATCTGCCGGGAAAGTGCTGCTGGACAAAAGTAATTGATACAAGTATGCTAAAGACCAATGGATTCTGTTATGATGACGAGAAATATAGCAGGAAGCTGGAGATTGCACCTCGTACCATCGTAGTGCTTCTGGCAAAACAGGAGGGAGAGAAAAATGCATCCATGGCAGCACTTTAAGACAATCACCAGACATAAGCTTTTGGTGATGCGTTACTGTTTTCGTATCGGGCTTTATAAACAGGGACTGCTTCATGATCTGTCAAAATATGAGCCTGTGGAGTTTTTGGTTGGCTGTAAGTATTATCAGGGGGACAGAAGCCCCAATAATGCAGAGAGGGAAGCTGCAGGCATTTCACGATCCTGGCTTCACCATAAGGGAAGAAACAAGCATCATTTTGAATATTGGGTAGATTATGTGCCGGGAGATGAACATATTATCAACGGAGTTCCCATGCCCCGTAAATATGTTGCCGAGATGGTGATGGATCGAATCAGTGCTTCTCGGAATTATCTGGGGGATAAATATGACCATACACAGCCTTTGAGTTATTTCCTGAAAAGTAAAGAAAGACTTTGGTTTATCCATCCGGACACAAAGAGAGACCTGGAGGCTCTTTTGCGAATCCTTAACGATCATGGAGAAGAGGTTCTGCTTTCTTATATTAAGAATGTCTATTTGAAAAAAGGGAAAAAATATCGGAAGATAAAGTAAAAACAGTATAAAAAATGAGACAGGTGCAGTGTAGTTGCTGCACCTGTTTTTTGTAAAATGGTAAAAAGGTTGTTTTATCCAGTATAAAAATGTGTGATATAAAACATATTTGACATTCTGAAATGTAATGATAAACATAAATAAACAGAATCACTATTGATTTTTGGGGATTTGATATGTTAAAGTGTAGAAATGAAAAACAGGCAGAGACAGAAAAAGTAGAAGATGCCTGCGTAATAAGGAGGAGAAGAGAAGTGAGTGGTAATACTATGATCATATTGTCCGCATTTGTAGTCTATCTGTTGCTTATGATAGTGATCGGTGTGGTTTATATGAAGAAAACAAATAACTCAGAGGATTATTTTCTGGGAGGCAGAGGACTGAATGCCTGGGTGGCAGCTCTGTCTGCACAGGCATCTGATATGAGCGGATGGCTTCTGATGGGGCTTCCGGGTGCTATCTATTCACTGGGAACCGGACAGATCTGGATCGCAGTGGGACTTTTTATCGGAACTGTACTGAACTGGCTGTGTATATCCAGAAGGCTTCGCAGATATACCATAGCAGCCAATAATTCCATGACGATCCCTGCATTTTTTGAGAATCGTTTTCAGGATAAGAAGCGAATCCTGCTTCTGATCTCATCAATTGTAATTGTGATCTTTTTCCTGGTGTATACGGCATCCGCACTGGCAGCAGGTGGTAAACTGTTTAATACCGTATTTGGAATTGATTATCATATAGCATTGGCAATAGGAGCCGGAGTTATTCTCTGCTATACCTTTATGGGTGGATTCATGGCAGTCTGTGTCACTGACTTTGTACAGGGAACACTGATGCTGATAGGCCTTCTTGTTGTACCGCTGGTTGCTTATTTTATGCTTCCGGGAAATCTGACGGATCTGCTGAACCAGAGTGGGGCACAGGGAGGAGCAGCAGCTTTCCTTAATGCATTTGAGAACGGAGAACGTAATTATACTTTTATTGAGATTTTCTCACAGCTTGCATGGGGACTGGGATATTGTGGAATGCCTCACATTCTTACCCGTTTTATGGCTGTGAAGAGTGAAAAAGAGCTGAAAAAATCCAGTGTGATCGCTATTGTGTGGGATATTCTTTCTCTGTCTGCAGCATGCTTTATCGGTGTGATCGGACGTGCTTATCTGTTACCGGAAGTTCTGGGAACAGAGGGGGCATCTTCCTCTGAAAGTGTGTTTATAGAGATGATCGGGAAGCTGTTTTCCAATGACCTGGCACTTCCGTTTATCGGAGGAATTTTCCTCTGTGGTATTTTGGCGGCGATTATGTCTACAGCGGATTCCCAGCTTCTGGTAACTGCATCAGCAGCTTCAGAGGATTTGTATCATCAGTTTGTAAAGAAGGATGCAGATTCCAAAGAGATTTTAATGGTTGCCAGAGTTACAGTTATTATTGTTTCTGTTCTTGCTTTTGTGATCGCATGGAATCCAAACAGCAGTATTATGGGACTGGTATCAAATGCCTGGGCAGGACTGGGAGCAGCCTTTGGCCCCATCGTGGTGATGTCCCTGTTCTGGAGACGTACTAATTTGGCAGGAGCTGTGGCAGGAATTGTTTCCGGCGGTCTGACTGTTATTATCTGGGACTACATTCCATTTGTATCCGGACAGACACTTGGTACCTATACGGGATTATATTCTCTGGCAGTGGGATTTGCAGTGAGTCTGGTAATGATTCTTGTATTCAGTCTTGCAACAAAAGCACCGTCTAAAGAGATCACAGATATGTTTGATGAAGTGGCTTCTATGAAATAAAGGGCTATCCAATTTTAGAGGAATTTGTTATAATAGCAGTAGCGCGAGAAATTGTGCTGCTGCTTTTTTAACCGAATCAAACTGCGGAGCAGTTATTCGGTGTAGAGCACGTAGCGAAGCGGATGATTTTGTCCGCTTGATTAAAAAACAAGAAGGTGTATAACATGAAAAAATATGATTATCTGATCGTAGGCGCGGGACTTTTCGGTGCAGTTTTTGCACATGAAGCTACCAAAAAGGGAAAAACCTGTCTGGTTATTGATAAGAGAGGACATATTGGGGGAAATATTTATACGGAAGAGGTAGAGGGAATCCAGGTGCACAGATATGGAGCACATATCTTCCACACCTCCAGAAAGGATGTATGGGAGTATATCAATCAGTTTGCTGAGTTTAATCATTTTGTAAATTCCCCCATTGCTGTTTATAAAGATGAATTGTACAATCTTCCTTTTAACATGAATACATTTCATCAGCTGTGGGGGGTAAAGACTCCTGCACAGGCTAAGGCGAAGATTCAGGAGCAGATAGCCAGAATGCATATTACTCATCCTAAAAACCTGGAAGAGCAGGCATTGGCTCTGGTAGGACAGGATGTATATGAGAAGCTGATAGAGGGATATACACGGAAACAGTGGGGAAGAGAGTGCAAGGATCTGCCATCATTTATTATTAAGAGACTTCCTCTTAGATATACCTATGACAATAATTATTTCAAGGATCCATATCAGGGCATTCCTAAGGGTGGTTACACCCGCATTATCAAAAAAATGCTTGAGGGTGTGCAGGTATGCCTGAATACTGACTTTTTTGCAAATAAAGAGGAACTGATGGATCAGGCTGAAAAGGTTCTTTTTACAGGTATGATCGATGAATTTTATGATTATTGCTATGGTGAACTGGAATACCGTTCCCTGCGTTTTGAGACAGAAACTCTGGAAATGGGTAATTATCAGGGAAATGCTGTGGTCAATTATACAGATTATGAGGTGCCTTATACAAGGATCATTGAGCATAAGCATTTTGAGTTTGGAACTCAGCCAAAGACAGTGATCACCAGAGAGTATCCGGCTACCTGGGAAAAAGGCAGGGAACCTTATTATCCGGTAAATGATCCGAAGAACAGTGAATTATTTGATAAATATGAGCGAAAAGCCCTGGAGGAGAAAAAAGTACTTTTCGGAGGCAGACTGGGTATGTACCGCTATATGGATATGGATCAGGTGATTGAGGAAGCTCTTGCAATGGCAGAAACTGAGCTTGCCTATGAGGAAGAATAAAAAGACTGAGAATAATATATAAGTGAAAACGAAAGGAACAGAGGTTTATGGAAGATACACAGCTGATTGCCCTTTATTATAAAGAACATGATCCTATGAAAAGAAAAATGTTTCTGGATCAGTCCATTGCAGCAGGAGAGGATACAGAGGGGAATGCCATTAGAAAGGAACTTTGGGATATCCGTTACAGTGCTGTTTCTGAGACAGGAGATGGACGTGCTGATGGATATTTGGGACTGTGGATGTCTCTGGAATACAACAGAGATGCAGGCAGGAGATTCTTTGGCATGAAAAGTGCAAAAAAAGAAATCGGTAAACATCTGGAAAAATTGAAATTCAGAGAATTTCAGCAGGGAGACGCACTTCGTCAGGAGCTTTTGTACAAAGAATGCTGCCATATGGTGAAAACATACATGGAATTGTGTGAAAAGGATAAGAATTATAATACCATAATCTGCGGAATCGTTCCCATCGGAGAAAAAGGTGCCAAAAACAAATTACAGGTAGATATTTATGAGACTGCTGTACAGCTTCCTGTAAATCTTGATATGCAGGAAGAACTGGGGATTATTACCAGGGCAGCAAGGGAAGCTTATGAAAAGCATTTTCCGGGTGAAGGCGGACTGGACGCAAAAACAGGTAAATAAAGTTACTGTGAACAGAGGGGACAGTAATAAAAAATAACTTGGAGGCAGAAATGAACAAAGAGAATTTGACAGCATATGAAGTGATAATGGAGGAAAATCTTACAGATATTCATTCCAGGGGATGGCTGCTTCGCCACAAAAAAACCGGCGCAAGAGTTATGCTGATCGAGAATGATGATGAGAATAAAGTATTTAATATCGCATTCCGCACACCGCCTAAGGACAGTACAGGTGTGGCACACATCCTGGAGCACAGTGTGCTCTGCGGATCCAGAGAGTTTCCATTAAAGGATCCTTTTGTGGAACTGGTAAAGGGTTCTCTGAACACATTCCTGAATGCAATGACTTATCCGGATAAAACCTGCTATCCAGTAGCAAGCTGTAATGATCAGGATTTCCAGAATCTGATGCATGTTTATCTGGATGCGGTCTTCTATCCGAATATTTATAAGAGAGAAGAGATTTTCCGTCAGGAAGGCTGGAACTATCATCTGGAACAGCCGGAAGGACCTCTGAAATATAATGGTGTTGTATACAATGAGATGAAGGGTGCATTTTCTTCTCCGGATGAGGTTCTGGAGCGTGAGATCATGAACCACCTCTTTCCTGATACCACTTATGGCTGTGAGTCAGGCGGTGATCCGAAAAATATTCCGGATCTTACCTATGAGGATTTCCTGAATTTCCACAAAACCTATTATCATCCGTCTAACAGTTATATTTATCTCTATGGAAATATGGATATGGATGAGAAGCTTAACTTCCTTGATGAGCATTATCTGTCTCATTTTGAATACCTGGATGTGGATTCTGTGATCAGGGAACAGAGGGCATTTGACGAATGCCGGGATGTGACACTGGAGTATCCCATCGCAGAGAATGAGGGAGAAGAGGATAATACCTATCTTTCTTATAATATGATCGCCGGAAATGCCGGGGACAGCCAGATGGCAATGGCATTTGAAGTCCTTGACTATGCTCTTTTAAGTGCACCGGGAGCACCACTGAAACAGGCACTTCTGGATGCAAAGCTGGGCAAGGATGTCTATGGCTCTTATGATGACGGAATTCTTCAGCCATATTTTACAGTGATCGCAAAAGGCTCCAATCCTGACAGAAAAGAAGAGTTCGTATCTGTGATCAGACAGGTGCTTGGAGATATTGTTAAGAATGGAATTGATAAAAAAGCAGTGGAAGCGGGAATTAATTACTTTGAATTCCGCTATCGTGAGGCAGACTTCTCCTCTTATCCAAAGGGACTGATGTACAGCCTTGATATTCTGGGAGACTGGCTGTATGAGAGTAAAGCTCCTTTTGCACAGGTGCAGATGCTTAAGGTATTTGAGAACCTGAAGAAAGCAGTAAATGAGGGATATTTTGAAGCACTGATCCGCAGATATCTTCTTGAGAATCCTCATGGCTGTATCCTTACTCTTGTGCCGAAGAAGGGACTGGCAGCTCAGCGAGAGAAAGAGCTGGAAGAGAAACTGGAAGCATACAGAAGCAGTCTTTCTGAAGAAGAGCTGAATACAATGGTCGAGAAGACCAAAGCACTGGAAGCATACCAGGAATCGGAGGAGGATCCGGAAGCACTGGAATGTATTCCTATGTTAAAGAGAAGTGATATTAAGAAAGAGGCCGGGAACTTTGTAAATGAAGAATTATCTGTAGATGACAGCCTGTTCCTTTATCATGAGGTATGCACAAATGGTATCGGATATGTAGATCTGATGTTTAAGACTGACAGCATTGCACCGGAACAGATTCCTTATCTGGGACTGTTGAAATCTGTGCTTGGATATGTGGATACAAAGGATCACACATATGGAGAACTGTTTAATGAGATCAATGCCAATACAGGTGGCATCAATTGTGGAGTAGAGGTTTTTGACAGAGCTGATTCAACAGAAGAGTTTCAGACTATGTTCTCTGTAAGGGGTAAGGCGCTCTATACAAAACTGGATTTCCTTTTCAAAATGATCCAGGAAATCCTGAACAGTTCAAAACTGGAAGATACAAAACGTCTCTATGAGATCATTGCGTCTGTGAAATCCCGTGCTCAGGTAAATCTGACCGGTGCAGGACATTCCACTGCTGTGCTGAGAGCAACAGCATATTCTTCACCTATGGCTGCATTCCAGGATGAGATGGCAGGAATCGGATATTATCAGTTTATCGAGAAGCTGGAGAAAGATTTTGATCAGAGAAAAGAAGAAACAGTAGAAGAACTTCGCAGACTGATGAAGGAGATCCTTCGTCCTGAGAACTTTATGATCAGCTATACAGGAGAGAAGGAATCACTGGAAACTGTTAAGAAGCTGGCACTTTCTGTAAAAGAGGGACTTTGCACAGAACCTGTGGAGAGATCACAGAACAAACTGACCTGTACAAAGAAAAACGAAGGCTTTAAGACCTCAGGACAGGTCCAGTATGTGGCTCAGACCGGTAACTTTAAGAAAAAAGGTCTGGAATATACAGGTGCACTGGAAATTCTGAAAGTTATTTTAAGTTATGACTATCTGTGGATCAATCTGCGTGTAAAAGGTGGTGCATATGGATGTATGAGCGGATTTAAGAGAAACGGAGAGAGCTATCTGGTGTCCTACCGTGATCCTCATCTGAAACGTACGCTGGATGTATATAAGGGAATTCCGGAGTATATCCGAGGCTTCCAGGCGGATGAAAGAGAGATGACAAAATATATCATCGGTACGATCAGCGGCAAGGATGTGCCCAAAACACCTCAGATGAAAGGCTCTGTTTCAAAGACAGCCTATTTCTGCGGTGTGACAGAAGAGATGATCCAGAAAGAGAGAGATCAGATCCTGAATGCATCTGTGGAGGATATCCATGGGCTGGCTGAGATCATTGAGGCAGTTCTGGCAGCAGACCAGATCTGCGTTGTAGGAAGTGAGAGCAAGGTATCTGAGGCTTCTGATGTGCTGATGGAAGTGAAATCACTGATCAACTGCTGAGAGTAAACATGATATTATGCTGCAGATATAGATGAAAAGTAATAATTTATAAGGAAAAGAACGAAATGAATGAAAATTTTAAATCCGGATTTGTAGCGATCATCGGTCGTCCAAATGTAGGAAAGTCTACTCTGATGAACCACCTGATCGGTCAGAAGATCGCCATTACATCCAAGAAACCACAGACAACCAGAAATCGTATCCAGACTGTCTATACCTGTGATGAGGGACAGATCGTATTTCTTGATACTCCGGGTATCCATAAAGCAAAAAACAAGCTGGGAGAATATATGGTACAGGTGGCAGAACGAACACTGAAGGAAGTGGATGCCATTATGTGGCTGGTGGAGCCCAGTACCTTTATCGGAGCAGGAGAGAGACATATAGCAGAACAGCTTCAGGGAATCGGAGTGCCTGTGATCCTGATCATCAATAAGATCGATACCGTATCCAAAGAGGAAATACTTCCTGCAATTGATACCTACCGCAAGGTATGCGATTTTGCGGAGATCATTCCCTGTTCTGCACTGCGGGGACAGAATACCCAGGATATTATCGGCTGTATCCTGAAATATCTTCCATATGGACCTATGTTTTATGATGAGGATACGGTCACAGATCAGCCTCAGCGCCAGATTGTGGCAGAGGTCATCCGTGAGAAGGCTCTTCATGCTCTGGATGCAGAGATTCCTCACGGAATTGCAGTTGCCATTGATCAGATGAAAACACGTCCCGGAAAAAATCCGATCGTGGATATTGATGCGACTATTATCTGTGAGAGAGAGTCCCATAAGGGAATCATCATCGGCAAACAGGGTGCCATGCTGAAAAAAATCGGAAGCAATGCAAGATATGAGATCGAGCGAATGCTGGAATCAAAGGTTAATCTGAAGCTTTGGGTAAAGGTAAAAAAAGACTGGAGGGACAGTGATTTCCTCATCAAGAACTTCGGATATGACAAAAAAGAAATCTGAGAATATGTAAGGATAAATCAATGAGTGATCTGATAACTGTGCAGGGAGTGGTACTTTCGGCCATGCCTGTGGGAGAATATGACAAGCGGATTGTTCTTCTCACAAGAGAGAGAGGAAAAATTTCTGCTTTTGCAAAAGGCGCACGCCGCCCGAACAGCCCTTTTCTGGCAGCTGCAACTCCCTTTGTTTTTGGTATTTTTACTCTTTATGAGGGCAGGACAAGCTACAATCTGAATCAGGTATCTATCACTCATCATTTTGCAGAACTGGCAGAAAAACAGCCGGGTATCTATTATGGCTTTTATTTTCTGGAACTGGCAGATTATTTTGGACAGGAAGGGACCGATGAGAAGGATGCCATGAATCTGCTGTATGTGACGGTGAAAGCCCTTTTGAATCCACATATTGAGGATCGGCTGATACGCTGTATTTTTGAATTGAGGATGATGGTTGTACAGGGAATTGGTCCCTCTCTTTTTAACTGTACAGGCTGTGGGAAACAGCCTGGGGAGGAAGAGGAACTTTTCTTTTCCCAGGAGGCACATGGTATATTGTGCAAGGAATGTCTCAGACAGGTGAAAGATGGGGGAAGAATCTCTCAGCCAGCCCTTTATGTCATGCGGTATGCTGCAGTGGCAGACCTGGGAAAACTCTATACCTTCACTGTGAAGGAGAAAGTACTGGTGGAATTAGAACGTTTCATACATAAATATATAGCGAAAAATACAGATAAAAAGTTCAAAAGCCTTGAAATTCTGGAAATAATGAGTTGAGAAACCTTGCAAAAGAAAAGAGATACAGCTATAATAGCGTTAGTCATATAAATAAAAGACGAGGAGAATAGTCATGGAAAAAACAATGGACAAAATCATTGCGCTGGCAAAGGCAAGAGGATTTGTTTACCCGGGTTCCGAAATCTATGGTGGTCTTGCAAACACATGGGATTACGGTAATCTTGGTGTAGAATTAAAGAATAACGTAAAACGTGCATGGTGGCAGAAATTTATTCAGGAATCCCCATACAATGTAGGTGTTGACTGTGCGATCCTGATGAATCCGCAGACATGGGTTGCATCCGGACATCTGGGAAGCTTCTCTGACCCGCTGATGGACTGTAAGGAATGTCATGAGCGTTTCCGTGCAGATAAGATCATCGAAGACTTCAGCCAGGAAAACGGCATTGAACTTGAGAGTTCTGTAGACGGATGGTCTCAGGAAGAGATGATGAACTTCATCAAAGATCACAATGTACCATGCCCTACATGCGGCAAACATAACTTTACAGATATCCGTCAGTTCAACCTGATGTTCAAGACATTCCAGGGTGTTACAGAGGATGCCAAGAATACAGTATACTTAAGACCTGAAACAGCACAGGGTATTTTCGTAAACTTCAAGAATGTTCAGAGAACATCCCGTAAGAAAATCCCGTTTGGTATCGGTCAGATCGGTAAATCCTTCCGTAACGAGATCACACCGGGTAACTTCACATTCCGTACACGTGAGTTTGAGCAGATGGAGCTTGAATTCTTCTGTGAGCCGGATACAGACCTTGAGTGGTTTGCATACTGGAAGAGCTTCTGCCTGAACTGGTTACATTCTCTTGGATTGAAAGATGAAGAAGTTCGTTACCGTGATCATGACGCAGAAGAGTTAAGCTTCTACAGCAAGGCTACTACAGACGTAGAGTTCCTGTTCCCGTTTGGATGGGGCGAGCTGTGGGGAATCGCTGACAGAACAGATTATGACCTGACTCAGCATCAGAATGTATCCGGACAGGATCTGACATACTTTGATGATGAGAAAAAACAGAAATACATTCCATATGTAATCGAGCCGTCACTGGGTGCTGACCGTGTGGTACTTGCATTCCTGTGCAGCGCATATGATGAAGAAGTTCTGGATGCAGAGAAGAATGATGTCCGTACAGTCCTTCATTTCCATCCTGCACTTGCACCTGTTAAGATCGGTGTGCTTCCTCTTTCCAAGAAGCTTAATGAGGGCGCAGAGAAAATCTATCAGCAGTTAAGCAAGAAATATAACTGTGAATATGATGACCGTGGAAACATCGGTAAACGTTACAGAAGACAGGATGAGATCGGGACTCCGTTCTGCGTAACTTATGACTTTGAGTCCGAAAACGACGGAGCAGTTACCATCCGTGACCGTGATACTATGGAGCAGGTTCGTGTGAAGATCGATGAACTGGATGCATATTTTGCGGATAAATTTACATTCTAACTGAATAAAATGCAAAGCAGTTATTCGGTTATATGAGTAAACAACAAAGTGGACGATTATATCCGCCTGACTGAAAAAAAACAGCAAGGGAGCTGTATCGGATGGGAATCCGGGCACTCCTTTGCTGTTTTTTATTACAAAATACAGATTATAAAAATTCGACATCAAAAGTTGTCAAAATAATTTTTGCTTGTGTAAATATTCATTTTTTAGTATAATGAGCAATAATAATATGAAAAGGGGGCAATAAAAATGAGTGAAAAGAAAAAGAACGGTGGAGCCCTGCTCGGTGCAGCGTTTCTGATGGCCACATCTGCAATCGGACCTGGATTCCTGACACAGACAGCAACCTTTACCGGACAGTATCAGGCAAGTTTTGGATTTGTTATCCTGGTTTCCGTAATCCTTGCAGCCATTGCACAGCTGAATATCTGGCGTGTGCTTTGCGTGACAGGGCTTCGTGGACAGGACGTTTCCAATAAGGTACTTCCGGGACTTGGATATCTGGTATCTATACTGATCGTATTCGGTGGTCTGGTATTTAATATCGGAAACGTAGGTGGTGGAGCACTTGGTTTTAACACATTGCTTGGAATACCTACCAAAGTTGGTTACATACTGGCAGGTCTGCTGGCTATTCTGGTATTTGTACTTAAAAATGCCAAAAGTGCCATGGATACTATTACCAAGGTACTGGGTGCCATTATGATTATCGTAATCTTTGTTGTGATCATTGTGGTAAAACCACCGGTAGGAAGTGCATTGAAGAATACATTTGTGCCGGAAGCCGGTGCCACAAATCTGATTCCTGCAATCCTTACACTTCTGGGAGGTACTGTTGGAGGATATATCACTTTCTCCGGCGCACACCGTCTGATCGATGCAGGAATTACTGGTGAGAAGAACCTGAAAGAGATCAATAAGAGTTCTGTTATGGGTATGATCATTGCCACTATTGTACGTATTTTCCTGTTTCTGGCTGTTCTGGGCGTTGTTGTCAAGGGTGTAACACTGGATGCTGCAAATCCTGCAGCAGATGCCTTTAAGCAGGGGGCTGGTGAAATCGGATACCGGTTTGCAGGTCTGGTTCTTCTGTGCGCAGCCATCACATCCATCATTGGTGCGGCTTATACTTCTGTTTCCTTCCTTAAGACTTTCAGTAAGTCTATTGAAGAAAATGAAAATAAAGTGATTATCGGATTTATCATTATTTCCACAGCGATCATGTTTATTCTTGGTAATCCGGCAGTACTTCTTGTGCTTGCAGGTGCTGTGAATGGTCTGATTCTTCCGATCACCCTGGCAATCTGCCTGATCGCTGCACATAAGAAATCCATTATGGGAGAGAATTATCATCATCCGGTAGTACTTACCATTCTTGGAGTGATCGTGGTAGTTCTTACAGCATACCTCGGTGTGACTACATTTGTATCTAAGATCGGTACATTGTTATAATTGAGGAAAATGTATCCGGTTTTCAGACTGGAGAGTATATCAAAAAGGTGTGATCGTCCAGGTTACACCTTTTTGGTTCATTAACAGCTATAAAAACACATGGCAAAAAAGATTAAGAAAAGAGGAGCAGATTATGCCGGACATTAGAATTTTAACAGAAGGTGATTCTTCTGTTCTGGTTGAATTTGGCAAAGAGATCAGTCCGGAGATCAACCGGAAGATTACTGCCACTGTACAGCTTATGAGAGAACAGCATATAGAGGGAGTTGTAGATATGATCCCTGCATTCTGTTCTCTGCTGGTTAATTATGACCCGCGTGTGATTTCCTACGATGACCTGAAAAAAAGACTGGAAATTCTGTTAAAGATGGAAGTTACAGCAGGTGAAGGATGCAGAAAAGTTTATGAGATCCCTGTATGCTATGGAGGAGAATATGGACCGGATATTGAGAATATTGCAGAACATGCCGGACTTTCCGTAGAGGAAGTAATAAAGATTCATTCTTCCAGAGATTATCTGATCTATATGCTTGGTTTTCTTCCGGGCTTTTGTTATCTGGGCGGGCTGGATGAAAGGATCCATACACCCCGTCTTGCCAATCCCAGAATTAAGATCAATGCAGGAAGTGTGGGAATCGGTGGTTCACAGACAGGAATTTATCCCCTGGATTCTCCGGGAGGATGGCAGCTGATGGGAATGACACCTGTAAAAACCTATGATCCGGATCGTGAAATTCCGATTCTGGTAGAAGCAGGAGATTATATCCGTTTTGTACCGATCGATGAAGATGAGTACAAACGGATCAGAGAATTAGTAGAACGTGGCGAATACCAGTGCACCGTTCATGAGGAGGCATAAAATGGGAATTCGTATATTAAAAGGCGGAATGATGACAACGGTTCAGGATCTGGGACGTTATGGATATCAGAGTCAGGGATTCAGTGTGGCAGGAGTCATGGATGTCCGTTCATTCAAAATAGCCAATCTTCTTCTGGATAATCCGGAGAATGAGGCAGTATTGGAGATAACGCTGATAGGTCCGACCCTCGAATTTACATCAGCTACTATCATTGCAATCACAGGTGGAGATTTCCAGCCAACTATTAATGGAGAGCCGGCTCCCATGTATACAGCCCTGTATATGAATAAGGGAGATGTACTGAAGTTTGGAAGTGCCAGAACAGGAAGCAGAGGATATATTGCGTTTTCCAGTTATCTGGATATTCCGGTGGTGATGGGAAGCCGATGCACCAATTTAAAGAGTGGTCTGGGCGGATTTAAAGGAAGAAAACTGGAAGCGGACGATTATATCGGATTTCGTATTAAGAGACGTTATCTGCCGTTTTTCCTTTCCAGAAAGCTGGACATGGATGAGTTTGATCAGACAGAAGCAACACTGCGGGTAGTAATGGGACCTCAGGACGGTATGTTCAGCAAACAGGGTATCAAGACTTTCCTGGGCAGTGAGTATACAGTGACAAATGAATTTGACCGTATGGGCTGCAGACTGGAGGGACCGTTTAT
>CAKRYE010000022.1 GCA_934426285.1 uncultured Blautia sp.
ACAGGATATGACCTTGAAGGCGTAGCTAAAGAAGCTGGCGGATTCCTTCACCTGATCAACTCCGGTGCTGCATGCCTCGACGCTAACGGCGAAGCAAAAGACGAAAACGGCAATGCTGTTATGAAACAGTGGTGGGATATCACAGAAGAAGACCAGAAAGCAATCATGGATAACACAGAATGGTGTATGGCCGACAACGGATACTTCCGTGGAGGCGGATACTCCAGCCGTTATGAAACAAAAGCTCAGATGCCTGCAACAATGATCCGTCTGAACCTTGTAAAAGGACTTGGACCGGTTCTGCAGATCGCTGAAGGATGGACAGTAGCTCTTCCGGAAGAAGTATCTGATAAACTGTGGAAACGTACAGACTACACATGGCCATGTACATGGTTCGCTCCAAGATGCGATGGCAAAGAGGGACCGTTCAAAACAGCTTATGATGTAATGAACAACTGGGGTGCAAACCACGGTGCGATCTCCTATGGACACATCGGTGCAGACCTTATCACAATGTGCTCTATGCTGAGAATCCCGGTATCCATGCACAATGTTCCTGAGAAAGATATCTATCGTCCGGCAGCATGGAATGCATTCGGCATGGACAAAGAAGGCGCAGACTTCAGAGCATGCAAGAACTACGGACCACTTTATAAATAATAAAGTGAAACGGTTATTATAATAAAATAACATGATAAAACCTCAATACCCGCCCTCCTTTAAGGAGAGGCGGGTATTTACATTTTCCAGATAAATAGATATAATAAAATTCAATATGTCAGGACTAAAAAGGTATTTTGCCCATCGTATCATGAAGGGTTTTGAGTTATATTACTTTATCAGAAAAAAGGAGGAACGGATTTGAAGAAAAGAAGAGCTGTCGGAAAACGGACTTTTTCTCTGCTCCTTGCACTGGCTGTGACCATATCTTCTGTGCCTGTTTCTGCAGGTGAGTTGTTTGCTTCCGGTGCAGAAGAGGTGCAGCTACCCATAGAGAATGAAGAGGATGCGTTTGATGTCCCCATAGCAGAGGATGAATTTAATACCACAGAGGAAACCTTTACTGCAGATGGCAGTGAAGATAAATTTCAGGATGCAGAAGAGGATGCAACTGGAGATACTGATGAAATCCGGTATATCAAAGGACGGCCTCTCACAGAGGAAGAGAGAGAAGAACAGCTGGATCCGATCAGAAGCCTGACAGAACTGGATCCCGGTCCTCAGGTGGACAGTGACTTAAGCTCAGTACCAGCGGCATATGGCATGAGATCATCAGCTTTTCCATCGTCTTATGATTCCAGAAAGTATGGTTATATTACATCAGTAAAAAATCAGCATCCTTTTGGAACCTGCTGGGCTTTTGGCATGGCTTCTCTACTGGAGTCTTCTCTGCTGGCACAGGGAAAGGGAAACTATGATCTGTCAGAGGAACATTTGTCCTATTTTTTCTCCAACAGACAGAATGATCCCCTTGGAAATACTCCCTATGATCAGAATGGAGTGGCAGGAGATTATCATAAAATCGGAGGAAATGATTATCTGGCTGCATTATTTCTTTCTACCTGGTCCGGAATGACCACAGAGGAGGATGTGCCACTGCCTACAGATGATACCCATACCCAGGATCTGTCAGAGACCATATCGGATACTAAGGCATATAACAGTGTGGTACATCTGAAAAATGCCACCTTTTCTGACTATTCTCAGGAGAGAATGAAGGAAATGATCACCCGGGACCAGGCAGTATCTATTATGTTTGATATGTCTACCTCTTATTACAACCCGGATACAGGAGCCTATTGTTATCCTGTCAGAGATAATCCTGTCAGATACATTAATCATATTGTGACTGTGGTCGGCTGGGATGACAATTATTCGAAGGCGAATTTTAAGACTTCCTCCAAGGTTACACAGGATGGTGCCTGGATTGTTAAAAACAGCTGGGGTACAGACTGGGGCGAGGATGGTTATTTTTATCTCTCCTACCAGGATCAGAACATCAGTAATCTGGTTACTGCAGAGGCGGTTACTGTAAATGATGAGAAATATAAAAATAATTATTTCTATGATGGCTCTTCTGCAATTTCCAAGGCTGGCATTAAGACCGGGCAGTCTGTAGCTGCTGTTTTTGAAACCAAGGCAGATCCGGAGAAGGATGAGGCATTGGGAGAAGTCAATGTAGTGACCATGAGTGATGATGCGGTTTACCGGATTCAGGTGTATACCAATCTGACAGATCCTTCAGATCCTTTCAGCGGAACTCCTGCATATTCTGCTCCGGTTACTTACACCCAGGATTTTGCAGGTGTGCAGACTGTGGAGGTTCCGGAAGTAGTTCTTATGCCAGGATCTTCCTATGCAGTAGTATTGACAAATGCCGGTTCCCAAACAATTCAGTTTGGCGTGGAGAACAGTACCCGGTATAAGAATACCAATGGCGCTACATGGTTTACCTCTACAGCTGGAGTGGCAGAAAATCAGACCTTTTTCAAGGGAGCATCTGCCAGCGCAGAGTGGAAGGATGTGGCATCTTCAGGCTATAGCTTTAGGATTAAGGCACATACCAGAACTCTGAATACCAAAAGCACGCTGGATACTCCGGTATTTACTGCAAAGGCAAACAATAATGGATATAATCAGATTACCTGGAAAAAGGTGACCGGTGCCCAGGGGTACAACATCTATCGTCAGGCAGCATCCGGAGGGAAATGGACAAAGCTGGCAGCAGTAAAAGGAACAGTGCTGAAGTATCAGGATAAAAAGATAACAGCCAATGCTGCTTACCGCTATACAGTGCGGGCATGGTACAAATCCAGCACCAGAACCTACATGAGTGCGTATACTCCGGGAGAGGTTATAAAGGCAGCTCCGGCACTGCAGAAGATATCTTCTGTAAAAAAAGAGAAAAATGGAATCCGTATTCGCTGGAAAGCACAGAAAAACTGTGACGGATATCGGATATACAGAAAGAAGAAGGGCGAAAAATACAAATTACTTGCGACAATTTCTAAAGGAACTTCTGCTTCTTATCTGGACAAGAAAGCCCCAAAAGGTGTATTATATTCCTATGCAGTAAAAGCATATGTAAAGGAACCCTATGGCAAGGTATACAGCAGGTATACGGGATCATCGTATATAAAGCGCTGAAGGATGAAAATTGAAGGAAATAATCATGAAGAAAAAGACAAGGAAGAAAACGTGGAGAACACTTTTGGGAGTTTTGCTGTGCATATTTACCATGACAGTATGTGTCTGGGCAGATGAGGGTACCAGCCAGAATCCGGATTATGTGACTGACTATTACATGCTTGTGGAGAGCCCGGAGGGAGGAATTGATATTTATTCAGAGGCAGATCCTCAGAGCTCCAAGCTGAATGACGAACTGATCCCCAATGGAATAGCAATCCGAATCCAGGGAGAGAAGACCGGAACAGATAATAAGAAATGGGGATATACCCAGTACCATGGCATGAATGGTTATGTACCTATGGACAATCTAGACCCTGTGTCCAGGTCTGAGGCTGTGAAATCAGAATATAAGGTACTTGGCGGTCAGGATGCTGATTTTGATGTAAATATAAACAGCCAGGATAAAGCGGCCGTACTCTATAATGGACCTGGAGAAAAGTTTGGAGAGGTGTCCGACACAGGAGAAATTGCAAATGGTACTTCTGTCCATATTTCCCAGTATGTAGAGAGCGAAGATGGCAGCAGCTGGGGAAAGACATCCATAGATGACAAAGAAGGAAGCAGCACAGAGGGATGGCTGAACTTGGATAAGGACACAGATTATAAGCCGGCAGCTTCTGTTGATATGACAACCATACCGGAAGCGGCTTCCACTGAGAACGGAGCTGCCACACCGGAAGCAACTCCTACAGCAAAGGTAACTCCAACTGCAAAGGTGACACCAACAGTAAAAGCAACCCCGACAGCAGAGGTAACTCCAACAGTAGAAGCAACCCCAACGGCAGAAGCAACTCCAACAGTAGAAGTAACCCCGACAGCGGAGGCAACTCCCACTGTAGAAGCAACTCCAACTACAGAGGCAACCCCCACTGTGGAAGCGACTCCAACTACAGAAGCAACCCCCACTGTGGAGGCAACCCCGACAACAGAGGCAGCTCCCGCAGAAAAGGCAGAGAAAGCATCTTCCGGGAATATAAGCGCTTCCCAGGACGGAAATGTTGCTGGGATCTGCATCAGTGTTGCAGGGGCGGTTTTTCTTATAGGATTACTGTTTTACTTCCTGAAAAAGAAAAAATAATGTAATATAAAAAGAACAGTGCACATTGTGTGCAGCTGTTCTTTTTTTGGAAAATGTGTGTATATGTGTATAATTGAGACAGTTCAGAGGAGCACTCCGATTGCCTGAATTATTGATTATTAAGTAAGAAGTGTTTGTTATTCAGAATTATTTATTGATAACAACACCCTTCTGGAGCATAACATTTGCATACAGAGCTTTCTCGCTGGTAGAGATAATGCAGTATGCTGTCTTAGCCTGCTCGTAGAATTCAAAACGTTCAATATTTCCAATTGCTTTTGCGCCTCGGTCATCATGTTTTGTTACGATTTCTTTGTAAGTATCCCAGATTGGTGTTTCTACAGTATCTCCAGGCATAACTTCCATAAGATTTACAGGTTTTTCTACATAAGTATCCAGTGGAAAGAGCTGAAGGATCGCATCCAGGATTTCCGGAACGCCATGTCCGTCGCAGCGGATTGTAATTGCATTTTTGCCCATGGATTCTACAGGAAAGTTGCCGTCTGCGATTACAAGACGATCACTGTGTCCCATTTCACATAATACTTTTAATAATTCTGGTGATAAAATTTCAGGAATACCTTTTAACATAATTTTTCCCCTTTCAACAATACATTCATGGTTGCTGCGTTGTTAGATGCTGTCTGCATATAATAACACAGTACACGCTTATTACTACTTATCAGTTTACAGGCTCCGGGCAGATTATTCAAGGCAATATTTTCCGTAAAATGTTTATTTTTTTATGCTGATCCGGAACTGTCAATATTTACAGGCGATATCTGTAAAGTATTTTGGGATAAGTAAAGTTTGCTAAAAACCAGACACATAAAATTGTAAAAATCGTCAAAATATGGTATGATATTTTACATGTAATGAACTATGAGATACCATGTGCATGATTTATGAAAGGCATATGGTAAATGTTTGCGGGATAACAATATTATGGGGGAAGATATAATTATATGTACAAAATTTTATTGGTGGATGATGAGATCCTTGTCAGGGATGCCATCAGGGAGAACATTGACTGGGAAAAGCTGGACTGTGAACTGATAGGGGACTGTGAGAACGGTAAACAGGCTGTGGAGTTTGTAAAAACACATGAGGTAGATATTGTTCTCACAGATATTCTCATGCCTTATATGGATGGAATGGAACTGAGCCATTTTCTCCATGATAATTATCCGGATATTCTGATCGTGATCTTCAGCGGTTTCGGGGAATTTGAGTATGCAAAAAAAGCAATACAGTATAATGTGAGCGAATATATGCTGAAGCCGGTTACTGCCATGGAGCTGACTAAGGTTATTGAGAATATGAAGGAAAAACTGGACTCCAGGAAAAAGGAACAGAGGAAGATGGAGTCTCTGACTCAGGTTTCCCAGGATTATCATAAGAATGCAAATGTGATCCGTTCTAAGGCGTTGGACTGTCTGGTGAAATGTACCAGAGATGTACAGGTCAGCCTGGATGAGCTGGAGAGAATGGGAATTACTTTCCAGGCTGCCAGCTACAGAGTGGCAGTGTTTGATATAGATACGTATTCGGAAATGTATCAGATGGACATGGATAAGCAGCAGGAGAGTGCACTTATGGCTTTTGTGCTGTTTAATGTAGGTGATGAGATTGTGGTACGGGAGAAGGCAGGAGTGGTATACCAGGAGGGAAACAACCGTGTGTGTATCATTTTTGCCGGAAACAGGACAAAGGAATTTTCTGAGAGTATCCACAGGATCTGCCATGAAATCCAGAAGAAGGTAAAGGAGGTGATCGGGCTTGAGACCTCCATTGGAATCGGAAGCTGGGTGCGATCACCTTATGAGCTGATCTATTCCTACAGGCTGGCTGCCAAAGCCATTGATTATCGTTATCTTCTGGGTGGAAATCTGCTTTTTGATATGGAAGAGAAAAAAACAGACAATTCTATTTTCCTGATGAAGGATCTGGAAACACTTACAGAGGCGATCAAATCCGGAGACCGAAGGCTTATGGAGAAAACACTGGGACAGATTGAGACAGAGATTAAGTCCGCATTGGTGGAAAAGAGTTATGCCTGCATTTATCTGCAACAGGTGATCCGTGCAATTGGAAATACCTGTCAGTCTCTCAGTGAGGAGCCGGAAAAGATTATAGCCCAGAGAGAGGCTCTTCTGAAAGCAGTTACAGAGCAGAGAATGTTCTCTCAGGCAGCAGCCCTGGTGGAGAAGTATGCACAGGAAGTGTTTGATGCATTGCAGGAGCTGAATAGTTCCAGCGGACAGAGACAGGGAATGCTGGCAATGGACTATATACAGAAAAATTATATGGATCCATGCCTGAGTCTGAACAGTATCTGTTCCTATTTGAATATCAGCACCAGTTATTTTAGTACCATATTTAAGGAAATGACAGGAGAGACTTTTATTGAAGTACTGACCAGGGTCAGGATGGAGAAGGCTAAGGAGCTTTTGGAGAATACCACCATGAAAAATTATGAGATTGCAGAAAAGGTAGGCTTCTCAGACCCTCATTATTTTGGGATTTCCTTTAAAAAGATAACAGGGAAAACACCTACGGAATATGCAAGGGAGAAACGCCGATGAAGAAAAAAGGAATAGCTGCCAGGCTTCCTGTGAAATTTAAAAGTATCCAGAGCGCGATCTTCTGTGCAGTTTCAATCCTGGTATTAAGTGCGGTGCTGGTAGTGACCATTGTTTCTCTGCGATATACCAATTCCTCTATTTATGAGAACTCCGTTATGTATACGCAGACGATTATCGGGCAGCTGAATCAGAACATAGATTCCTATATCAGCTACATGGATAATATTGCATCCCTGGTAGCTGGAAGCGGAGATGCCTATAAATATCTGTACAGTGAAAGCGGAACGGATAATATCTCTTTGAAGGAGTATAATCAGTGTAGACAACGTCTGACGGAACAGTTTAAGACCATACTGAAGGGCAGGTCTGACATCCGTAATATCGGAATTGTGCGCAGAGAAAATAGAAGTTCATCCCTGTTTAATAACGGGATGTCTACACGTAATCAAAACCTGAAGCTTGATACTCAGCACTGGTATGCAGATGCTGTGGGAAAATATGATCATTATAACCTGACCTCTTCCCATGTACAGAATGTGATTAGTGGGGAGCGCCCCTGGGTAATCACTCTCAGCCGAGGAATCCGTAATTATACAGGAGAAGGAGACAGTGATGGAGTAGTTTTTATTGACCTGAACTACAGTGCCATCAGTGAGTTGTGTACGCAGAACAGTGTGGGAACTAAAGGCTATGTGTTTATTCTGGATCAGAATGGAAATATTGTGTATCATCCACAGCAGCAACAGCTTTATAATGAACTGCAGACGGAAAATATTTCCCTGATTATGAATGCGAAAACAGATGTGGTTACAGCAGGAAAGGGTGATGATGAGAAAATATATGCCCTGTCCCATTCTGAGACAACCGGATGGACCATTGTAGGCTGTATGAATATGTCCGAGCTTTTGAAAAACAGCAGAAAAGCCAGAAGCATTTATGTGCTGGTAGCCCTGGGACTGATCGCAATCGCCCTGGTGATTTCCAGCGAGATTGCCAGAAATATTACTTCCCCGATCCAGAAGCTCCGTGATTCTATGAAAAGAGTGCAGAAAGGAGATTTTTCTGCTGCAGAAATTGAGGTGTATTCGGATAATGAGATCGGAAGCCTGACCCGATCCTTTAATGTGATGACTCACAAGATTCAGGATCTGATGGCTCAGAATATTCAGGAGCAGGAGCAGAAACGAAAAATTGAACTGAAAGCACTTCAGTCCCAGATTAATCCTCATTTCTTATATAATACACTGGATTCTATTATCTGGATGGCAGAGGGAAAAAAGAATGAAGAGGTAGTACTTATGACTGCTTCTCTGGCGCGGCTTCTCAGGCAGAGTATCAGTATTGAAAATGAACTGGTGACCATTGGGCAGGAAATCGAGTATGTAAGAAGTTATCTTACGATTCAGAAAATGCGATATAAGGATAAGCTGGAATTTGAGATCAATGTGGATCCACGGATCACCCATGCACAGATCATCCGTCTGGTGCTGCAGCCCATTGTGGAGAATGCTATCTACCATGGCCTGAAATACAAAGAGAGCAAGGGAATGCTCAAGGTTCATGGTTATGAACTGGGAGAACGGATCATTATTGATATTACAGATGACGGCGTAGGTATGGATGAGGAAACACTGAAGCATATCTATGATAAGCATAAGGTCAATTATCACTCAAACGGAGTGGGAGTATACAATGTACAGCAGCGTCTGGTCCTTTATTATGGAAAGGAATATGGAATTATCTATCACAGTGAAAAAGGAAAGGGAACTACAGCTACTGTTGTGATTCCCAAAAAGCAGGAGGATGTCCATGAGAAAATATAGAAAAGTGATTATCATTATAATAATCCTTATGGCTGCACTTCTGGTGGCTGTGACAGGGCTGATGTCTCCCGGAGTGACGCAGACCAGAGAGTGTTCTCTGATCTATATTCCCAAGATCAAGGATGATACCAATGATTTCTGGTCATCATTGATCTCAGGATGCAAAATGGCTGCAGAGGAATATGGCTCAAAACTGGAGATCATGGCACCGGACAAAGAGGAAAATATTGAAGAGCAGAATCGTCTGCTTAAGGCAGCCATTGAAAAGGAACCGGATGCCATCCTGTTCTCTCCCTCCAGTATGAGTGCATCAGATAAACTGCTGAAAGAGGCAAAGGAAAAGGGAATCCGCATTACCTATATTGACTCTTATACAGAGGAGGAGCTTCAGGATCTGACTGTTGCCACAGATAATGTGGAGGCAGGCAGACGTCTGGGGGAATATGCCAGAACCTTGCTGGATAAGGATTCCAGGCTTGCCATAGTCAGCCATGTAAAAGGAGTTTCTACTGCAGTGGAAAGAGAACAGGGCTTCAGGGAAGGCCTGGGGGATTATGCAAAAAATATTGTAGATGTAGTTTACTGTAATTCTCTTTTTGAGAAATCCTATGAGCTGACCAATGAACTGATGGAGAAATATCCGGATCTGGAAATGATCGCAGGTATGAATGAATATTCTGCCGTAGGTGTGGGACGTGCAGTCAGTGACGCAGGGGCAAAGGACAGGATCGCAGTAGTCGGTGTGGATTGCTCCCAGGAGGCCATTAATCTGATGGAAATGGGAGTTTACAAGGGGATTATTGTGCAGAAGGCTTTCCGTATGGGATATATGGGAGTGGAGGAGACAATCCATATGCTGAACGGAGATTCTGTGGCGAAAAATATTGATTCCGGCTGTGAACTGGTGACACCGGATAATATGTATGACAGTGATATTGAACGGCTGATCTTCCCTTTTTACTGAAAAACTTCTTATTATATATAGCAGACAAATGTAAAAGTAAATGGTTATTATGTTACAGAAAAGGTTAAATATTTCCTATGCACAGACAGGAAATATTTAACCTTTTTTTGGAAGATATTCCATTACAATTATCCGGGTATTAAGGTAAGATAGACTCAACAACAAGAGAGATAAAATGTAAGGAGGGTGTATAACTTGGAAAAGTTGAAACAAAATCCAGTGGTTAAGAAGCTTGGACTGAACAGAATCCTGCTTGTCTGTATTCTGATTCTTATGTTCATTGTTTTCAAAGTAGTTCTGGGAAGTAAATTCCCTGTGGCTGACAGTATTAAATCTACTTTGAACTATGTATACTTCCTTGGCTTCCTGTCACTTGGAGTAACATTCGTAATTGCAACCGGAGGAATTGATTTCTCCATTGGACCGGTAATGTTCTGCTGTGCCCTGATCTCAGGATACTGCATGACAGCTTATCATGTACCATGTGCCCTGGCAATGGTGATCTGTGTGCTGATCGGATTTGCTTTTGGTATGTTTAATGGTTTTATGGTATCTTATATGTCAGTTCCGGCGTTCATTATTTCTATGGCGTCTATGAACATTGCAAAAGGTCTTGCATCTGTATTTACCAAAACTCAGTCCGTAAGCTGGCCACAGTCTTCAGATCCTGTAAACGGATGGTTCAGAAATATCATTTCTTACAAGGGTTTCCCTGTAGGACTTGTGATTTTCCTGATTGTAGCAGTACTTTGCGGTATTATTCTTTACAACACAAAACCGGGACGTTATATCCTTTGTCTTGGTTCTAACAGCGAAGCGGTTCGCCTTTCCGGTGTTAACACCAGAAAATGGCAGATGCTTGCTTATGTAATCTGCGGTGTTCTGGTTGGAATCGCAGGACTGTTCTTCGTAGGAGCTTATACAACTGTTCAGCCTGGATACGGTGACCAGTACAACAACGAAGCAATTGCAGGTTGTGTAATGGGTGGTACTTCCATGGTTGGTGGACTTGCTTCTATCGGCGGTACAGTAATCGGTGTGTTTATCATCTCACTTCTTCAGCAGGGAATCATGGCATTTGGTCTTGGTAAAGGACAGCAGATGATCATCACAGGTCTCATTGTAATCGCAGCAGTTTACGTCGACGTATCTGCAAGACGCAGAAAGAACTGATCGGAAGGGAGGATGTAACAATGGGTGAAGTTATTTTAACTATGAAGGACATTGATAAGTCCTTTCCTGGAGTTCATGCCCTTGATCACGTTAATTTCGAGGTGAAACGCGGCGAAGTACATGCACTTATGGGAGAAAACGGTGCCGGTAAATCTACACTGATGAAGGTTCTTACCGGTATTTATCAGAAAGATTCAGGTAGTATTACATATAAGGGTAAGGAAACAGAGTTCCACAGTACCAGAGAAGCACAGGATGCAGGTGTTGTAATCGTGCATCAGGAGCTGAACATGGTAGGTGACCTGACAGTTGCCCAGAATATTTTCATCGGACGTGAACCAAAGAAGGGATTACGTATTGATGACAAGAAAATGATCGAAGATTCCAAGAAGCTTTTCAAGGATCTGAATATTGAGATCAATCCAAGAGAAAAGATGAAAAACCTTACAGTAGGTAAGCAGCAGATGTGCGAGATCGCCAAGGCAATTTCCCATAAAGCTGAGGTTATTGTTTTCGATGAGCCTTCCGCTGCACTGACAGAGAAGGAAATCGCTGATTTATTTGAGATTATCCGTGACCTGCGTAAGAAAAATCTGGGAATTGTTTATATCTCACACCGTATGGATGAGATCAAGGTGATCACAGACCGTGTAACAGTCATGCGAGACGGTGGTTATGTGGGAACACTGGTTACAGCAGAAAGTACAAAAGAAGATATCATCAACATGATGGTTGGTCGTGTTATTTACGAAGATCCGAAGGAACACAGCATGGTTGCACCGGATGCACCGGTTGTTCTGAAGGTCGAGAATCTGAATGCAGGTAAGATGGTTCAGGATGTAAGCTTTGAGCTTCGTAAAGGAGAAATCCTTGGTTTCTCAGGACTGATGGGTGCAGGACGTACAGAGACTGCCAGAGCATTATTCGGAGCTGACCCGAAACAGAGTGGAAAGATTTCCATTATGGGCAAGGACGGACAGCTTCATGAGGTTACCATCAACAGTCCACAGGATGCAGTTAAATACGGTATCGGTTATCTGTCAGAGGACAGAAGAAGATATGGTTGTGTTGTACAGAAATCTGTAACAGAAAATACGACACTGGCAACTATGGAAGAATTTACCAGTGGTCTTCTGATCAATAAGGCGAAAGAAAAAGAAGTTGCAGAGAGATATGTAAAAGAACTGGCAACTAAAACTCCAAGCTGCGATCAGCTGGTAGTCAATCTTTCCGGTGGTAACCAGCAGAAGGTGGTTATCGCAAAATGGCTGACACGAGACAGTGAGATCCTTATTTTCGATGAGCCCACCAGAGGTATCGACGTTGGTGCCAAAAATGAAATTTACAAATTAATGAACAAACTGGCTGCAGAAGGTAAATCCATTATCATGATTTCTTCTGAAATGACAGAAGTTCTCCGAATGAGTGACCGAATCATCATCATGTGTGAAGGTAAAGTAACTGGAAATATTGATATTTCCGAAGCTACACAGGAACACATTATGAGTAAGGCTACACGAAATATTGATTAAGGAGGAAAGTCATGACTAAGAAGAAAAAAAGTATTTTAAGTGATCAGAGATTTATTGTATTGCTGGTTATCATTGTACTGGCTGCATTCTTCTCTTTCAGAAGTGCTGAGTTCAGAAAATACACTACACTTCTCAGTATGCTGGATTTCTCATACTATGACCTTCTGATGGCAATCGGTGTTACATTCCCGCTTATTACCGGAGGTGTAGACCTGTCAATCGGTACTGGTATGGTATGTTACGCATTGATTTCAGGATCTCTGATAAGAAATAACAACCTTCCGGTTGCAGCAGCAATGTTACTTTGCATTGTACTTGGACTTATTGTAGGAGCAGCAAATGGTGTGCTGATCGGTGTTATGAACCTGCCTCCATTCCTTGCTACCCTTTGTACTTGTATGATTACCCGTGGTGCTGGTTCTCTTTGCAGTGCTACACCATGGCCGGCATTATCACAGGATGGTGGATGGTTCCACACAATCTTCAAGATTACAGTTGGTACAGGAAGAAGCGCTTCCCGTTATCCAATTGGTTTCCTGTGGATGGTTATCCTGGTTCTGGTAATGGAGTTCGTACTGAATAAGACAAAATTCGGACGTTACACCATTGCAATCGGTTCCAACAAAGAAGCAGCAGCTCTTTCAGGAATCAACGTTAAATTCTACCATGTAATGGTATATGTAGTCTGCGGTCTGTTTACAGGTCTTGCAGCTATCGCATATGCAGCAGTTACACCTACTGTACAGCCTGGTACAGGTGCCGGACTTGAGATGGACGCCATCGGCGGTGTATTCGTAGGCGGTGTTGCAGCAACAGGTGGTTACGGTTCCGTAATCGGTACATTTGTTGGTATCTTTGTCATCATGCTCTTAAAGACAGGTCTTCCATACATCGGCCTGCAGGCAAACTGGCAGCAGATTATCACAGGTATCGTTCTGATCGTAGCAGTTCTGATCGATATTATGAAAGAAAAGAAAGGCTCCCACTAATAGCCGGGCAGCCATACTGCGATAGGAATCGCAGAAATGTAAGGGATAATGAAACAACGGAGGGGCAAGGCTGCTTTTCATGAAAATAGGGATAAGAGTAGTGAAAGGCAGTAGTTCTTCTGGGGTATCATCATAAAAAACTATATAATTTTTTTCTTAAAAGGAGGAAGTATTAAATGAAAGCAAAGAAAGTGATCGCATTAGTTATGTGTGCAACAATGGTAGCAGGAATGTCCGCTACATGTGTTATGGCAGCAGATGATATGCCAGAGCAGTTCAAAGATCTGAAAGCAGCTGAAGCTTATGAATTCCCGATGATGGTTAAATCTTTCCAGTCCACATACTGGGATGCAGCTCAGGAAGGTATGAAGAAAGCAGCTGAAGAACTTGGTGTTACATATACAGCACAGGGACCAAACAGTGAATCTGATATCGCTGACCAGGTTAACATGATCAACACAGCAATCGCTTCCAATCCTAAAGGAATCGGTATTGCAGCATGCGATACATCTTCCGTACAGGACGCTCTGCAGACATGCGTTGACAAGGGTATCCCGGTTGTAACATTCGATACAGGTATTGCTGATGCTCCGGAAGGATCTGTTGTTTGTGAAGTTTGTACAGACAATGCACAGGCTGGTTCTGTAGCAGCTGAGCATATGTATGATGCGATCAAAGACGTTATTGCAAACGCTGAGGGACAGGTTATCATCGGTGAAGTTAACCAGGATGCTACAGCTCAGAACATCCAGCAGCGTGGTACAGGTTTTATCAACAAAATGATCGAACTTGTTAAAGCTGATGGCAAAACAGTAGCAGTTAAAGGTAATGATTTCTATGTAAACGCAGCAGAAGGCGCTGACGCTGAAGAAGCTGATGCAGATGTTGTTATCCAGGTAGGTGTTCCTGCACAGACAACTGTAGAGCTTTGCTCCACAGAGGCTCAGGCAATCCTTTCCCAGGAAAACTGTATCGCAGTTTTCGGTTCCAACCAGGTTTCTGCAGAAGGTGTTCTTGCAGCAAACAACAACCTGAACGTTCTTGGATCTGACGCAGCAAACGGTGATGTAATCGGTGTTGGTTTCGATGCTGGTACAACAATCAAAACAGCTGTACAGGATGGAACATTCCTTGGTGCAGTTACACAGTCTCCTCTGATGATGGGATACTATGCAATCTACGCTCTGACAGCAGCAGCTAACGGACAGGAGCTTGAAGATGTTCCTACAGCTGGTTACTGGTATGATTCCACTAACATGGAAGACGAAACCATCGCTCCTAACCTTTATGACTAATTTTTAATTAGTGATAATTAAGAACGGTAAATAGTTAAAATAACGCCGCACTGCCCATGGCTGTGCGGCGTTACTGGTTACTGGGAGACGATAAAATGAAGGTGACAGAAGAACTGCTGAAGGAAAAGAAAAAGACAGATCTTAATTTTTCTGACGGAATTATTCTTCCGGACGGAGACTATCGTCCTATCAGTAAGGGGGGACATCTTCACAGGCTGATGGAGCTTTTGCCACAGACCGAGGATGAGATCTGGAAGCTGATCCCGGAGGATGATTCCCCATTATTCTGGCTGATCGAGAAGACCGGCTGTGTCCTGACAGATTATAATAATTCCTTGGGAATGAAGATGACTGCTGAACAGCAGAGAGTATTTGATGCAATGCGCAGACATGGTTTTATTACAGATGATTACTATGATCTCACAAAGCAGCGTGAAAAAGTAAGAAAAGAACGAGAAGAAAAGGCTGAAAAATAGAAAAAGTTAAGCAATAAAGCACTTCATATAGAGGATAAGCCGGGAGTTTGCAAATAAGGACTCTTTTTTTAACAAACCAGGTTCTTAAACTGAGACTGGAAATAGTTTAAAATGGCATTATCAAGTATGGAGAGAATGTTTTTGGTTATTGTTTTACGGACAAACAATAACTGTTCCAATTACAATGATCTTACATATTGAGGAGGATTTAAAATGGCAACATATTATTTAGCAGTAGATATCGGAGCATCCAGCGGACGTCACATTCTTGGACATATGGAAAACGGAAAAATGGTTCTGGAAGAGATTTACCGTTTCGAAAACGGAATGGTAAAGAAAGACGGAGAACTCTGCTGGGAATTTGACCGTCTTTTCAAAGAGGTAGTAAATGGTCTGAAGAAATGTAAAGAAATCGGCAAGATTCCGGTAAGTATGGGTGTGGACACATGGGGTGTTGACTTTGTACTTTTGGACAAGGATGATAAAGTTCTTGGAAATACGGTAGGATATCGTGACCACCGTACAGAGGGAATGGATAAAGAAGTTTATAAGGCAATTTCCCTGAAAGATCTCTATGCAAGAACAGGTATCCAGAAAGCTGATTATAATACGATCTATCAGCTGATGGCAGTGAAAAAGAAACATCCGGAATATCTGGAACAGGCAGAGACACTTCTTCATGTGCCGGATTACTTCCATTTCCTTCTTACAGGACAGAAAACCTGTGAGTACACAGAAGCTACGACAGGACAGCTTGTAAGCCCGATCACTAAGGACTGGGATTATGAACTGATCGATATGCTCGGTTATCCGAGAAAAATGTTCCAGAAGCTGATCATGCCCGGAACAGGCATCGGACATCTGTCAGATAAGATCAGGGAAGAAGTGGGATTTGATCTGGAAGTAGTTGCACCTGCAACACATGATACAGGATCCGCTGTACTGGCAGTTCCTGCAAATGATGATGATTTTATCTACATCAGCTCCGGAACATGGTCACTGATGGGAATTGAGAGAAAAGAAGCTGACTGCTCTGAGAAGAGCTGTGAGATGAACTTCACAAATGAAGGCGGTTATGCAGGCCGTTTCCGTTACCTGAAGAATATCATGGGACTCTGGATGATCCAGTCTGTACGTCACGAAGTGAATGATGCATACAGTTTCGCAGAAATCTGCGCAATGGCAGAGGAAGCAAAGGATTTCCCGTCAAGAGTAGACGCAAATGATGAGTGCTTCCTTTCTCCTGACAATATGACAGAGGAAGTTAAGGATTACTGCCGCAGAACAGGACAGAAGGTTCCGGAAACTCTGGGAGAGATTGCAACAGTTATCTACACAAGTCTTGCAGAATGCTATGCAAAGACAGCAAAAGAGCTGGAAGAGATGACAGGCAGAACTTACAGCCGTATTCATATCGTGGGCGGCGGTTCCAACGCAGGATATCTCAATGAGCTGACTGCAAAGGCAACAAAGAAAGAAATCCATGCAGGCCCCGGAGAGGCAACTGCAATCGGAAATATCACAGCACAGATGCTGAAAGCAGAAGAGTTTAAAACAATCGAAGAGGCTCGTACTATCATTCATGAGTCCTTTGGTGTAAAAGTTTATAAATAATAAAAGAGCAGGAATGCAGACTGCATAATGCATAATGCATAATGAATCCCCGCTCTGAAAACAGGAGGAATCATATTATGTTAGTAAACACAAAGGCAAAAGTTGGTGTATTTTCTATCGCTTTAGGTGCATATCTGCCTCAGTTCCCGTCACTGGTACCGGAATTTGAGTCACAGTATGCAGCATTCAAGAAAACGATTCCGGATACTGTAGAGATTATTGACGGTGGAATGGTAACTACAAAGGAACAGGCAATGGAAGCTGGGGATAAGTTCCGCGCAGCTGATGTTGATCTGGTATTCCTTCAGATGCTTACCTATGCTACATCCTATAACATGCTTCCGGCAGTCCGTGACCTGGATGTACCGGTTGTTCTGGTAAATGTACAGAAGCTGAAAGCCCTGGATTATGACCACACTGATATTGCCTCCTGGTTAGGAGAGGGCTATGCATGCGGTGCAGTAGGCGAAGCTGTGGCAGACCTGGAGAGAGCAGGCAAGAGACATGCGGTGATCACAGGTGTTGTAGAAGGTGGAGATCCTGGAGTTCAGGCAGAGATTGAAGACTGGTGTAAGGCTGCTCAGGTAAGAAGAAGATTTCGTGATACCAATATTGCACAGATCGGAAGACCATATCCGGGCATGATGGATCTCTATATTGATGAGACAAACCTGTACAACAGAATGTTCCTGTATACCAAACAGTTTGACTGGGAGAAAATGTGGGCCATTGCTGATGACATTACAGATGAGGATGCGATCCGTGCAAAAGCTCAGGAAATCCTGGATACCTTTGAAATCGAGGGCGGCGGAACCATCGAGAAAGTATGGGATATGGCAAAATATGTGGTAGCCTTTGAGAAATGGGTAAAGGATGAGCATCTTGGAATGATCGCTTCCCATTACGATGGATTTGCACAGGGCAAAGCAGGTGTTCTGGACAGTATGCTGATCCCGGCGTTCTCCATGCTGATCAAACAGGGTACAGCCTGTGCAGTAGAAGGGGATATGAAGGTTGCTATGGCAATGAGTATCTTAAAGACAATCTCCGGTACAGGACAGCTTTCTGAGATGTACTCCATTGACTTTAATGATGATATTTGCATTATCGGTCACTCCGGAAGTGGTGATGCTGATATTTCTGATAAGAAGCCAACCATGAAGATCGTGAAAGTATTCCATGGTAAAACAGGCGGTGGATATCTGACACAGTTCTATCCATACACAGGTCCTGTTACTTATCTGGCAATCACACAGGATGCAGACGGACACTTCAAATTTGTTGTTGCTGAAGGTGTAAATGAAGAAGGTAAGATCCTTTCCTTTGGTGATACAAATATGAGAACACGTTTCACCTGCGGTGCAAGAGAATTTGTTAACCGCTGGAGCGAAGCCGGCCCAACACATCATATGGCAGCTGCTACAGGAAGACATATCGATACCATTCTGAAGGTTGCAAAGATCTTCAATGTACCGGTAGATATTGTTACAAGATAATAAAATAGTAAGATTTCTCCATAAAAGTGGAATCATATAAAACACATATTCAAAAAGAAAGAAACCCGGCAGATTGTCAGGTTTCTTTTTTTGCAGGAATGCGGATCTGTACTTCAGTACCCTGCCCGGGCTTACTTGTGTAGGTGAGACCATATTTTGGTCCATACAGGATCTGCAGTCTCCGGTGTGTATTGTAAATGGCAATATTGGTACCGCCGGTGCTGCTCTGGCCTGTACCCGAAAGAATTGTGGGCATTTTCTCCGGAGGAATTCCCACACCATCATCGGAGATCAGCAGAACCACGTCCTGATCCTCCAGCCATCCGGTGAGTACGATAGTGCCGGATTTGCTTTCTTTTTCCAGAATACCGTGGAGAATTGAATTTTCCACTACAGGCTGCAGGGTCAGCTTTGGAATCTGATATTCCATCAGCTCATCAGGAATATCAGAGATCAGGTCAATGCTGTCATGATATCGCATATTCTGCAGACTTATATAAATGGAAACATGCTCTTCCTCATGGGCTATGGTGGAGATTCCCTTCTTGCGGCTCAGGGTGAGCTTATAGAACCGGGACAGATTCTGTACAGCTGTGCTGACCTCGTCTGTATGTCCCTGCAAAGCCTGCCAGTTGATCATATCCATAGTGTTATACAGAAAATGTGGGTTGATCTGGGCCTGCAGGGAATTGAATTCTGCGATGCGCAGATCTTCAGAGGCTTTTGCCTGTTTCCGGATCAATTCATTCATTTTTCGGGTCATATAGTTATAGGTGTCAATGAGATCACCTACTTCATCGTGATAAACAGGACTATCCATAGGTACAGGTGGTCCCTGCCGTACTTTTTTCATCTGCCGGATCACGGAGGAAAGACGGCTGGTGATAGAACGGGACAAAAGGCTGGCCATTATAATGGCAAAGACCAGGATTGCCAGGTAGATGAGCAGCAGCTGAAAAATCAGCTGGTTACTTTGGGTAATCAATGGTCTGGAAGGAAGGATAGTTACCATGTACCAGTTAGGAACAGTAATGCTGTAGAAACCTGCGTATACAGTTTCCCCCAAAATATTCTGCTCGATGAAATTGTTGGAGGACATAAAGGAGTCCTTGATGGCATCATAGTCCAGCCAGTAAATACCGGAGAGGGAATCATCAGAGGAAGCCACAGCACTGTTACGGTCATTAATAATATAAGATACACTTCCCTCCAGAGCCAGATTTTCTGAAAGTATTTTTTCGAAAGTGGAACTGGAATAATAAACTGCAACATAGGCATCGTAGACTGCATTGTAATAATTGATGGAGATCTTACGGATATAGGCCAGATCCCCATAGTTCTCTTTTTCCTTAGCACCCAGATAAAAGGGAGGACAGTAAAGCTCTGTCATATGACTGCCCTGAAAAATGCCATACCAGTAGGTTCCCCTTGCCTGGGAAACCGGCAGAAATAGATCACAGGTATTCTCACTGACCAGAAGACTGTTCTGGTCAGCCGGGGTATCCACATAAATCCGGATACCGTTGATCTGGTGACTGTCGCAGACTGCGCTGACTTTTTCTTTAAATTCTTCTGCCTGTTCCCCGTGGGTCAGATATCCCATGGGAGTGCTTACCGGATTGTGAAAGATGGTTTTAAAAAAAGGAATGGATGCCAGATCATCATAGGCAGCAGTTACGTCATCCACAGTGTCTTCAATAAGAGGTGCGGTTTTGGCAGAACTGATCTGCTCTTTTCGGATTGTGTTGGAAACCACCATGTCATAAAGCTGATGATAAAAAAATACAGCAACCAGAATTGCAGGCACCACAACGATCAGAGTGAGGGCAAGGGTGAATTTGCTCTGAAGCTTCAGATCTCCATACCACGCCCGGAATCCCCGGGGATTTTTCTGTGTCATTTTGAACCCCCTATCTGTTTATTTTCTCTCTGTATTCAGAAGGTGACAGCCCGGTATATTTCCGGAAGCTTTTTCCAAAATAATTTCCGTCACTGTAGCCGACTCTGGAAGAGATGTCTGCAATTTTGTATCGGGGATCTGCCAAAAGTGCTTTAGCCTTTTCCATTCGGAATTCGGTCAGATACTGATTGAGAGTCTGCCCGGTTTCATTTTTGAAAAAGGTACATACATAGGAGGCAGACAGAAATACATGATCACTGATATCCTTGACGGATAAGGTTTCATTCCCGTAATTTTTGCTGATATAGTCCCGGATGAGGAAAATGGTGGAATTCTCAGGGACAGCATCCTGCAGATCGGAAAAATAGTTGTCCACCTGGCTGCACAAAGTATTATGAAGCTCCTGAAAGGTAAAACAGTTTTCCAGGAGAGACATCATGCTTCCGGAATTTGAGGAATGCAAGGACAGCTTTTGCTGTCTGCGGGCGTTTTCCAGAGAGAGAAAAAGCTTATAGTACAGGTCTTTGATCTGGTCAGGCAGAACCTTTGTATTTTGGAAATACTGTTCTTCAAGGTCTTTTAAGATCTGTCGGCATTTGTCAGAATCCTGAGAAGAAAGAGCTTCTGACAGAAGTACTTCCGGAGTAAAAACAGGGGCAGATTTTGCGTCAGAAGGATTTTGGGAAATCTCCGGTGTAAGATAAGAGTTTGCAGGAAAGAAAAAGCTGCTTTCCAGCAGGATCACGGCAGAGGTATAAGCCTGATATGCCCTGGAAAGTCCACTGCAGCTTTCACCCATTGCGATAAAATGATCTTCATAGGAGCAAAACTGCTCTTTCAGGAATTTCTGGATATCTGATGCCATAAGTGAGGAAAAAGAATCCGGGCTGAAGATAAAATATACCAGAAACTGAAGCCTCTTTGCTACATACACACAGTCACTGTGATAGTGCTGAAGCAGATGATGGAAACCATGATAAATCTCTTCCGGGGAGGGCTGTACAAATTCAGGGGCAGTGCGCAGACGGACGATCACGCATGTAACCTGGGTACCTGGTCCACAGGGGAGAGCGAGCTCTTCTGCCAGCTGCTCTGCAGTCTGTAGGGAATCCATTCCCGGAGTGGTGAGAAGCTGGGCCAGGCGGGAGGCGTTTTCCATGGACTGCAGGGTTTCTCCTCTGTGTGAGCGGACCTTCTTTGTATAAAGATCTATGGCTTCCAGCACAGCCTCACGGATTTCAGCCGGATTCAGTGGTTTTTCGATATAGTTTACAGCCTTTAATTTGATGGCGGCTTTCAGATAGTCTTTATCAGAATATCCGCTCATAAAAATAGGAATGGTATCCGGCAGGATTTTTTCCAGCCGTTCCAGCATAGCGATACCGGTCATTCGGGGCATCCGCACATCGCAGAGGATAATCTCCGGGCGGTGTCGTTTTGCCATTTCCAGACCATTCATTCCATCGTCAGCCTGGAGGACTTCCTCGATCCCCAATGCTTTCCAGTCAATAGAGGAGATCACACCGGTACGGGTCAGCTCCTCGTCATCTACGATCAGTAATTTCATATCATTTCTCCATTATATATGTGTAGAAGTTTTTGCTCCTTATGGTCATGGAAACGGGATGACCACATTTTTCAGGACTATTTTACCATAAAAAAGTATAAAATACGACCCGTTAAAAAACTTCTTTTGTATAATCTTACAATACCAACAGGAAAATATTTTACCCTGATTCTAAATATTTTCCCATTACCCAAAAGGGAACGGGATGTTATGATAAAGCTACATTAAGAAAGAGGGAGGAATCAATAACCGTGTCTGATTATGTTCTTGAGTTAAAAGGCATCACTAAGATTTTCCCGGGCGTGAAGGCATTAAATAATGTTCAGTTCCAGTTAAAACCCGGTGAAGTTCATGCACTGATGGGCGAAAACGGTGCAGGTAAATCTACGTTTATCAAGGTTATTACCGGTGTACATAAAGCAGAAGAGGGAGAGATGTATCTCTTCGGTGAGAAGGTAGACTTCAAGGGACCGAAGGATGCGCAGGCAGCAGGAATCGCAGCCGTTTACCAGCATCCCACATCTTATCCGCATTTGTCTGTAGCAGAAAATATTTTCATGGGTCATGAGATCATTAAACATAAGATGATCCAGTGGAAAGCTATGAATGAAGAAGCCAACAAGCTTCTGAAACAGCTGAATGCAGATTTTGATGCTACTGCTGAGATGGGAACCTTAAGTGTGGCACAGCAGCAGATGGTAGAGATTGCCAAGGCTCTTTCCACACATGCCAAGATCGTTATCCTGGATGAGCCTACTGCATCACTGACAAGAAGAGAGTCCGAGGAGCTTTACAGGATCGTAGATCAGCTGAGAGAAGAGGGCGTTTCCATTATCTTTATTTCTCACAGATTTGAAGATATGTACCGTCTGGCTTCCAGAGTTACCGTATTCCGTGATTCCCAGTACATTGGAACCTATGATGTAGACGGAATTACAAATGCAGATCTGATCAAAGCTATGGTTGGCCGTGAGATCAAGGATCTGTTCCCGAAACCTGAGGTAGAGATCGGGGAGGAAATGCTTCGTATAGAAGGACTTTCCAGAACCGGTTATTATAAAAATGTATCCTTTAACGTTCATGCAGGAGAGATTGTAGGACTTACCGGTCTGGTAGGTGCAGGACGTACAGAGGTAGTTGAGAGTGTCTGTGGAATCACAAGACCGGATGAAGGTAAGGTATACCTGGAAGGTCAGGAGGTCCACATCAAACAGCCTTCAGATGCAATGGAAAAAGGAATTATCCTTCTTCCTGAGGACCGTCAGAAAGAGGGTCTGATCATGAGCTGGGGCCTGGGAAGAAATGTTACTCTTCCAACAATCAGTAAGTATGCGAAGAACGGCTTAAATGATGAAAAGACAGAGAGAGATCTGGCAAAGAAGCTTCTGGAGGAAGTGGATACCAAGGCTGTGGATATTTTCCAGCCTGCAAGCTCACTTTCCGGTGGTAACCAGCAGAAGGTAGTTGTTGCCAAGGCTCTGAGCCAGGAAATGAAGGTCGTAATCATGGATGAGCCTACCAAGGGTGTTGACGTTGGTGCAAAGGCTGAAATCTATGCGATTATGGGAGATCTGGCAAAGAAAGGCTATGCCATCATCCTGATTTCTTCAGAAATGCCTGAGATCCTGGGAATGGCAGACAGAATCATCGTTATGTGTAATGGACGTAAGACCGGTGAACTGGACAGAAACGAGGCAACACAGGAGAGAATTCTTGAACTGGCTATGGAGAAAAGCCAGAATGCAGGAGAGGGGGCAGCTAAATAATGGAAAAGAAATCCATCATGAAGAAAATTACAGGCTCTCGTGAAGCGTTGCTGGCAGTGATCCTGATCCTTCTGTGTCTGGTAGTCACAGCGATCAGTCCATCCTTCCTGACACCGAAATCAATCATAGAGCTTCTGAAAAATAACGCAGTCACACTGGTTATGTCACTTGGTATGTTATGTGTTATGCTGGTTGGCGGTATTGATATTTCTATCATGTCAACCCTGGCACTGTCTGGTATGTCCATTGGTATGTTATTGAAATACGGACATATTTCCAATACCTTCCTGGCATTTGTGATCGCCATTGCCATCGGTGCAGCCTGCGGAGCAGTTGTTGGTCTGGTAATCTCCAGGGCAGCGGTACCTCCGATTATTGCAACCATGGGCTTTATGTATGTATTCCGTGCTATGGGATATCTGGTATCCCATGGTGGTGAATGGGCAGGTGCAGCAGCACTTGGAAGCTTCAAAAATTTTGCAACATCTAAATTTCTGGGACTGAACTGTGTTATCTGGATCATCATCCTCTGTTATGTGTTCTTCTTCTGGTTCATGAAATGGACAAGAACCGGACGTAAGATTTACGCAGTAGGAAGTAATCCCAGTGCAGCAGAGGTTTCCGGTATTAATGTAAAAAATATTAATTTACTGGTTTACACCATCATGGGTATTCTGGCAGGTCTGGGCGGAGCCCTTCAGGTTTCCATCTATGCATCAGCCATGCCGGATATGCAGTACGGCGGTGAGATGGATGTTATCGCAGCCTGCGTAATCGGTGGTGTAAGCATGAGTGGTGGCCGCGGTACCGTAGTGGGAGCTCTCTTAGGTTCCCTGATCCTGGCAACCATTGCCAAGGCACTTCCTCTGGTAGGAATCGGTGCTCTGTGGCAGAATACGATCAAGGGTGTACTGATCCTGGTGGTAGTTGTAGTGAACGTAGTATTACAGCGAGTTGCTGACAGAAATGCATTAAAAGGAAGGGAGATGTAATTCATGGCTGGAAAATCTGGAAGAAGTATTAACAACGTGCCGGAAAGTCCGATCAAACATATGATATTCAGCTGGGAAGGCATCCTGGTAGTCCTGTTTATCCTGGTCAACATTTTCTGTAAAGGCTTTTCAGAGTATTATAATGTAGAGAATCTGCTTCGTCAGATGCCGGTATATCTTGCTGAGGTATTCTTGATGATCCCTATGGCATATATCCTGGTACTGGGAGAGATTGATATTTCCGTAGGTGCAACCGTGTGTCTGTCTGCTACATTAAGCTGTATGATGTGTAATACAGGAGCACCATTTATCGTAGTAATTCTTACAGCACTGATCGTGGGAACTGTCTGCGGTGCAGTCAATGGTTTTATCCTTACACAGTTTGAGGAGCTGCCTCCAATGATCGTAACACTGGCAACACAGATTATCTTCCGTGGTATTGCCGAGATCGTACTGGGAAGTGGTGGAAGTATCTCAGCATCCAATACAGACGGTTTCCGTCTTATTGGTGGAAAAGTAGGAAAAATACCATACATTCTGTTCCTGGTTCTGATCCTTGCAGTAATCTTTGCAGTGATCCTTGGAAAGTCCACCTTCGGACGCAGGGTATATGCCATTGGTACTAACCGTCTTACAGCATATTACTCAGGAATCCATGTAAAGAAGATCCGCTTTATTATCTACACAGTTATGGGAACTTTCTGTGGACTGTGTGCCCTGTTTCTGGTAGCATCATCTTATGGTGCCAACACCACAACAGGTAATGGATTTGAAATGGATGCCATCGCAATGGCAGTATTCGGAGGAATTTCTTCCACAGGTGGAAAAGGTAACCTGGCAGGTGGCCTGATCTCCGCATTCATTATTGTATGTCTGCGAGTTGGTCTTGGACAGAGAAACGTACATGCACAGGTAATCCTGCTGATCATCGGTGTACTTCTGATCTGTGCAGTAGCACTTCCGAATATTATTGAAAATGTGAAAAGAGCAGTAAAAAAATAAAGCAGTCAGGATCTGCAGAGCGGATCCTGACAGAAATACTCAGTCAGTAGCTGCCCTTTGGGGTAATGGATGAAGGGCAGTTGCAAATAAAAGCTATATAATATTTTATTCATCCAAGGGAGGAAAAAACATGAACAAAAAATTAGTAAGCGCAATTCTTTGTGGAGCAATGGTTCTCGCAGCAGCTACACCTGTAATGGCAGACGGCGGAGTAGCAGACGGCAAAAAAATCGCACTGGTTGGTAAATCCGCTGGTAACGCATTCTTTGAGATCGCAGCAAATTCTTTCAAAGAAACTGTAGAGGCAGAAGGCGGTACAGTAGATGTTGTTTATCCGGAAGCTGCAACAGCTGATGCTCAGATCAAAGTTCTGGATAACCTGATTTCCCAGAAACCGGATGCAATCTGCATCTCTGCAAATGACGTTAACGCTCTTCAGGCTAAACTGGAAGAAGCTATGGATGCTGGAATCAAAGTATCCTCTTTCGACTCCGCACCAAATAAAGACAGCCGTCAGGTATTCGTAAACCAGGCTGGTACAAAACAGGTTGGACAGGCTCTTCTGGATGCAGTGCTTGATATCTCCGGCGGAGAAGGACAGTGGGCAGTTCTTTCTGCTACTTCCCAGGCTGCTAACCAGAATGCATGGATCGATGCAATGAAATCCATCATGGAAGGCGATGACAAATACAGCAAACTGGAACTGGTAGAGGTTGCTTACGGTGATGACGAACCTCAGAAATCTACAGACCAGACAGCAGCTCTTCTTGAGAAATATCCGGATCTGAAAGTTATCTGTGCACCTACAACAGTTGGTATCGCAGCAGCAGCTAAATATCTTCAGGACAATGGTTCCGCTTGCAAACTGACAGGACTTGGACTTCCTTCTGAAATGCAGGAGTACACAGGTGATGACGATGCTCATTCCTGCCCATACTTCTATCTGTGGGATATGCAGGGCCTTGGTAAACTCAGCGCATATGCAACAGCAGCTCTGATCAACGGCGACATCACAGGCGCACTGGATGAAACATTCACAGCTGGTGACCTTGGTGATTACACAATCACAGAAGCTGATGACGGCGGCACAGAGATCGTTCTTGGCGAGCCATTACAGTTCAACACAGATAACATCGAAGAGATGGCTAAACTGTACTAATTAGATAACCTGATAAATTCCATAAAAATACAAAAGGGAACGGGGCGTTAGCTCCGTTTCTTTTTTTGGTTGTCTGAAAAAAATGAATCGTATATAATGAAGCTAGAGTATGTTTGAAAACAGGTAGGCTACTTCAGACCTGATATCTGTGGATTGCAGTGAGGAACAGGTTTACAGATTATTGTGAAAAATACGGAAGGTGGAATCCATGCAGCAGGAGTTATTAGATCATTTAAAGAAAATCACAGAGGAAGAACAGAAAATCCTGGATGGAAGCGCAGAGGTGGATAAGGAACTATATACCTCAGGCAGGGATTTCATTGTAGACAGCAGAAAGATGCTGGATGAGGGAAAGCTGATCACTGTGCGTACCCATACCCGGTTTGTTCATTTTCCTGCTCACAGACATAATTTTATTGAAGTGCTTTATGTATGTGAAGGCTCAGTCACCAATATAATAGACGGCAAGAAAGTAGTGGTTGGAAAAGGTGAACTTTTGTTTCTCAACCAGTACACCAGACATGAGCTTCTGCCTGCAGGGGAGAATGATATTGCCATTAATTTTATGATCCTTCCGGAATTTTTTGATGTGGCCTATTCTATGGCAGGGAGAAACAATGTGCTGGCAGATTTTCTGGTAAATATTCTCCGACAGGATGAGGAGAGAGGACAATACCTGTATTTTAAAGTCTCAGAGGTTTTGCAGAGCCAGAACCTGCTGGAGAATATGATCTATTCTCTGGTAACAGGAAAAGGGGAAAATAACCGGATCAACCAGACAACCATGGGGCTGATCTTTCTGTACCTGGTGGATTCTGTACAGTATGTGGAAATGCGTGTGCCAAATCAGTACGAAAACATGATTTCCATGACAACTCTGGACTACATAGAACAGAAATACAAAACTGCAACTCTTACTGAGCTGTGTGAACTGCTTCATCTGCCCATGCATGTGCTCAGCAAGATGATCAAGAAAACCACTGGCTTTAATTTCAAGGAACTGCTTCAGAGGAAACGTCTGAACAAATCCGTAGAGCTGATGTGTGACACAGATCTGGCCATCAGTGACATTATTGCAGCAGTGGGATACGAGAATAACAGTTATTTTCACCGGGTATTTAAAGAAAGGTATCATATGACTCCCAGGGCATTCAGGGAGGAAAACAGGCAGCAGGCACAGGTAAGACTGTAACAGAAGAAAAAATATCTGAATACAGGAAAAGTGAAGGATAAAAATCAGAAATGAGGTATTATGACATGGATATAAAAGAGAAGATCAGCAAGGTAATGAAACAGGCGGTGGACCATTGTGAAGTGATGGGAGTGAATCTTCTGGTAGAAAAAGGAGGAGAAGAGCTTCTCTATTGTGAGGAGGGGATGGCCGACAGAGAAAATCACAGATTAATTTCCAGAGATACCATATTCCGTCTCTATTCTCAGACAAAGCCGGTGACAGCAGCATGTGCCATGATCCTGATGGAAAGAGGACTTTTGGACCCCGGGGAGCTTGTATCTGAGTATCTGCCTGCATATTCGGAATTAAAAACAGTAGATATTCATGGAACCAGCCTTGCAAAGCAGCCTCTCAGGATTATTGACCTGCTGAATATGACATCAGGGCTGGTTTATCCGGATAATTGTACGGAGCCGGGAAAAGCAGTGGATAAGGTATTTGCAGAAGCCTGCGACCGTCTGGATACAGAGAGACCTATGACTACCCGGGAACTGGCAGACAGACTGGCCCGGTGTCCACTGGCCTTTGAACCGGGAACCGGATGGAGATATGGAACCTCGGCAGATGTTCTGGGAGCTGTGATCGAAGTGATCTCAGGGAAAAAACTGTCGGAATTTATGCAGGATGAGCTCTTTGCCCCTCTGGAAATGAAGGATACTGCATTCTGGGTGCCTGCTGAAAAACAGGGACGTCTGGCAAAGGCTTATGAGACAGTCACAGCTGGGGATGGAAGTAAAAGCATGCAGCTTTATACAGGCAACAATCTGGCTGTGAGAAATGATATGGCAAAACCACCGGCATACGAGGCCGGCGGTGCAGGACTGGTGTCCACACTGGATGATTATATGAAATTTGCCAGAATGCTGAGAAATGGGGGAAGAGCAGGCAAACATGAGATCCTTAAGCCTGAAACCGTGCGCTATATGTGCAGTGGACAGCTCTTGCCTGTGAGACAACAGGACTTTGACCAGTGGATCGGACTGGATGGTTTCAGCTATGGTAACCTGATGCGTGTCTGCAAAAATCCGTCACAGGCTGTTATGTTTGCCAGGGAAGGTGAATACGGCTGGGATGGATGGCTGGGCATGTATTTTGCGAATTTTCCAAAGGAAGACATGACCATTCTCATGGGCACGCAGAAAAAGGATGCAGGAACCTTTTCTCTGACCAGAAAACTGCGAAATGTAGTTATCAGTGAATATCTGGGGTGAATTTACAGACACCTGCTTCCGGCAATTGGTTGTTCTGCCCTTGCGTTTATGTTAAGATAAAAGCAAGTAGCGAAGCGGATCGCGAATATCCGCTTGACTTATGATTAAGTGGCAGGAACAGAGGAGGCAGAACAGTGAAAAGTACGGAACGGTTAATTTTTCATATTGATGTAAACAGTGCATTTCTTTCCTGGGAATCAGCCAGAAGAGTAAGTCAGGGACTGCCGGATCTCCGGGAAATTCCCTCTTGCGTAGGAGGAGATCCAAAGAAACGGACAGGTATTGTGGTTGCTAAATCTATCCCTGCAAAAAAATACGGGATCCAGACCGGCGAGCCTGTAGCTATGGCTCTTCGGAAATGCCCAAATCTGGTGATCGTTCCCAGTGATTTTGAATTATATGATAAATGTTCCCGGGCATTTAAGTCCATCTGTGCTTCCTTTGCGCCTGTAATGGAATCCTTTTCCATTGATGAGGTATTTCTGGATATGACAGGTACTTCTCTGATCTATCCTGATCCTGTAGCAGCTGCTCATGAGCTGAAAGACAAGATTCACAGAGAATTGGGATTTACAGTAAATGTGGGAATTTCTACCAATAAGCTGCTGGCAAAGATGGCATCGGATTTTCAGAAGCCGGACAGAGTACACACTTTGTTCCCGGATGAAATTCCGGAGAAAATGTGGCCCCTTCCTATCCGTAACCTGCTGTTTCTGGGAAAAGCTTCCGAGCAGAAGCTTCTGAATCAGGGAATCCGTACTATCGGTGATCTGGCGAGAGAACGGGAAGCCAATGTGCAGTGCTGGCTGGGGGAAAAGCCGGGACACCAGCTCTGGCAATATGCCAGAGGCATCGATCATTCAACTGTAAAGGCAGTACCGGATGAGGCGAAGGGTTTCAGTGTAGAAACTACTTTTAATGATGATATTACTTCCACAGAACAGGTGTTGCCCATTTTGTTGGAACAGTGTGATGTTCTGGCCACCAGAATGCGCAGAAAAGGAAAGAAGTGTAACTGTATTTCTGTTACTTTCCGGACATTAGATTTCCGAAACCGTTCTCATCAGACAAAGCTGGAAAATGCTACAGATCTTACAGATGAGATTTATGCAAATGCGACCAGGCTTTTTTCGGAATTCTGGAAAGGACAGCCTCTGCGCCTGATTGGTGTTGCACTGACCGGTCTCACGGACGGTTCTTTTGAGCAGATGACTTTGTTTGAAGATACAGAAACAAAAGAACGCCGAAGAAAGCTGGATGCAGCTATGGATGAGATCCGGATAAAATTTGGAAATGACAAGATCACCCGTGCCAGCATTATGAACAGTAACGCCCGGATTGGACGGAAAGCCAGAGCACAGATGAAAAATGAAGACAGGAAAGAACAATAATAGAAGCGCAGAGAAAAAAGTATGATCTCTGCGCTTTTATAGCGGATTGCTATACATATTTCAGAAATTCTTCATCCGGAATCTGAGAGGTATGGATGGCATTCTGGATAGCCTGTGCCATGACTTCAGCGGCGAGAGTTCCTGCCATGTTGATATCCACAGAAACATCACCAATGCTTGCTGCATAGATGGAATCGCCATCTGCCATAGTTGCTACAGGATTGATGCATCTGGCATAGGCACAGCGGGTCATAGAGGCAATTTTGTTCAGCTCAGCTTTTGAAAATGCCCCATTGGTGATCACTGCCCCGATGGTAGTGTTGCCGGTAAATTGATCGTGTGGTGTCATAAAACGGTATAATTCCTGGACGCTGTCCAGAAATCCGCTTCTGTCAGGCGTTTTCAGTCCTGCAATTTTCTGACCATTTTGTGGATTAAAGATATCTCCCAGTGCATTGACAACGACCACTGCGGCCATCTGGAAATCACCGACAGATACAGCAGCAATCCCAAGACCTGACTTCATGGACTGTTTCATACCGTAAAGTTTTCCCACAGTTGCACCGGTGCCTGCACCGACATTTCCGGTTCTGTCATCTGTTCCGGAAAATGCCTGACGGCAGGCCTCTTCCCCCATTTGGGCTGTTGGACGTACTCTGGGATTTCCGTAAGAAAGATCATAGATACAGGATTGACACACAAGGGGAACCAGCGCCGCGCCGGTGTTATAACCTACATTTTGTGATTCCAGATAGTTCATCACACCGTCAGCTGCAGCCAGTCCATAGGCAGATCCGCCGGATAATACGATAGCGTTGATGGGATTGTCGGCAGTGACAGGAGAGGTGAGAGGAGTCTCCCTGGAAGCAGGACCACCGCCGCTGATATCACATCCCGCCTTTGCTCCCTGTGGAAAGTAAAGAACCGTTACACCGGTCTGCCCGTCATGATCAGAGGCATGACCGATGCGTAAATTTGTAAGCTCTGTAATAGAAATCTCTTTTAGTAATGACATAAAAATCTCCTTCTGATAAAAAAATCCCTGACTACAGTGACAACGTAATCAGGGACTTTTTAGTCAAGCGGATATTCGCAATCCGCTTCGCTACGCGGCTCTACACCGAATAACTGCTCCGCAGTTTATCAGAAGGAGCTTGCACTCCTCCTGATACAAGCAAGTCCCCACCCACTGCTTATTGCTTTTCGCAATTGAAGCAGGGGACTTACTTGATTCGGTTAAATATTATGCACGTTTTAGTGCTACAGAAAGTGCCTTGGAAACAATACTTCCCACTACAAAGCAGAAGCCTGCCTCAATCAGTCCCTGAACTCCTACAAAGGCTGCCACAAAGACAACCGGATTACTTACACCAAGGGTGGAAACAATACCCTGAATATAATCAGTGTTGTAGAAGAAGAGACATAAAAAGCCCATGAAGAAGAAAGTATTCAGTAACGGACATGCCAGTGAAGCGATGTAATAGGAAAATTTCTTCGCTGGTGATTTATGTAATGCTGCAAAAATAAGTCCTGTGATCCATCCTTCCAGTACACGTGCTACGATACATACAATAAAGGTTGCTGCCGGACTGATATTGAAAAGTGCGGCTGCGAAAGCAGAACTTCCTGTGACAGCCATATAGAAGCTGGTTGCACCGAAAGTAAATCCACATACAGCTCCGCCCTTCGGTCCGAGGATAATAGCACCTACAGCTACCGGGATGGTGAGAAGAGTAATGGATAAGCCAGGAGTACGAAGGTAACCCAGCGGGGTAAAGGACATGAGCAGAATAATGGCAATCATCATAGCCAGCTCTACCATGTAAAGAGTGTTACTCTTTTTTGCTACGTTTGTTGTTGTAGTTGTTGCGTTCATATAAATTCTCCTTTT
>CAKRYE010000023.1 GCA_934426285.1 uncultured Blautia sp.
TCATGTGTAAAGAATTTTCGAGAATCGTATGTGTTTCACTGTTTAGTTATCAAGGTTGTCTGTCTTTTCGACAGCTTATTTACTTTATCATATCTGTTTTACTTTGTCAAGCACTTTTTTCAAGTTTTTTTTCAAAGTTTTTCAACTCTTTCAATTTCTCAAAAAGTTATCCAGATACATAACTGTCAGCTCTGTTCAAGCGACTTGATTACTTTAACACAAAGGTTTTAAGTTGTCAAGCATTTTTTTAAATTTCTTTTTTCTTTCAGAAATCTATTCAAATTGTTCTCATCAGAGAAACAATTATTTCCGACAGCTCAACTAATATAACACTCCTATCCCCCACTGTCAACCCCCTTTTTTACTTTTTTTATTTTTTTATCATTCCCAGCCCCGCAAGGACAGCAGGGGCGTCAACTCAACTAGTAAAAACATTCATTTTACTTATGCATTAACATGTGTTATCGTATTAATGCAAACATAAATCATACAGGAGATTATCTATTATGGAAAGGAAATCAAATCATTTTTCAGGACAACTGGGGTTTGTCCTTGCCGCAGCCGGCAGTGCTGTAGGAGTAGGAAATTTATGGAGGTTCCCATATCTTGCAGCCAAAGACGGAGGCGGTCTGTTTTTAATCGTTTATTTTATACTTGTACTTACATTTGGATTTACCCTGCTTACATCTGATATTGCAATCGGTCGCCGTACTCAGAAAAGTGCGATCGGCGCTTATACTGAAATGAAACCTAAATGGAAATTCTTAGGCATTCTGACTTTTCTTGTACCTGTTCTTATTATGACTTATTATGCGGTGATCGGTGGATGGATCACCAAATATGCTGTAGTTTACCTGACAGGACAGGCAAAGGCGGCTGCTGCAGATGATTATTTTACTTCTTTCATCACTTCCTCCACCTCACCGGTTATTTTCGCACTTATTTTCATGGGTGTAACTGCATTTATTGTATACAATGGTGTGCAGGATGGTATTGAAAAAGTATCCAAATGGATGATGCCGGTTCTTCTGGTACTGGTTGTCATCATCTCCATTTATTCCCTTACTCTGAAACATACAGATTCTTCCGGACAGGTACATACTGGGATCCAGGGATTTCTTTATTACCTGACCCCAAATCTTGAGGGGCTTACTGTACAACGATTTTTACAGATTTTACTGGATGCAATGAGTCAGTTGTTCTTCTCTCTCAGCGTGTCCATGGGAATTATGATCACCTACGGATCTTATGTAAAGCCTGATGTTGATTTAAATAAGGCTGTTAATCAGATTGAAATTTTTGACACAGGAGTTGCGTTTCTTGCAGGTGCCATGATCATCCCTGCTGTATTCGTATTTTCCGGAACAGAGGGAATGGGAGCTGGTCCAAGCCTTATGTTTGTTTCTCTCCCAAAGGTCTTTGCAGCCATGGGAAAAGCAGGCATATTTGTAGGAATCCTCTTTTTTGTAACTGCTATTTTTGCAACACTGTCATCCTGCATCTCTGTGCTGGAATCTATCGTTGCAAACTGTATGGAAATTTTCCACACAGGCAGAAAGAAAACGGTTTCTGTTTTATCTGCAGTTTATCTTGCCGCTTCTGCGATCATTGCTTTGGGATACAGCATTTTCTATGTAGAAGTGAAACTGCCCAATGGTTCTACAGGACAGCTGCTTGATATCATGGATTACATCAGTAACAGTGTTATGATGCCATTTATCGCATTACTTTCCACCATTCTGATCGGATGGGTCATGACACCTGATTATGTTATTGATGAAATGGAACGAAACGGTAAAAAATTCCGCAGAAAAAAACTTTATCGTATCATGATCCGCTATGTTGCGCCAGTTATGATGTTTATCCTGTTTTTACAGTCAACAGGTGTTCTCTCATAAGCAAAAACTTAATATAACAAAAAAGAAATCTGTTTTCCCGGAAAAATTTTGAAATAAACACCAGAAAAAACAGATTTCTTTTTTATTCAATTACAGGCACTTCTAAAACAAATGAATTTATCTGCCTGACTCCTGCAAAAATTCCTGTACTGCGCAAAGGGATCCCAGAATCTGTTCTGCAAGGGACTTCATCTCCTCAGTAGGTTCCATCAGGTCCGGCACCATAATAGGATGCATTCCTGCTGCATGTGCTGCCCTGATCCCATTATAAGAATCTTCTATCACATAACAATTTTCCGGTTTTGATTCCAGTCTCCCGCATGCTTCCAGAAAAATATCCGGTTCCGGTTTGCTATGTTTTACCATGTCCCCGCCAACGATCTGATCAAAATATTCCAGCAATCCCCCCTCAGAAATCTGTCTGCGTACTATTTTCTCCCGTGTAGAACTGGCAATTCCTACTTTAAATCCCTTGTCTTTCAGATATTTCAACAGTTCCTCAACTCCCTGTTTCTTTGCCAGCTTCCCATCAGATGCATGGGCAAAAAACACTTCCGCCATCTCCGCTTTATACTCATCATAGGGAAAATCCTGACCATAATGTCTCAGAAAAATCTGCTTACTCACAGCACTATTGGTTCCCAGGCACTCATGACATACCTTCTCAACATCCTGAATTCCATGACGCCCTGCTACCTCTTTCCATGAGCTCAGCACGAGTATTTCAGAGTCAAAAATCACTCCATCCATATCAAAAATCACTGTATCGATTCCATCTGCCATAACGTTTTCTCCTACCCGTAATAATATTTATGGATTCCCCAATAACTATTTTCTCATAATATAACTGATCGCATCACGGATCTGTGACACATAAACCAGATTGATCCCTTCCTGCTTTCCCACAGAAGACTTACATACTTCCGGAAGCATAACAGTCTCAAAACCCAACTTCTTTGCCTCCTGCACACGCTGTCCTGCCATGCTTACTGCACGGATTTCTCCACTTAAACCAACCTCGCCAAATACCATTACCTTATCCGGTATCACCACATCTTTACAACTGGAAACAATAGCAAGGCAAATCCCCAGGTCAATGGCAGGCTCTGTCATTTTCATGCCTCCGGCAATGTTCACATAAGCATCCGAAGTACCCAGATGGATACCAACCTTCTTCTCCAACACAGCCATAAGCAGGTTTACCCTGTTAAAATCTGTCCCAACTGCTGTACGTCTGGGAATTCCAAAATTGCTTTGACACACCAGAGCCTGGATCTCCACCAGGATCGGGCGGGTTCCTTCCATGGAGCATGCCACAACAGAACCTGACGCATCCTCCGGTCTTCCATTCAGCATATATTCAGACGGATTTTTTACTTCCTCCAGTCCTGTATTACACATTTCAAATACACCAATCTCATTTGTAGAACCAAAACGGTTCTTCACAGCACGCAAAACACGGTAGGATGCATGACGGTCTCCCTCAAAGTAGAGCACTGTATCTACCATATGTTCCAGAACTCTCGGTCCGGCCACATTCCCTTCCTTTGTCACATGTCCTACAATAAAAACAGAGATACCCATACCTTTGGCGATCTGCATCAGAATATTGGTAGACTCCCTGACCTGAGATACACTTCCCGGTGCAGAGCTGACATCCTCATGAAACATTGTCTGAATAGAATCGATCACAACTACATCTGGCTTTTTCCTCTCAATTACCTCTCGGATCACTTCCAGGTTTGTCTCACAGAGAAGCTGCATTTTATCATTAAAATCTCCGATTCGATTAGCTCTCAGCTTAATCTGACGCAGAGACTCCTCACCTGAAATATAAAGAACCGCCACCTGATTTTCTGCCAGGTTTCTACACACCTGTAAAAGCAGAGTAGATTTACCAATACCCGGATCACCACCCACTAAAACAAGGGAGCCGGGGACGATACCGCCTCCCAGCACCCTGTCAAGTTCTCCAATCTGTGTTGTCTGTCGTTCATCTTCAGACAGGCTGATATCCTTCAGAATTACCGGATCCTGTCTTTTCTCTGATGCTTTTAAATTGCCGGAAGGATTTTTCTTTGCAGAAACTGTTTCTTCCACAAAAGTATTCCATGCCTTGCATCCCGGACACTGTCCCATCCACTTGGCAGATTCATAGCCACACTCCTGGCAAAAATAAACTGTCTTCTTATTTTTTAACATTTTACAATCTTAACTTCTACTCTTGCTGCATTTCCAAGCTCCACACTGAAAGAAAGCTTTCCGCCCAGATTTGTCTTCATTTTTCCTGTGCTTGCCTGTTCAATAAATACTTCATACTCTGTATCCGGTTCCATTTCTACAGTAATCTGCGCATCTTCCGGTCCCTCTACATGAAAATCCATCTGATCTGCACTCTGAACAAGACCAAATACTGAAGTTCCCGGAACAGATTCATAAACGAACATTCCGTTTCTCTCCAGCTTGGTAATCTCTCTGAAAGTCTTCACTTTATACATATCGCCCTGGTGCTGGTAATCTGATAATTTGGATTTCTGTGCCAGTTCATAGTCACCAAAGCTGATCGCTCCATTCTCTTCTGTGCGGATTAATTCTTTTACTACTGCCATTTCCTTATGTCCTCCCTAAGACTCTTTTGTTTGCCGCAATATAGGATACACTTCCCACCCAAATATTTCTCATCTGACAAAAGCAGACAAATTCTTCGGCATTAATTGTATTTATTATATAATAAATTCTAAAATCTTACCAGTATCTATGCTGAATTTTAATACTTATTTTACAAAGTATATGTCATATAGACCGATCTGCAGAGTTAATTTTTTACTTCGAACAGGATTTCATCTTTATGAAGTCTCACCTGAACATGATCTCCTCGTTTGATTTTTCCCTCCAGAATCTCATTGGCCAACGCATCCTCAATTCTGCTCTGGATCGCACGTCGAAGAGGTCTGGCACCATATTTATTATCAGAGCCTTTTTCCACAATAAAATCCTTTACTGCACCTGTCACAGTCAGGCAGATATCCATTTGCTCTGCACAGCGCTTCTCCAGCGTTTTCAGAAGAAGTGTAACAATCTTCTTAATCTGTTCTTTATTCAACATATGGAAAACAATAATCTCATCAATACGGTTCAGAAATTCCGGTTTAAAAATCCTGCGGACTTCCTCCATCACACCGCCCTTCATGCGTTCATGATCTTTCTTCTCATCATTTCCGGACATAAATCCCAGATGCTTCGGTTCCATAATAGCCTGCGCTCCTGCATTGGAGGTCATGATAATAATCGTCTGCTTGAAATCCACTTTTCTTCCCTGGGCATCTGTGATATGTCCATCATCCAACACCTGCAGCAAAATATTAAATACATCCGGATGAGCTTTCTCAATCTCATCAAAAAGCAGCACACTGTAAGGATTTCTGCGGACCTTCTCGCTAAGCTGTCCTCCTTCTTCATAACCCACATATCCAGGAGGAGAACCTATCATTTTAGACACGCTGTGCTTCTCCATATACTCCGACATATCCACACGGATCATAGCCTGTTCACTGCCAAACACAGCTTCAGCCAAAGCCTTGGAAAGCTCTGTTTTACCTACACCTGTGGGACCCAGAAAAAGGAAGGAACCGATAGGTCTGTTAGGATCTTTCAATCCTACTCTGCCCCGCTTCACAGCCTGAGAAACAGCTTTTACCGCCTCTTCCTGACCGATCACCCGCTTATGCAGTTCCTTTTCCAGACGCGCCAGGCGTTTGGTTTCTCCTTCTGTCAGTCTCTGAAGCGGAATCTTTGTCCAATCAGAAATAATACCTGCAACAGCAGCTTCATCTACCACCAGCTTTTTTCTGTTATTTTTGCGTTCCACTTTTATACGAAACTTCTCAATCTGTGCCTCCAGTTCCAGCTGCCGGGCATAAGTTTCCTTTGCTCTGGCTAAATCCGCAGCCTTCACTGCCTCCTCTTTTTCGCCCTTCACTGCCTCCAGCTGCTGTTCCAGATTTTCCAATTCCGGTTCAGACTTATAGCCTGCCAGCTGTATTTTAGAAGCAGCCTCGTCCACCACATCAATGGCTTTATCAGGAAGGAAACGATCATTAATATAACGCTGGGACATTTTTACTGCAGCCTCTAACGCAGTATCTTCAATCCTTACCCCATGATGCTTCTCATAATATGGCCGAAGCCCTTTCAGAATCTCATAAGCTTCCTCAGGAGAAGGTTCTTCCACAGTCACAGGCTGGAAACGTCTCTCCAGGGCAGCATCCTTCTCAATGTGCTTGCGGTATTCATCCAAAGTAGTTGCTCCAATAAGCTGAATCTCTCCTCTGGATAAAGCGGGCTTTAAGATATTAGAGGCATCCAAAGCACCTTCAGCCCCACCAGCTCCGATAATAGTATGAATTTCATCAATGAACAAAAGAATTCCCTGATGCTCCCTTACCTCCTGGATTACATTCTTGATACGCTCTTCAAATTCCCCACGGTACTTACTGCCAGCCACCATTCCTGAAAGATCAAGCACTACCAGACGTTTATCCCGCACAGTATCCGGTACCATTCCCATAACAATTCTCTGGGCAAGTCCCTCTGCAATGGCAGTCTTACCCACTCCAGGTTCACCTACCAGACATGGATTGTTTTTGGTCCTTCTGCTGAGAATCTGTATAAGACGGTTAATCTCTTTCTCACGTCCGATTACCGGATCCAGCCTGCCAGCAGCAGCCAGCTCTGTCAGATCCCTACTGTACTGGTCAAGAGTTGGAGTTGCTGTTACTTTTCGGTTCCGGGCATTTTGCGCATAACGGAATTCCTCTGCGATCGCATCATCGTCAAATCCCATAGCACTGAGCACAGCAGCAAAAAGCTTCTGAATGTTCACTCCCATAGTATACAGAAGTCTGGTTGCCACACAATCTGTCTCTTTTAATAAAGCCAGCAGAATGTGCTCTGTACCTGTGCTGCATTCCATATTTTCAGCATCTGCATGTGCCTGGTTCAGAACCCGTTCTGATCTGGGACTGTACTTGAGAATTTCTGTCTCCTTTGTCAGGGTTTCTCCCTGAGGAAGAGCAATCAGCTCACTGATCAGTTTCATCAGTCTGTCTTCCTCCACTTCAAACTCCTGGAGAACTTTTCCCGCGGTTCCCTCCTGCTCTTTAAGCAGACCGACCAGCAGATGTTCTGTTCCAATGTAACTATGTCCACTGGATTTTGCTGTATTTTTTGCCAGTTTTAAGGCATTCTGTGCCTGTCTGGTAAATTTATTATCCATATTACCTCCAATTTATAGCTATTTATTCAAGTCAAAATTTCAGATTTTATATTCATCAAATATCTCATCGATCAACTGGTGAACCTCTTCACGGCTCACATTCTTGCAGCATCCTCTGGCCAAAGCCACAGATAAATTCTGTTTCAGATCCTCCAATGCCTTCCGCTTATTCACATCAATAGAGATCACTGCACCTTTTCGGCGGTCAATGGTTACAAATCCCTCCTGCCGCAGCAGTGAATAGGCTTTGTTTACTGTATGCATATTGATGCCAACAGTATCTGCCAGCTGTCTCACAGAAGGAAGCGTATCCCCCTCCTGCAGCCTGGCTGTGGCAATCCCCATGATGATCTGATTGGTCAGCTGAATATATATTGCTTCATCACTGCTGAAATCTATCTCAATCACCATACATATACGACTCCTTTTTTATGTTACACATATACTAGCACATACCACCAATTTTGCAAAGACCTTTTTCTCAACATCTTGTTTCTTATGTATCACGGGCACAAAATAGGCAACGCATATATCTATACCAAAAAATGCACATTATGCTTACCATCAGCATAATGTGCATCTTATATCCCACCTGGCATCCCCTGTGTCAGATACTTTCTTTACCTTTATTATCCAATAATCTTTTCAAGCTGTTCCTTGGTCAGCACCAGATTGAATCCCATAGGATTCACCACATAAGCCTTCGCCTGCTGAATCATCAGTTCCGGAAGCTTATTTAACGGAACTTTAGCAATCCGAAGCTTACGTCCCTTCGTAAATTTCTCCAGTTCCATCACATCCGTAAATACAGGCTGCAATATTTCCTCTTTCTTATTCTTCAGATATGGAATACGGATCTGTTTCGGATCCTCTTCATTTACTTCCATAGCAACCAGATACTGTGATTTACGCATATTTACCAGCAGTTCCTCTTCAAGTTCACGAAGATTGCCATGCTGTTCCTTCTCTACCGGACGGCGAAGTTCCTGCATAAAATAAATACCGGATAACTCCAGTGTTGGATTCAAAAGAGGTCTGTGTTCCTCCGGAATCTTGCTCAGATCATGCTGCTTTGCAATATCCGGCAGATCAATTTCTACCTGTTCCTCACCATCTACCCACATTACTGTATTCACACCAATTGCATAAAAAGTGCCATACAATCTTGGATAATCCTTTTTCTCATAGCGCATACCCATAAGGAGAACCTTATCATCCAGAAGTTTTTTTCCAAATTCTTTAATTCCTTCCTCTGTGGAAAAAATCCATGCCTGATCATTAAAAGTTTCCTCATCGCATTTCACATACGGAAGCTTGGTAAACTGTGAATACGCCACATATACCATATCTCTGTTCTGTAATTCCTTGATTGCATCTTCTTTACTGATTGCCATTGTCTTATCCTCTCTGTCTCAATTCTATTATAATCTGCAATACCCCGCTATCCATGGATCAGGGTTAAATATTCATTCACTGCAATTCTTTTATATTTTATAACAAAATATCTAATAAGTAAAGGTAATTTATGTAAAAAATGCTTAATATGCATAAAAAAGGAGATTGCCATCCTGACAATCTCTCTTTCATAATCTCAAATTGTAAAGGTTATTCTTATGCCTCGTCAATTGCCTTTCCAATATCATGTCTCATATATTTGTTGGCAAAGGAAATCCACTCTGTAGCTGCATAAGCGTTCTTTCGCGCTTCCTTCAGATCCTTACCTGTTGCTGTAATTCCCAGCACACGACCGCCATTTGTTACAATCTGACCATCCTTTTGCTTTGTTCCTGCATGGAAACAATAATAACCTTCTTTGTCTTTAAAGTTTTCAAATCCATACATCGGAACTTCCTTTTCATATTTCACAGGATATCCATCGCTGGCCAGAACCACACATACAGCTGCATTATCCTCAAACTGCAGATCCACCTGGTCCAGTTTTCCGTCAATACAAGCTTCCATTACTTCTACAATATCATTCTTCATACGCGGCAGCACTACCTGCGCTTCCGGGTCTCCAAAACGTGCATTATATTCCAACACCTTCGGACCATCAGCAGTAAGCATCAGGCCAAAGAAAATAATCCCCTTAAAAGGTCTTCCTTCTGCAGCCATAGCATCCACTGTAGGCTGATAAACATATTTTCTGCAGAACTCATCCACCTCATCTGTATAGAAAGGACTTGGAGAAAAAGTACCCATACCGCCGGTATTTAAGCCCTGATCACCATCCTGGGCCCGCTTATGATCCTGTGCAGAGGTCATGGTACGGATCGTACTGCCATCCACAAAGGAAAGAACAGATACTTCACGTCCTGTCATAAACTCCTCAATAACCATGGTGTTTCCGGCAGTGCCAAATTTCTTATCCTCCATGATTTCTTTTACACCATCTTCGGCTTCCTGCAGATCCTTACAGATCAGTACGCCTTTACCCAAAGCCAGACCGTCAGCCTTCAGCACAATCGGAAACTTTGCTTCTGTGCGAAGATATTCCAGGGCCTTTTTAGGATCATCAAAATTCTCATATGCAGCAGTAGGAATATTATATTTCTTCATCAGATCCTTGGAAAAAGCCTTGGAGCCTTCCAGAATAGCCGCATTTTTACGAGGTCCGAATACTCTCAGTCCCTTTGCCTCAAACACATCTACAATACCGCCCACCAGCGGATCATCCATGCCAATGATAGTCAGGTCAATCCCTTTCTCCTGGGCAAAATCTGCCAGTCTGTCAAATTCCATGGCACCAATATCCACACACTCAGCCAGCTCTGCAATTCCTGCATTTCCTGGTGCACAGTAAATTTTATCTACCTTTGGGCTTTTAGACACACTCCACGCAATAGCATGCTCTCTTCCGCCGCTGCCTACGATCAAAACCTTCATTTTATCTGCTCCTTATCTATGTCAGTTCCGGGGAAGACCCCGGAACTCTATTTATCCATCTGATAATCTCTACGTTTCTTCAGCCAGTATTCTGCCTATACTTAACTCATCCGTACTTTTCCGTTTTCTACAGATACCTTGCCATTTGCAATAAGGTTAATAGCTTTTGGTAAAATTTTCCATTCTGCCTTTTCCATTACTCTTCTCTGCAGAATCTCAGGAGTATCTCCCTGCTTGATCTTTACTGCTTTCTGCAGAATAATAGGTCCTGTATCTGTACCGGTATCTACAAAATGCACGGTTGCCCCAGTTACACGGACCCCTCTTTCCAGTGCCTTTTCATGAACATGAAGGCCATAAAATCCCACACCGCAAAAAGACGGAATCAATGACGGATGAATGTTGATGATCCTGTTAGGAAAAGCTTCCACTATCATCGGAGGAATCGCTACCAGGAATCCAGCCAGCACCACCAGTTCCACACCACTCTCCTGAAGTTTTGCCAGCAGCGCCTTATGAAATTCTTCTCTGCTTTCAAATTTCTTCGGCGAAATACATGCTGCCTCTATGTTATGATTCTTTGCTCTCTCCAGTGCATAGGCATTTGGATTATTACTGATCACCAGAGAAACCTCTGCATTTGTGATCTTTCCATTATCAATGGCATCCAGGATTGCCTGGAGATTGGTCCCTCCGCCGGAAACCAGTACACCAACCTTTAACATAAGGTCACTCCCTTTTCTCCGTTCTCAATACGTCCAACCACGTATGGAGTATCTCCTGCTGCTTTGATTGCTTCCATAGTTTTATCCACATCTGCAGAATCTACAGCCAGAATCATTCCCAGTCCCATATTATATGTATTATACATCATCTGCTCATCAATATTTCCCTTCTGAGCCAGAAGTTTAAAAATCGGAAGTACCGGATAGCTGTCTTTTTCAACTACTGCATGAGTACCCTCTTTAAGCATACGCGGAATATTCTCATAGAAACCGCCTCCTGTGATATGACTGCATGCATGTACGCAGACACCTGCATTTTTGATGCTCTTTAATGCTTTTACATAAATTCTGGTAGGTGCTAAAAGTGCCTCTCCCAGAGTCATTCCCAGTTCCTCATAATAGGTATCCAGAGATTCCTTTGTCATCTCAAACACCTTGCGCACCAGGGAAAATCCATTACTGTGTACACCGGTAGAAGCCATACCGATCAGTACATCCCCTGCTTTCAGCTTCTCACCTGTGATCATTTCTTTTTTATCACATACTCCTACTGCAAAACCAGCCAGATCATATTCATCTTCAGGCATAAGTCCAGGATGTTCTGCTGTCTCGCCGCCAATAAGGGCAGCCTCAGACTGTACACATCCCTCTGCCACACCGCCTACAATAGCTGCTATTTTTTCCGGATAATTTTTGCCGCAGGCAATATAGTCCAAGAAGAATAATGGCTCGCCACCTGCGCAGGCAATATCATTCACACACATGGCAACTGCATCAATACCGATGGTATCATGTTTATCCATAACCATGGCAAGTTTTACCTTTGTTCCACAACCATCAGTACCTGACAGAAGGACTGGTTCTTCCATATCTTTGATCTTAGCCAGGGAAAAAGCTCCGGAAAATCCGCCAAGGCCTCCCAGAACTTCCTCACGCATAGTTCTCTTTACATGTTCCTTCATTAACTCTACTGATTTGTATCCAGCTTCAATATCTACTCCGGCTGTCTTGTAATCCATAATCATCCTCCATAAGCTCCAGTTTCTGTACTGGCTCTTTCATATTATTATTTTCAGTTCATTATTGATCAATAATTCTTGTATCCAACTTCCTGCAGTCTGGCATCCTTTGCCTCTACCTGCTCCTTCAGTTCCTGACTATATGCTTTTAACCGGTCAAGAAGCTCTGCGTCTGAAGTTGCCAGGATCTTTGCTGCCAGAAGTCCTGCATTCGCTCCACCGTTGATTGCTACGGTAGCTACCGGAATTCCGGATGGCATCTGTACAATAGAATAAAGGGAATCCCTGCCTCCCAGTGAGGTGGTGTGCATGGGAATACCAATTACAGGCATTGGGAAGATTGCTGCGCACATTCCAGGCAGATGTGCTGCCATTCCTGCTCCGGCAATAATTACTTTAAATCCTTTCTCCTCAGCGGTTTTCGCATATTCAAAGAATACATCCGGTTCTCTGTGTGCGGAAATAATTTTCATTTCATAATCAATTCCAAGCTTGTCCAGAATAGCTGCTGCTTTGCTCATGATCGGCATATCTGAGTCGCTGCCCATCACAATTCCTACTTTTGCCATAATTATTCTCCTTTTCTCTTTAGATGCTTCATTCGTTAGAAAGATATTTGCTTTCAACTCTCTCTAATGGTAGATTCTACTAAGATTCTCCGGTTCTGTCAACAAAGATAACGTCAGTAACCTAAAAATGTTACTGTTCACTCCGTTCCCAGCAACACGCTTCGCGATGCACAGAATTTATGCTAATCGCATAAATTCGCGCGGCATTTCTCGGGTTTTCTGTGACCTTCTCTCACAAAAAACACCTCGCGGGATAGTGGTGCGTGAACAGTAACCTAAAAATCACAATTCTCCGAAAGCTTCATTCAATGCTTCTGTACCCGGCAGCACAAATCGTCCGTTCTCAATGACAGGGATCATACCGCCATCATCATCCACTGCACAGATACTTCCCAACTCATCATAGGGAATGGTAATGTCCGTATGGCATCCATAATAAGCCAGGCTTACATCATCCTTACGCATCTCTGAGATTTCATTGTCCCTTGCAATAATCTCCTTGCCGTCAGGATTATATACAGGTGTATCTTCAGCCCAACTGTAACAAGTATCTCCCACTGCAAAATGAGGTCCCATTTTCTCTGCAATGAGAATCGGTAATTTATCTGCAATATCATATTTCTGTGCTGCCACATAGGCAGTGGTATTAGTACCGATTGCAAACTCTCCCATAGCCAGTCTGGGATGATGAAACAGAATATTGTCCTCAATATATTTCCGATTCTCTTCCTCAGTATCAAAATTACTGCAGGTATAATCAATAACCTGACCACAATCAAATACCAGTTTCAGGTCACAAAACTGCAAGCCATTAAGATATACCTTGGAAACATGAAGGATACCGCCGGTTCCTGCCAGCACCGGAGATGTAAACACTTCTCCCAAAGGTATATTCACATCTGCCACACAGTTCTCGAAATTTGTCTGTTTTTGAGGATCTGTAAGGATATGAAGATGGATAAGCAAATCTGTCTCATTATCTCCTTTTCCCTTGATCTCCACCCATTCACAGGTGTCCAGAGTGTCAATGATAGTCTGTTGGATTTTCTGGTATTTTTTATAATCCAATGTGTTTATTTTTACGATCTCACGGAAAATATCCTGAAAATCCTCTCCAATCTCAGGGATAGGATAAGCAATGATTGTAAAGCTTCTCTCCTCACCTTTTATATATCGGTTCACAATCTGCCCGGATTCGTTATCCAGCTCCACCTGTAATTTCTGCTGTGCTTCGCTAAAGTTCCAGCACTCTTCCTTGCTCACCGGCGAGAATGGCTTCTCCCCAAAAGTCTCGATCACTGCAGGACCACCATGAACCTCTGCCAGGTCTGCATATTCATCATAAGAGGTCTGCATTGCACGAAGCTTACGTTTAACAAAATCAGAATCCATAAACAGAGCACTGTCCTGCCTGTGGTCATAATCAAACTGCGGATTGGCAACTGCGCCTGTAAAACCAACACGGTTCTGACTTCTTTTGTTCACTGCATGAAGTGCATGGCGATAGATCACAGCCTTCAGTCCCATTTCCTCAAACTGCAGTATGGCAGCTTTAACCATACGTTCAAATCCCAGTTCATAACGGATATTTACTGTTTTCTTCTTCCTGATATCTTTTCTGCCTGTAACAAAGCCCATACGGTACCCTTCTGTATAAGTACCTGCCATACTGTCTATTTCTTCCTGGGACATAGAGTTTAAAAATCTGGCAGTCTCCAGCTGGCTCTCTGAGATGTATTCTCCAAATCTGTACAGATATCGCAGATCATTCAGATCAGATTTCATAATAATATTTACAGCAAAATCTTCTTCCGGGTCAACCCCTTCCCTGATTCTGGTCTCCACCATATCCTGGCAATAATCATTCACATAGGAAAGCAGGATTTCTCTCACCTGCTTCTCAGCCGGCAGTTCCTCTTCCGAAAACGCAGAATACATTTCCAGAAAAAGTTCCAGACCTACTGTAATATCCCAGACTTTTTTTTCAAAAGCATAGCCAATGGTTCCATGCAGTTCTGTATAAAGGAAAGTAAAAGCTCTTCCATATTCTCCCAGCATTTTCTGTGCATAAACAGGATTTCCATAGGACTTTTCATAATTCTGCGGAAGCACATCCTGATACAGTTCATAGTTCTGTGCCTGCAGTTCCTCCAAAGTCTTATCCTGATTCTGATTTTCATCCATCACAGAAATTACTTTCTGCAAAAATTCTGCCTCTTTTATAAAAAAGTCCTGATATGGCATTTTTACTATATTTTCTTCAGGTATCTGTACGATTCTTTCCTTCGCCAGTTTATACCGTTCCATAACCCATTCGTCCAAATCTTCATCTCCTTAAATATTAGTCATTCCAAGCAGATACATCCCCAGCCAGCCAATCATAATCATACCGTTTAAAATGGATCCAATCATACTGGTACGATGATTTCTGCCTGTTTCCGAAAAACTCAGCAGCCCCATAATAAAGCCATACACAGACAGCAGCATTGCAAAAAGGCTGATGCCTCCTACAATATATCCCATTTCACCATCAAATACACAGGCCAGCATCACCGCTGCCAGAAACAGAACCAATGAAGCTGCCGCCAATCCTGTAGATAGCTTTCCCTTTCGGGCTTCCTGTTTTTTTACAAAAGCATATCTATATCTTTTTGCCATAAATTTTTCTCCTCAGATGATCACAGATAAAAAAAAGCAGATATCCCAACGCTGCTCCTGCTGTATTCAGAATCATATCATCCACATCAAAGCATCCTACCCTGGTTATCAGCTGAACCACCTCCACCGTCAGGCTTAAGCCAAATCCGGCCAAAGTGATCAGAATACCACTTCGCATCTTTTCTGTAATAACAGGCAGAATGAATCCAAAAGGTAAAAATCCTGCCACATTGCCCACCAAATTCGTAAATACTGCTGCAAATCCAAGCTGTTTTCTGTATACCCAGAACCTCCGTATTTCCACAAAAGGTATTAGATTATATCTGAATTCCTGTTCTGTCACAACTGCTCTTCCATATTTTTCCGAAAAAAAGAGGAAATAAACCAATGCCAGTACATACAGTATAAAAGAAACCAGCCCCAGCCCCCTGATAATATGTTTTGTTTCTTTTTTCAAAATTTTATTTGCCCCTATTTCTACGTAAAAGCCGCACGGAACGTATACATCCGGTTTCCGCGCGGCTTTACAGTCTAAACGGATATGTTGCCAGGCGGCAACATTACCAACTATAAAAGTATTTCAGATTTTTTCTTCAGCAGTCTTGCACCGTTTATGATCATCATAATACCGGCTGTTATTCCTGTGGCAAGTATGATAATTCCCACTGCCAGACTGCATGCACCTGTGGAAGACATGGTTTTATAAATTTTTTCGTTCATGGTCATTCCTCCCTGCTCATTTGCTTATTTTGCACCATACTGCGCATAATATGCATCAATAGCATTCTTTAATGTATCATCAATAATCACTTTACCCTTATATTCTTTATTATAAAGATGCTCAATTACCTCTGCCATGGTAACAATCGCATTGGTCTCAAATCCATACAGATCATGCACCTCATCCAATGCGCACTTTACACCGCCTTTGCCTACTTCCATACGGTCCAAAGATACCATAAGACCAACAATTTCTACATTGGCAGCTCCTCTTACCTTTGGTACTGTCTCCTCCATAGATTTTCCTGAGGTAGTAACATCCTCGATCATTACCACTCTGTCACCATCCTGAAGTTTGCTTCCCAGAAAGCTTCCCTTGTCAGCACCGTGATCCTTCTCTTCTTTACGGTCTGAACAATAACGGATCTCTTTTCCATATAATTCACTGAAAGCAATGGCTGTAACTACACTCAGCGGAATTCCTTTGTATGCAGGTCCGAAAAGCACATCAAAATCATCACCATATTTGTCATGGATAGCATGTGCATAGTATTCTCCCAGTTTCTTTAACTGAGAACCTGTCACATATCCTCCTGCATTCATAAAAAACGGGGATTTTCTGCCGCTTTTCAGAGTGAATTCGCCAAATTTCAGCACCTGGCTGTCTACCATAAATTCAATAAATTCTTTTTTATACTGTTCCATTTTGTACCTCCTGAATTTCATTTTTGCAACTGTACAGTTTTTCACAGCTACATTATTTTACAATACCAACCATATCCTTAACTGACTCAAAGCCATTCTTCTTCATATAAGCTTCTATTCCATCGATCACTTCCATGGTAACTGCAGGATTGTGGAAATTGGCAGTTCCCACAGACACTGCGCTGGCGCCTGCAAGAATAAATTCAATCGCATCCTCAGCACAGGAAATACCGCCCATACCAATGATAGGTATTTTCACAGCCTGCGCTACCTGATAAACCATGCGTACTGCGACCGGTTTCACAATTGGTCCGGAAACGCCGCCTGTCTTATTTGCCAGTGCAAAGGTCTTCCGGTTAATGTCAATCTTCATACCTGTAAGAGTGTTGATCAGAGAAACTGCATCTGCTCCGCCAGCCTCTGCTCCCTTGGCAATTTCTGTGATATCTGTCACATTAGGGGTTAGTTTCATGATCACCGGCTGTTTGGCGATTTTCTTAATCTGGGCAGTCAGCTCCTCTACATGACGGGCATCCTGTCCAAATGCAAGGAAACCGGCATTTACGTTTGGACAGGAAATATTGATTTCCATCATATCAATAGGTTCCTCTGCCAGACGTTCTACCACAGCCAGATATTCCTCCGGTGCATGACCACATACATTAACTATGATTTTGGTATCATATTTTTTCAAAAACGGAATATCTCTTTTACAGAAAAGATCAATTCCCGGATTCTGCAGACCAATGGCATTCATCATACCGCCGTAGACCTCGGCCACTCTGGGAGTAGGATTTCCGGCCCATGGGACATTTGCCACACCCTTGGTAGTCACCGCACCTAATTTGTTCAGATCTACATATTCAGAGAATTCCTCTCCGGAGCCAAAGGTTCCGGATGCTACAGTTACCGGATTTTTCCATTCTACGCCGGCAATATTTACGCTCATATTCATCAGATCTCCACCTCCGTAGAAAGAAATACAGGACCATCCTTACAGATTCTTTTATTATTCACATTGCTGTGAGCATCCTTCTCTCTGGATTTACAAACACAGGCAAGGCAGGCGCCAATCCCGCAAGCCATACGTTCCTCAAGCGAAATATAACATTCCATATTATTTTCTTCGGCATATTTCTTAATCGCACGAAGCATAGGGGTAGGTCCACAGGCATAAATCATATCTGCCTGAAGCTTTTTCTCCCTGATCGCATCCATAACATTTCCCTTTGTACCCACACTGCCATCTTCTGTAGAAATGTATAAAGTTCCTGCTGCCTCAAATTCCTCACGCAGGAAAGTATGGCAGTCTCTATATCCGACTACGATCTGCTTCTCTGCACAATTCATCTCCTTGGCAAGCTCCAGGATCGGAGGAACACCAATACCTCCTCCCATAAGAAATACTCTCTTGCCTTCTGCTTTTTCCACCGGAAAGCCATTTCCCAGAGGTCCGATCACAGGCAGGGTATCTCCAGGCTGCAGACGTGAAAATTCCTCTGTACCTGTATTTTCTCCTGTCACTCTGTATACCAGATGAAGTCTCCCCTGTTCCTTATCAATCTCACAGATACTGATCGGTCTGGGGAGAAGCTTTGTTTTATCCTTTGTATACATAGAAACAAACTGTCCCGGTTTCGCATCTGCTGCAATTTTTTCAGTTTGGATCCACAGACTGTAAATACCTGCTGCAATACATTCCTGGCTTACAACTGTACAGTTTTCTCTTTTTTTCTCACTCATAACAGGCCTCCTAGCGGTTGTTTAACGCACTGCTGATATCTTCAATCATATCCTTAACAGCCTGACGGGAAGCATCTGCATAATTCAGTTCTCCAAAGGAAGCATATTTTTCCTGCTTGTATGCTGCAATAATTCCGCGTGAAGAGTTCACAATAGCGCCCAGTCCGTCTTCATTAAAGAAGTGTACCAGGTCTGCACCCTTTCCGCCCTGTGCCCCATATCCCGGAACCAGAATATAAGCCTTTGGCATAACCTTACGGAGAACTTTTCCCATCTCAGGATATGTAGCACCTACTACTGCACCTACATAGCTGTAGCTGTCTCCCATATGTTCCTCGCCCCACTGGGCAACTTTCTCGCCAACCCACTCATAGAGAGGACGTCCGTCAATCATTCTGTCCTGGAATTCTCCGCTGGAAGGATTAGAGGTTTTTACCAGTACAAAAATACCCTTATTTTCTTCTTTACATACATCAATAAATGGCTTCACACCATCAGAACCCAGATATGGATTTACTGTAGCAAAATCTTCGTCAAATCCTGCATATTTCTTACTTCCTACCTGCACCTTTCCCAAATGTCCTACTGCATAAGCTGCAGAAGTAGAACCGATATCTCCACGTTTGATATCACCGATCACTACCAGACCTTTCTCCTTACAGTAATCTACTGTATTTTTGTATGCCATCATTCCGGGAATTCCAAACTGCTCGTACATGGCAATCTGTGGTTTCACTGCAGGTACCAGATCACAGATTGCATCTACAATTCCCTTATTATACTGCCAGATTGCTTCAGCTGCACCTTCCAGAGTTTCTCCCAGCTCCCTGAAAGCTTTATCCTGGATATGTTGTGGGATATAATTAAGCATAGGATCCAGTCCCACTACGATAGGTGCGTTTGTTTTCTGAATTTTTTCAACAAGTTTGTTAATCATGGTTTTTCCTCCTGATATCTGTTTTATAATTTATCCTGATATACGATTTTTCCATCACTGATGGTATAAAGAATCTTTCCCTTTACCTTCCAGCCGTCAAACGGGGTATTCTGTCCTTTGGATGCAAATTTATTTTTATCAATAGCATATTCGTGATCCACATCTGCAATGATCACATCTGCCGGATGTCCTTCCTGCAGAGTTCCCCGCTCACTCTTTAATATCTGTGCCGGATTCCAGCTCATTTTTTCCACAAGCTGTTTTAACGTAAGAATACCTTTGTCTACAAGCGCTGTATAAGTCAGTGCAAAACTGGTTTCAATTCCCACAATTCCAAATGCTGCATTACGGATAGAACCAGCCTTATCAGACACTGTATGAGGTGCATGGTCTGTGCTGATCACCTGGAAGGAACCATCCTTCAGACCTGCGATCAGTGCATCCACGTCCTTCTGTGTTCGGAGAGGCGGATTCATTTTGTAATTCGGATCATCTTCCTTAATATCATCTGAGGTAAGTATAAAGTGATGCGGACACACTTCGGCAGTGATATTCTTCAGTCCCTCTTTCTCCACCATCTTCATCATTTTGGCTACTCCCTCTGTAGAGCAGTGGCACAGATGAAGTCTGGCGCCGGTCTCTCTGGCAAGCAGAATATCTCTGGCTGCGATCACATCCTCCACTGCATTGCAAATTCCCGGCAGTCCCAGTCTGGCTGCATTCTCATCATCATTCATACAGCCCTTTCCTCTAAGATCAATATCTTCACAATGTGCAAAGATCGGGATATCCAGGTCTCTGGCAATTTCCATAGCTTCTTTGCACAGAGAAGAATCCATAACAGATTTACCATCCTCAGAAAGAGCAGGAATTCCCGCTTTTACCATTCCTTCTATATCAGAAAGCTCCTGTCCTTTCTCTCCCTGTGTGATAGCTCCGGCCTGAAGCACATGGATACCGGACAATTGGGCAGCTTTATTATGTACATAATTCACACGGTCCGGCCTGTCGATCACCGGGGAGGTATTTGGCATAGCTACTACTGTAGTCACTCCTCCTCTGGCTGCTGCCCGTGAACCAGTCTCTATATCTTCCTTCTGTGTCTGTCCGGGATCTCTGAAATGTACATGCAGATCGATCAGACCAGGCATAACCAGACAGCCCTTTGCATCGATCACTCTATCGCTTTTTTCTTTCGCTGTCAGCTGATCGCCAATCTCTTTGATCATTCCGTCTTCCAGATAAATATCACCGATTTTATCAGTGTCGGTTGCTGCATCTATGATGCGGCCGCCACGAATAAGAATCCCCATGTAATTCTCTCCCTTCATCACTTCAATATATTATTTACTTACAATGCGTCTTGTCAGCATTATAGCATACCTAATATACATAATACACGAAACTGCCTATTTAATAAAGTCTTTTTTTCCCCTTTTAAAATCAATAAACAATAACATTCTGTTTTATGCTTGACATTTTAAAATACGGGATATATAATCAGTTCATATCTGGATTATCAAATTATATAATCACTGGTTTTTAGAGATTATATTACTTCATATAATCTGTAAAATCTGGTGATTTTTTTTGCCAGAAGCTTTTTAACTTTTTTATTTTTTATGGAGGTAACAACATGAACAAGGGAACTGTAAAATGGTTCAACGCAGAAAAAGGTTACGGATTTATCACTGGTGAAGACGGTGCAGACGTATTTGTACATTTCTCCGCTATCAATGGTGAAGGATTCAAATCCCTTGAAGAAGGCCAGGCTGTAACATACGACTTAACAGAAGGCGCACGTGGCATGCAGGCTGCAAACGTTACAAAATTATAATTTATAATTTCCGTTAACGTAAGAGGATTGAATTCCGCACTTTTAACACGGATAGAAGGCCTCAAAAAAACCCCCCGGATCTTCCGGGGGATTTTTTTATTCTCATTTTTTATTATTTTGCTGCAGAATCTGTAGTATCCTCTGTTTCCGCAGTATCATCTGCAGTCTCTGCACTGTCCTCTGCTGTATCCTCTGTAGCTGTAGTATCGTCTGCTGCCTCTGTGTCCTCTGTTGTATCAGTAGCAGCATCGGTCTCATCTGCAGTATCTTCTGTAGTGTCTGCATCTTCATCAGTATCAATACCGGAAATATAATTATCCAGCGCACTGGTATCCAGCACTGTATTCTGTACGACCTCTGCTTTGGTTCCTGCCACTTTTACATATGCAGAATATCCAATCCAGGCAACTACTACAACACATATAAATGCCCAGGCAAACATTTCCAGGGTAAACATCATTTTTTCCTTCTTATCTGCTCTTCCCCGTGTGCTCTTCCTAGCTTTATAGGCATCAACTTTCTTCTGACTCATGATGTATCTCCTTTGCTTCTCATATTTCCTTTCATCGGCTAAATAATTATAGCACATCTTTTTCTAAAATGAAATAGAGAATCATGATTGGTTGAATTTGACACAGTTTTTTCACATATTACACTGCAACAATCACACCGCCGTCATTAGCATACATGGAGCTGACACCTGCTGTGTCCAATACGACAACTTTGGCAAGCTTCATTCTCTCCTGAAATGCTTCCTTGAGCACCTGTGCTCTGGCCGGGCAGTTGCAATGACTGATTGCTAAAACCTTATCCGCACTATCTGCAGTTTTTTCAATCACCTGCTCAACCATTTTAATCAAGGCACGGTTCATTCCTCTGGCCTGATCCAGCTGATAGATTGTTCCCTCTTCTGTAGATCCCATTACAGGCTTAATCTTCAGAGCACTGGCAACCAGTGCTTTTACCTTACTCAATCTTCCATTCTTACGTAATGTCTCCAGATTTTCAAGAACAAAGAATGTATGCTGTCCTGAAATATAGTGTTCCACTGTAGCAACTACTTCCTCAAAGCTCATTCCCTTTTCTTCACATTCCTGAATCTTCAGTGCGATCAATGTCTCACCAATGGAAGCAGATCTGGAATTAAACACGTGAATTTTTTTATCCGGATGATCCTCCAGACTCAGGTTTCTCCCAAGAAGTGCGCTATTATAAGAGCCACTCAGCTCTGCTGACAATGTAACCGCATATACATGCTCTGCCTCACAGTCATAGGCTCTCATATATCTCTCCGGAGAAGGACATGCTGATTTTGGGCACTCCGGGCACTCTGCTACCTTGTGCAGAAATTCGCCCTGTTTAAATGTTTCATCATCTATAATCTGTTCTGCTCCCACCATTAACGTCAGGGGAACAGATTCAAAATGCTCATCCTGTTTCCATTCATCTAAAAGTTCTCCACAACTATCTATGACAATCTTATATCTCAATTATATCGTCCTCTTTTCCATTATATGTAGTTTCGAATACCAGATATATCTTATCATACTGTTTTCCTTTTGAAAAGCCTTTTTCTCAAAAACTCTGTTCTTTTTTTTCAATCTGATTTATAATAATAAAATACTCCTACAATTCTGTCCAAGCCTGTAATATCTATAGATATTACAGAACTGACAGCAGAGTAATTTCAGGAGTCATGAAAGGATTTCTATGCTTGCATTAACTATTTCAGATGTTAAGGATTTTATGAATAAGCTGCTTATCGGTGAAGTATTTGACAATTTTTCTCTGGTTGAAGCTTCCGTCACTACATTTAACACCTTCACCATTGACGGACATCTCCAGCAGGATTTTTTTGACACAGACACTGTAGAGGAATATAAAAAAGAAGCTGTGGAATATTCCCTGTGGCGCGATGTCAAACCTTACTGTTTTTCCATCATCCGCGGTAAGCGCACACCACTGAACTTCAAAATCGTGTTCCAGCTCTCTCCTTTTCAGGCACAGAACCTTTTGAAGAATCTGGGAAGACAATCCACAACCTCAGTATGTAATTTTTATCTTAACATTCAGTACAAAAGCAAATCTCTGTTATGTACCGCCGGCGTTTCCTACTCCTCCTTTTCCCTGGACAAAAAGTCCGAACATCTCTGGGACGACATACTGTGCAGATTTCTTGAAGGAAATCATATTCCGTTTCAGAGACTATAAGTCCCTGCTATTTTGACATTTCCTCTGTTTTATTCAGATAATATGCCAGAATATCAATAAATTCACTGTTTGTAGGTTTATCCTCCATGGAACATCCTGCGATCAGTTCTAGATCTTCTTTGTGATTGATCCAGCAGATATTTACCAATGTCCTGATATTATGTTCCACATTAGATGGTGTTGACTTGTATTTTCTTGCCAGAATAGGATAAATATCCTTTGTGATCTTCATCGGCCGCTCCTGCTGTTCTTTCGCCATATTCACCGCTTCCGCGACATAATAATATCCCTTATATTTGGATGTCGCTCCTAATTTTCTGATCAGTCCATACACTTCACTCATACTTTTTTTCCTCCTTAACCGGACAGTCGTCCTTTTTGCATTTTTTGTAATACACCTTTAGCGTTTTTACGACATACTCAGTTTTTCGGAAATATTGTCACTTATAAAGAAAAATCATATACAATTATTAAAATACCAGCAAATTAATGATAAAAATTTATACGCCATTTGTCAATATAAAAGTACTAAAAACGATAGTCCTGGTTGTTCTCTCCATGTTTTTTCGCCATGTTTCGAAACTTTTCCAGGACTATCGTAATTTTTCACAGAACTGCTTCTACTCTCCCCAACGGACAGCAAACCACAGAATCACCTTATATTATTTTGTAAGCATCATCAACACTTCATTGCTTCTCTGTACAAATTTTGTCATTTCATCCGGTGAAAGCTGCTTATGGCTGAGCATTGCCAGATCATAAAGCTGTTCACAGATTACAGGTGCTTTATCTGAATCCTTATTTTCTGCCAGATATTTTACCAGTGGATGGTTCGCATTAAGTACCAGTGTTTCCTGTCCACCAAACATATTCGGATCCATACCGCCCATTCCATACATTTTCATCATATCCTGCATACGGCGGCTTTCTTCGGAAAGGGTAACCATTGCAGATACATTTTCATTCTTCAGATTCTCTACATGAACCTCAAGTTTATCCTTATTCAGATTCTTACGGAAAAGCTCTGTCAACTCTTTGGCAGTCACTTCGTCAGCAGTACCCTCACCCTTCATTTCTTCTGTCAGGTCCGCATCAATTCTCTTAAACTGCACATCTTGATGTTTCTGTTCCAGACTGGAGATAAATGGGCTGTCAATATTATGTTTCAGAATCACGGCATCTTTGCCGGCTTCCTTAAACATATTGATATACTGACTCTGCTGGATTTCATCCGTTACATAGAAAATTGTTGTCTTCTCCGGCTCTTTCTCTTCTGTTTTATCTGCGTCTGCTGCTTCAGCTTCTTTTGACTCAGTCTGATCTGCTGCTTCCTCAGCTGTCTCTGTTGTCTTCTTATTCTCTTCTATGCAATCCTTGAGAGTAAGATATTTACCATCCAGATTCTTAAAGAGTACGTAGTCACCTATCTTTTCTGCAAATTTGGTATCTTTAATACAACCATATTTAATAAACGGGCTAATATCATCCCAGTATTTCTCATAGCTTTCTCTGTCTGTCTTGCACATTCCGGTAAGCTTATCAGCTACCTTTTTGGAAATATACTCAGAAATCTTCTTGACAAATCCATCATTCTGCAGCGCACTTCTTGACACGTTCAAAGGAAGATCCGGACAGTCGATCACGCCTTTAAGCAGGAGAAGGAACTCAGGAATAACTTCCTTAATATTATCAGCAATAAATACCTGATTGTTGTACAGTTTAATAGTTCCTTCAATAGAATCATACTCTGTGTTAATCTTCGGGAAATACAGAATTCCCTTTAAGTTGAACGGATAATCCATATTCAGATGAATCCAGAACAGCGGTTCCTTGTAGTCCATAAATACTTTACGGTAGAAATCTTTGTACTCCTCATCTGTACACTCATTGGGATGCTTCATCCAAAGCGGATTGGTATCACTGAGAGAAACCGGACGTTTATTGATCTTCACTTTTTCCCTTGCCGGAGAAATCTCAACTACTTCCTTCTCTCCGTTTTCATTCTCTTTTTCTTCAGTTTTAGCATCCTCATGGATATGCTCTACCACTACATCATCATCTCTTAATTCTGATTCATCGATAGTCTCATATTCCTGAGGTGCGTTTGCTTTAGAAAGATAAATATTTACCGGCATAAAGGAACAATATTTCTCCAGTACTTCACGCATACGGTATTCATTGGCAAATTCCAGACAGTCTTCATTAAGGAAAAGTGTGATTTCTGTTCCTACAGTCGTCTTGTTGCCTTCCTGGATATCATACTCTGTACCGCCATCGCAGGACCAGTGCACAGGTACCGCTCCCTCTGTATAGGAAAGGGTGTCAATATGTACTTCATCTGCCACCATAAATGCAGAATAGAATCCCAGTCCAAAGTGACCGATCATCTGGTCATCTGTTGTCTTATCCTTGTATTTCTCCAGGAACTGAGTCGCACCGGAAAAAGCGATCTGAGTAATATAATTCTCTACCTCATCCGCAGTCATACCGATACCATTATCAATAAATTTCAGAGTTTTTCCATCTGGATCTACGATTACCTGAATCTCCGGCTTATATCCTTCCGGGAATGTATATTCGCCCATTACCTCCAGCTTTTTCAGCTTAGTAATGGCATCACATCCATTGGATACCAGCTCTCTTACAAAAATATCATGGTCTGAATACAGCCACTTTTTAATGATCGGGAAAATATTTTCGCTGTTAATTGATAAACTTCCATGTTTTACAGCCATGCTGTCCACACTCCTTTTATATCTTTCAGATTTTCTATAACTCTGAAAGATATAGTAATACCTTATGGACTAAAAGTCAAGCAAAAATTAGCACTCATTTAAAATGAGTGCTAATAATTCATTGATATTTAACTGTCTACCTATTTATTTTTTCTTTTTCTTGTAAACTACAACTCCTACAATAGCACCTGCTGCAATGGCAAGAATCAGTACAAACGGCATGATATTGGTGGTATCTCCGGTCTGTACTGCCTTCTTCTGATTAGCAGCCGGATTCTGCTGCACAGGAGTAGGAGTAGCTGTAATTACAACCTTTGGCTGTGAAATTGTAAAACTTACCTGCTTTGTATCCTGTTTTCCCGTATTTTTCCAGCTTTTACCATCATACTGCTGGGCATTAAATACAACAGTCAGATTATATGTGCCCTCTTTGGTAATTCCAAAAGTAGCCGTGTACGGAGCCTGACTCCAGCTGTTTGTATTGATAACTGTCCAGTGATCCGGAACATAACGCACATCTCCCTTTCCCGGGCTTTCATTGTCCATTCCTGCGCCTACCGCTGTAAACGTAATTTTGGACTGAGTGGTATATCCGTCAGCACTGATTCCTGTAATCTTATTATTTGCCGGATCCGCAATCTGCGCAGTACGTCCGGCTTTTACAGTTACCTTTACAGCTGTGATCAGGCTGATCTGATCCGGATTTTCAACTCCATCAGGAAGCACTACAGTTCCATTCACTTTGAAGGTCTGCTCCTGCTTTACAGATGGATCATACGTACATTCCTTTACATTCCATTTTACCTTCGCCTTCATTTCCCCCTCTGTAGTATTAATAACTACTTTTGAAGGAAGTCCCAGTGCCTTAGCAGATTTCTCTGAACCATTCCTTACTCCCTTCACGTGAGAAGGATTCTGGATTCCGGTAATTCTGCATGCTGGTTTTGTCACACTAAACGAAGCACTGATCTCGGCCACTGCAGAAATCTGGCTGTCTGTATTTGTGGCTGTAACCTGAATAGATTCGCTGTACTCGCCTGCTGTCATACCGGTTTTTGGCACTGCAGTAAAGGTTGCTTCTGCTCCGGGATCCAGCTGTGTTGCAGACAGCTCTCCGATTTCAAAATACTGAGCCTGCGGCTGAGTCAGATTCACTGCTGTATTTCCAGTATTAGTAAGTGTGATCCGATACACATAATCCGGAGTATTGTATCCCTCCTCCATCGGGTCATAAATAATCTCTGAAGGATCTGCTTTCAGGGAAACCTGCGGCTTCTCCTCTGCTTTTACACTGACTCCGGCCTCTGCCTGTGCCACAGTATCCTCATCCTCTTCAATTCCAAAAACAAGTGTATCACTGTAATCACCCTGGACTAATCCTGCCTTTGGCTGAACCTGAAAGCTACAGGATGCTCCCTTCTCCAGTGTATATACAGCCTGTGTATCTACCGGCGTAATATCAAAATGTTCAGACGCCGGAAGCTTCACTGTAACTGTCTCATCTCCTGTATTCGTCACAGTAACTGTCTGGCTCTCACTGATCTGTGTATAGCCTTCTGTCAGATCAGCAAAGGAAAGTACCGCCGGATCTGTGGATATAGATAACTTTCCAAGCTCTGCACTTGGTTCCTCCGGAGTTTCCGGATTCTCAGGATCATCAGGAGTTTCAGGATCATCAGGTTCAAGAACAGGCTCTTCTTCCGCTTCCACCACAGCCTTCACTTCAAAGGAAACCTCAGCCCCCTCTTCCGTCTCATAGGTAATGGTATCATCATAAGTACCTTCCTCCAGTTCCTTCCTTGGCTGAACCCATACGCTGACAGACTCTCCTGCTGCCAGAGGCTCCTCTATGTCCGCTACCATAAAATGCTCCGGGCTGATTGCCTTGAAATTCAGAGCACCTGTTCCGGTATTTTTAATATCCACAAACATTGTCTGGGATTCATTATCTCCGGATTCTGTCCGGATAGTTCCAAAATCACACACCGGATTTTCCTGGCCTTCTACAGAAGCTACTGCTTCATAGGACAGCTCCTGCTGTGCATTTTCCACATCATCCGTGTTCTCTGTATCCTCCGGCGCTTCTGTCTCCTGAACATCCTCTGTTTTATCTGTAGTTTTCTCTGTACCGTCAGGCTGAAGCTCAGACTGGGTATAAATCTGCATTTCCTCTGTCTGTTCCGGGTTCTGTGTATCATTTTCCTCTGCCTGAGACGGAGAGTCTTCCTCATTCTCCTCAGCCAGAACTGCCCCCTCTGTACTGTCATCCTCTGTCTGCTGGACGTCTTCAACGTCTTCCGACTCTGCATCCTCTTCAGAACCTTCCAGCTGGGCTTCTGTATCCTGCTCCTCCTGAGCCTTCTTATCAGCAGCAGCCTGGGCTTCCTCCTGAGTAGCTGTCACCTCCAGAGTCTTGGCCTGGAGTTTACCGGTAAGTCCTGACTTCTCTGCCGGCGTAATATCCAGCACCAGTACATAACCCAGATCCTCCTGGGTCACTGTGTAAGTTTTTTCTGTACCTACCTGGGTAAGTTCCTTCTCTCCGGTCTGTCTGGACCAGGAAAAGATAACATCATCATCTGTCACTCCCTCAGGAGTCACCTTGGAATAATCTGCACTCAGTACTGTTCCCACTGCCGGCAGGCCCTTTACCTTCAGCTTGCCTCCAAGCTCTCCGGCTTCCGCTGCAAAAGCCATGGATGGAAGAAGGGTAACGATCATCAGCACAGCCATCAGCACTGCAAGAATTCTTTTTTTCCTCATGTGCCATCCTCCTTTTATTTATCATTGATATATCTTTTTATAACTGCCATTTTATTCCTGACCGGCAGTCCTTTATACAGTGTTATTATAACACTGTGGTTTTTCCAAATGTAATTCGCATATTTCATATTGCTTCTGTTCATAAATGAAAGAAGCTGTTTCAATCTGCATAGTTCTATTGTGCAGAACTACTTTTTGAAATAGCTTCTTCCTCTTTTTATTTATTTTATATCAAATTTCTGTTCAGCCTTCCACAATGAGATATTTTCCGTCCGGAAGTGCAAATACCTCACTGGCCTCTTCCAGTTCTTCGTCTGACATGCCTTCTACATCAGCTCCCATGTCATCCAGATATTCCCTCACCTCGTCAATAGAATCTACCACTGCAGCCATGCAGTCCTCCAGAAAAGCCTCTGCTTCCTCAAAAGACTCCGCCACCGGCTGTGGAAAAAGCTGTCCCTGCTTTTCCAGAAATGTGTTGATGCATTCTTCTGTGTACATTTTAAATTACCTCCTCCATATTTCCTTTCGCCCTGATCACCTTTTCCAGGATATCCTGTACCCGGTCTGCAGTGAATGCTGCCGATTCCCGCACCTTCTCCTTGGAATGTGCCATGGCAAAGCCATATTTCACTGCCTTAAGCATCTCTATATCATTATATTCGTCTCCGAATGCAATGCATTCCTCTGGGGAAATTCCATATTTTTTCTGGAACTCCCGGATTCCCTTCGCCTTGTTCGTACCAAAAGGAATAAAATCCACCCAGTCATTGCCTGATGTCACTACCGTACATCTCTGTCCGAACCGTCCAGTCCAGTAACGCACATATTCATCTGTCAGACCGGCAGATTCATATACTGCCAGCTTCATAATGGGCTCTGTGATCTCATCCAGGCTGTTTATGATCCTGCACTCATTTTTCACCAGATCCAACATATAATGCCGAAAGCTTTCTGTCTTTGGCATGAGATAATGATAATCCTTGGCAGAACAGGTGAATTCTGCATCCTTTTTTTCTATAATTGCAGTAAGAATCTCATTTGCCAGTTCTTTATCAAATCGATCCTGATAAAGAACCTGACCCTTTTCCACTGCCAGCGCACCATTCTCACAGATAAAAGAAATATCCGAAGCAACCGGCGCAAACAATCTCTTCATATTTGGATACTGGCGTCCGCTGGCTGCCACAAACCGGATTCCCAGTTCATTCAGCGCCTGAATTAAAGGAAACAGATCCTCTGGCAGGGTCTGGGCCTTGTTTAAAAGTAATGTTCCGTCCAGATCACTGGCGATCAGTTTAATCATTTTTGTATTCCTCACATATCTTTAATAAATCTGTCGGTTTCTCCGCCACCAGATCAGCTCCGTTGGCATTAAGCTCCTCCAGGTCACGGAAGCCCCACAATACACCTATAGTAAACATTCCAGCCGCTTTACCGGTCTGCATGTCTGTACCGGTGTCCCCGATATACATACACTCCTCCGGTTTTACCCCAAACTCCTTTGCCGCCAGAAGCGGTGCATCCGGTGCAGGTTTACGGCGGATTCCTTCCTGTTGTCCAATCACCAGGTCAAAAATTCCCGGATAAAGGTAATCTATTACCTTCAGTGCTGCAGGATGGGGTTTATTGGAGCATACAGCCAGCTTCATTCCTTTTTTTCTCAGTTCCTCTACCGTTGACTGCATTCCCTCATACCTGGTCACCTTATACAGCGGGTCTTCGTCAAACCTCTCTCTGTACATTTTCCGTGCTTCTTCATAATGAACCAGCTCCGGATCTCCCGCATCCTTTAGCGCCCTGCGCACCAGCATATCCGCACCTTCTCCGCAGTAATAGCGGAAATTATCCAGAGGAAGAGGGCGAAGTCCCAGCTTCTCCATCACCTCATTTGCAATATATGCCATGGAATCCAGTGTATATGCCAGAGTTCCGTCCAGATCAAATATACCTGCTTTTATCATTTTGTATCATCCTCTTTATTCTGTCTGCATTTTAGTCAACAAGGGATATCCCCAGCTTCTTCATTTCATGGAAAAGCCTTGCCACCGGCAGTCCCACCACATTATTATAGTCACCGCAGATTCCCTTTACATAAATCCCCCATCTGCCCTGGATCCCGTAACTTCCGGCTTTATCCATAGGCTCTCCGGTAGATACATAAGCCCTGATTTCATTTTCAGACACCGGATAAAATTCCACATCTGTTTTCTCATAAAAGGTATGTTCTATCCATTGTCCCTGCTTTTTCTCCAGAACTGCCACTCCCGTATATACCTGATGTGTATTGTCCTGAAGCTTTTGCAAAGTATGAACTGCATCCTCCTCATCTGCCGGCTTGCCCAGAATGCTGTTTTGAAAAACCACAACTGTATCTGAACCGATCACCAGTGTCTTTTCCTCGCATTCCCCAAGCTCCTCTGCCACAGATGCAGCCTTATCAAAAGCCAGCCTCTGTACTGCCTCTCCCGGCTCATCCGAAGTCCGTTTCTCCTCCCCGTGGGCAGGTATGATCGAAAAGGTCACTCCTGCCTGCGTCAATAACTCCCGTCTTCTTGGGGAAGCAGATGCCAAAATAATTTTTCTCATAATATCCCCTCTTCTTTCCTGTCATAGTATACCGTGTATCTTTCGCTGACGCAACCGGTTTTTATTGCTTTTTGCCGGATCATGAACAAGCCAAAACTTACCCCTTTTCTTTTTGACAGAAATGTATTAAAATATCTTTATTCATATGCGAAATGACCAATGTCAGAAAGGAGTATTATTATGGCAAAGCTTAATAAATATTGGGGATTTGTAGCAGTAGGTGCCCTGACCGCGGCAGCAGCCGGTGCGGTGGCAGCAGTGATCACCAAAAAACATCCTCATACAAAAGATGAGGATTTCACAGAGGATTTTGATGATGCATTTGATATCGACTTTGACTCCGATGAAGAAGAGGAAAAGGAAGCTCCGCAGGAAAGCGCTGAAGATTTTGAATCCTGGGACGCTGATTTAGAACAGGGTGACATCACTGAAGCTGATGAAGAGCCTGAAAGCGCTGATGATGCCGAAGCTGACGAAGAGGCTGAATGCTCTGATGATGTAAAAACTGGCACTATTCAGGATACTGAAACAGATACCGAAGCCGACGTTAAAGCAGATACTGACGCAGAATAACATAACAACATAAAAAACGGATCCGTCTGATACTATTCAGATTGATCCGTTTTTATTTATATAATAGTTATTTTAACTTTGAGTTCTTACTATGAAGCACATTCCTTATCAGGCTTTCGGCAACTTAAATGAGCTCTTCAGAGATACGATACGGTTAAACACCGGAGCGCCTTCTTTGGAGTCATGGATATCTGCGCAGAAAAATCCTGTTCTTACGAACTGGAAGCTGTCGTAACCTTTTGCTTCCATAAGTGCAGGCTCTACATATGCAGTAACTTTTGTCAGAGAATTTGGATTTACGTTCAGAGAACCATCTTCTTTGTTGTATACACCCTTCTCCTCGTCTACGATATTCTCATAGAGACGTACTTCCGCTTT
>CAKRYE010000024.1 GCA_934426285.1 uncultured Blautia sp.
ATGGTATAATAGGGTGCAAATTTGTTTTCGGATAAGTAAAAACAGGTAGAAAGTGAAAATTACGAGAGAGGTTTGGACTTATGAATATTTTGAATATAGAGCATGTTTCCAAGGTGTTTGGCGAGAAGACGGTTCTGGATGATGTTTCCTATGGAGTGCATCAGGGGGATAAGATTGGGATTATCGGGATTAACGGAACCGGGAAATCTACGATCTTAAAGATTATCGGTGGTCTGGAGGAGCCGGATGAGGGACAGGTGATCACACAGAATGGTCTGCGGATTACCTATCTGCCACAGATGCCGGAGTTTCCCCAGGGGACTTCTATCCTGGATTATGTGGCTGAGGGGAAGTGGCAGAAGGACTGGAGTACGGAAAGTGAAGCAAGAAATGTGCTGAATAAGCTTGGGATTACGGATCATGAAGAGAAGATTGATCATTTGTCCGGCGGGCAGAAGAAAAGGGTAGCGCTGGCCAGGACGCTGGTGAATCCCTGTGATGTGCTGCTTCTGGATGAGCCCACCAACCATCTGGATAATGAGATGGTGACCTGGCTGGAGGATTTTCTGAGAAGCTTTAAGGGCGTTGTGATCATGGTTACCCATGACCGATATTTTCTTGACAGGGTCACCAATAAAATTCTGGAGATTTCCCATGGGAATCTGTATGCTTATGAGGCCAATTACTCGAAATTTCTGGAGCTGAAGGCAGAGCGTGAAGAGATGGAGCTTGCCAGTGAGAGGAAGAGACAGAGTGTGCTCCGCATGGAACTGGAGTGGGCGAAACGTGGCTGCAGGGCCAGAAGCACCAAGCAGCGAGCCCGTTTGGAACGTCTGGAAGCCCTGAAGAATGGAAAGGCACCTGTGAGGGATGCCAGTGTGGAGCTGGATTCTGTGGAAACCCGTATGGGAAAGAAGACCATTGAGCTTCATCATATCAGCAAAAGCTTTGGCGAGAAGAAGATTCTGGATGATTTTAATTATATTGTGCTGCGCAATCAGCGCCTGGGTATCATTGGCCCCAATGGATGCGGAAAATCAACCCTGATCAAGATTATTGACGGGATGGTACAGCCGGATGCAGGGGAAGTAGAGATCGGGGAGACTATCCGCATTGGGTATTTTGCACAGGAAGTACCGGATATGGATACGGATCAGCGTGTGATCGATTATATCCGTGATGTGGCGGAATATATTCCTACCAGGGATGGGAAGATTTCTGCAACAATGATGTTGGAGAGATTTCTTTTTGATTCAGCCATGCAGTATGCGCCTATTGCGAAGCTGTCAGGGGGAGAGAAAAGAAGACTTTATCTGTTGAAGGTTCTGATGGAGGCACCCAATGTGCTGCTTTTGGATGAGCCAAGCAATGACCTGGATATTCCCACACTGACGATCCTGGAAGACTATCTGGATTCTTTTGCAGGAATTGTGATCGCAGTCTCCCATGACAGATATTTCCTGGATAATATTGTGGACAGAATTTTTGCGTTTGAAGGGGAAGGACATCTCACTCAGTATGAGGGCGGATATACAGATTATGCCCAGGCAGTAAACAAAAAGGGAACTGTCTCTGATATGCAGGGAGGAAAGTCTGCAGCTGACAGTGAAGAGGATAAAAACAGAAAGAAGGCTTCCCAGGCAGACTGGAAGCAGAACCGTCCCCAGAAGCTGAAATTCAGTTACAAGGAGCAGAGAGAATTTGAGACCATTGATGATGAGATCGCTGCTCTGGAAGAGAAGCTGGAGAAGCTGGATAAGGATATGGAGGCAAATGCCACCAATTCCATGAAGCTTCGGGAAATTATGGAAGAGAAGGAAAACACCCAGCAGAAGCTTGACGAAAAAATGGACAGATGGGTGTACTTAAATGATCTGGCAGAGAGGATAGAAGCCCAGAAAGTATGAATAAAATACAGCAGAAGTATTGACTTGCAGAGGTTTTCTTTAGTATGATACAGATTATGGATTATTGACAGATATGGAAGAAGAGTAATGATCTGACAGAAACGGAATCATTACAGTGAGAAAAACAGGAGGCAGAAAGCATGGCAGAACAGGTCAGGGTAGTGGTAGATGCAATGGGCGGGGATAATGCTCCCGCAGAACCTGTCAAGGCAGCGGTGGAGGCTGTAACTGAGAGACAGGATATAAAAGTAATACTTACAGGAAAGCAGGATGTGATAGAGGGAGAACTGGCAAAATACTCCGGATATCCCAAAGAACAAATCCAGATCGTTCCTGCCTCAGAGGTGATCGAGACAGCAGAACCGCCTGTATTTGCAATCCGTAAGAAAAAGGATTCCTCCATTGTAGTGGGTCTGAAGCTGGTTAAGACACAGGAAGCAGATGCTTTTGTTTCCTCAGGAAGTACAGGAGCTGTGCTGGTAGGCGGACAGGTACTGGTAGGCAGAAGTAAGGGAGTGGAGAGGCCTCCTCTTGCACCGCTGATCCCTACCACCAAGGGAGTGTCCCTGCTGATCGACTGTGGTGCAAATGTGGACGCACGTCCTTCTCATCTGGTACAGTTCGCAAAGATGGGATCCATCTATATGGAGAACGTAGTGGGAATCAAAAATCCAAAGGTGGCCATTGTTAATAATGGAGCAGAAGAAGAGAAGGGAAATGCACTGGTAAAAGAAACTTTCCCGTTGCTCAAGGAATGTAAGGGAATTAATTTTATCGGAAGCATTGAAGCCAGAGATATTCCCTATGGATATGCAGATGTGGTAGTATGTGAAGCCTTTGTGGGTAATGTTATCCTGAAATTATATGAAGGTGTAGGCGGCGCACTGATCCAGAAGGTGAAGGAAGGACTGATGACCAGCCTGAAGACAAAAATAGGAGCTCTTCTGATCAAACCCGCACTGAAATCCACTTTGAAATCTTTTGATGCCAGTGAGCATGGAGGAGCACCGCTTCTGGGTCTGAAGGGTCTGGTGGTGAAAACCCACGGAAGTGCAAAGGCAATTGAGATCAAGCATGCTATTTTCCAGTGTGTGCAGTTCAAACAGCAGAAGATCAACGAAAAAATCGCAGAACATATTCTGGAAGACCAGCCGGATAAGACTGCAGAGAAGCAGGAGCAGTAGTCCGGAAGAGAAACTATGTATAGGAAAAAGGGAAGGAGGATGAAGGATGGAACTTGAAAAGCTCAGAGAGATTATTGGGGAAGTTCTGAATATTGACCCGGATACCATAACTGCAGATACTACCTTTGTGGATGATCTGGGAGCAGATTCTCTGGACATTTTTCAGATAATCATGGGAATGGAAGAGGAATATGATATTGAGTTGGAGAACGATGCAGCAGAGCAGATCCGGACAGTAGGAGATGCTGTGGAAGCAATTCGTGCGATCCGATAACCGGGCTGGACTTCAGACCGGAGAGCAATACAAAAAGTAACAGGAAATAACAGACGAAGCGAAGAGGCAGGGGGCTGTGAGGACAGCGCCCTGTAATCGCATTAAGGAGAATGATGTTATGAATAAAAAGACAGAAGAACTGGAAGAAATCATAGGATATCATTTTAAAAACAAACACTATCTTACCCAGGCCCTTACCCACAGCTCTTATGCCAATGAAAAGAAGCTTGGCAAGCTGGGCTGTAATGAGAGACTGGAGTTTCTGGGAGATGCTGTGCTGGAGCTGATCAGCAGTGATTTTTTGTATGCCAGGTTTTCCAAAGTTCCGGAGGGAGAACTGACAAAAAAGAGAGCCAGTCTGGTATGTGAGCCAAGCCTTGCTTATTGTGCCAGAGAGTTTGGCCTGCCTCAGTTTCTGCTTCTTGGAAAGGGTGAAGATATGACTGGTGGCAGAAACAGGGATTCTATTGTTTCAGATGCTACAGAAGCTCTGCTTGGAGCTATTTATCTGGATGGTGGTTTTGCTAGTGCAAAGGAGTTTGTGCTGAAATTTATTCTGAATGATATTGAACACAAACAGCTCTTTTATGATAGCAAGACCATCTTACAGGAAATCGTCCAGGAAAAAGGCACCCAGCCGGTGGAATATGTGCTGATTGCTGAGGAAGGACCGGATCATAACAAAAGCTTCACAGTGGAAGCAAGAGTGAATGGCAGAGTTATGGGAACAGGAACCGGCCATACCAAGAAGGCAGCGGAGCAGGCTGCCGCATATCAGGCAATCCGTGAGATAAAAAAATAGACAGGTGAACTATGTATTTAAAGAATATTGAGGTACAGGGCTTTAAATCCTTTGCCCAGAAGATCAATTTTGAATTTCATAACGGGATTACCGGTATTGTAGGGCCTAATGGAAGTGGTAAGAGCAATGTTGGTGATGCAGTGCGTTGGGTATTGGGAGAACAAAGCGCAAAGTCTCTCCGAGGGGGGAATATGCAGGATGTTATATTCTCGGGAACAGAGACCAGAAAGCCCTTAAGCTATGCTTCTGTTGCCATTACGCTGGATAATTCAGATCATAAGCTTCCTGTAGAATTTAATGAGGTTACTGTTACCAGGCGGCTTTACCGTTCAGGGGAAAGTGAATATCTGATCAATGGCAGTAACTGCAGACTGAAGGATATCAATGAAATGTTCTATGACACAGGTATCGGTAAGGAAGGCTATTCCATTATCGGCCAGGGTCAGATCGACCGTATTTTAAGTGGCAAGCCAGAGGAACGCAGGGAGCTCTTTGATGAGGCAGCAGGAATTGTCAAATTTAAGAGAAGAAAAAATACAACAGTAAAGAAGCTGGAAGAGGAACGTCAGAATCTGGTCCGTGTGACAGATATTCTGTCAGAGCTTACCAGACAGCTGGGACCTTTGGAGAAGCAGTCTGAGACAGCAAAGATTTATCTGGCAAAAAGAGAATCTTTGAAGGAACTGGATGTAAATATGTTTCTTTTGGAATATTCCTCCACAGCAGAGAGCCTGAAAGAGCTGGGAGAGAAGCACAGACTTGCTCAGGAGAATTTGGAGGATACACAGAAGGAATATGAACAGACCAGAGTGGAATATGACAGGCTGGAACAGGAACTGGAGGAATTAAATACCAGGATGGATGCCCTGCGCATGGAAAGCCAGGAGCAGGTTTTGCATAAGCAGCAGCTGGAGGGCCAGATCAATGTACTGAATGAGCAGATCCTGGCCGGAGTCCAGAATGAGGACCATTACAGGGGCCGTCTGAAAACCATAGAGGAGGAGCTGGCTGTAAGAGAGGCTTCCAGAAAAGAGCTGGAAGAAGAGAAATCCGACCTTTATTCACAGTTAAAGGAAGTACGCAGCAGACTGAAGGATGAGGAAGAGAAGCTTAATACTGCCCAGGAAAATATCCGGACCTGTACCCAGGCTGTGGAGGAAGGCAAGAATGAGATCATAGAAATTCTGAACAGCCGTGCCAATACCAAGGGAAAAGCCCAGAGATTTGATGCAATGATGGAGCAGGCGGATATCAGAAAAGCTGAGATCAGCCAGAGGATCCTTCGCTTAAAGAGTGAAGAGGAGGAGCAGCAGACCATCCTCAGAAAAGCCCAGGAGCAGTATGATTCCATTACAGAATCCATTCGTTCTGCCAACGAGGAATGTGACAGACTGAATCAGGAAGTGGGAAATATCCAGGAGAAATTAAAGGAGCAGAAGGTCCAGCTGGAAAAGCAGCAGACCTCTTATCACAGAGAAGCCTCCAGACTGGAATCCTTACGCAATCTTACAGAGCGCTATGATGGTTACGGCAACAGTATCCGCCGGGTAATGGAACAGAAGGAACGAGTTCCCGGTATCCAGGGTGTTGTGGCGGATCTGATCCAGGTAAATAAGGATTATGAGGTAGCCATTGAGACTGCTCTGGGAGGCAGCATCCAGAATATTGTTACAGACAATGAGCAGACAGCCAAAACCCTGATCGAGTTTTTGAAAAAGAACCGATATGGAAGGGCAACTTTCCTGCCTATGAGCAGCATCAGCCCCAGAGGGGAGTTTTCACCCAGGGAAGCACTGAAAGAGCCGGGAGTGATCGGTGTAGCCAGTGAACTGGTGACCACAGCACCTCAGTATCAGCAGATCGCCAGATTTTTGCTGGGAAGGGTGCTGGTGGTGGATCATATTGACCATGCTATTGCTATCGGCAGAAAGTACAGACATAGCCTGAGAATGGTTACCATAGAGGGTGAGTCCTTAAGCCCGGGTGGTTCCATGACAGGTGGTGCTTTTAAGAATAACAGTAATCTCCTTGGACGAAGGAGAGAGATCGAGGAACTGGAAAAAGGCGTTGCAAAGCTGCAGTCAGAGGTTGCCATGATCCAGAAGGCAATGGAAGACAACAGAAACAGGAGAAATGTGCTCCGGGATGCTATTGCAGATTTTCAGGACAAGCTCCGTCAGCAGTATATAGAACAGAATACTGCAAAGATGAATATTGCCCAGCAGGAAGAGAAAGCAGAGGAGATCCGCGGAGGCTATGAGCAAATCAACAGAGACAAGGAACAGATCAGACGCCAGATGCTGGAAATCCGTCAGGACCATGAGCAGATTGCCAGAGAGCTGGAAAGCTCCCGCCAGGATGAACAGGAGCTGGAAAGCTTCATAGAGGAGAAACAGGCAGAGCTGGACCAGTGGAAGGAAGAAGAGACAAAGCTTACCAGAGAGTTGGAGGAAATCCGTCTTCAGGCTTCTTCTCTGGATCAGAAGAACCAGTTTGACCAGGAAAACCTGAACCGTTTGAATTCGGAGACCCAGACTCTGGAGAATGAGCAGAAAAGTATCTATGAATCTCTTGCCCACAGCAGTGAGGAGATGGAACAGAAGAAACTGACGATCCAGGAGCTGAAAACAGAGGCTGCCAACTCCGGCATCCAGGCGCAGGAGGCAAAGCAGCAGCTGGAGAAATGGCAGAAGGAGAAAGAGGAGAGAAACGGAAAGCATAAAGAGTTTTTTGAAAAAAGAGATCAGCTTTCCGGTCAGATCGGCCTTCTGGACAAAGAATGCTTCCGTCTGAAAAGCCAGATGGATAAGTTGGAGGAGAGCAGGGAAGAACGTATTTCCTATATGTGGGAAGAGTATGAGATCACTCCCAACAATGCCCTTTCCTACAGAAAAGAGGAGCTGACTGATCTGCCTGAAATGAAAAAGCAGGTAGCTCAGATCAAGGAGGAGATCCGCAGACTGGGTTCTGTTAATGTTAATGCCATTGAGGACTATAAGGAGCTTCTGGAACGGCACACCTTTCTTTCTGGACAGTATAATGACCTGATCACTGCAGAGAAAACTCTGGAGCAGATCATACAGGAGCTGGATGAAGGAATGCGTAAGCAGTTTACAGAGAAATTTGCAGAAATCCAGAGAGAGTTTGACAAAGCCTTCAAAGAGCTTTTCGGAGGAGGAAAAGGAACTCTGGAGCTGGATGAGGAGGCAGACATCCTGGAAGCAGGAATCCGGATCACCTCTCAGCCGCCTGGGAAAAAGCTTCAGAATATGATGCAGCTTTCCGGTGGAGAAAAGGCACTGACAGCCATTGCCCTGCTTTTTGCCATTCAGAACCTGAAGCCATCCCCCTTCTGTCTTCTGGATGAGATCGAGGCAGCGCTGGATGACTCTAATGTAGGAAGATTTGCAGGATATTTACAGAAGTTGACGAAAAACACACAATTTATTATAATAACCCATAGGCGTGGGACCATGAATGCAGCCGACAGGCTTTATGGTATCACCATGCAGGAAAAAGGGGTATCTACGCTGGTTTCTGTAGACCTTGTAGAGAACCAGCTTACCCAGTAACAGGAGGAGTATTATGGCAGAAGAGAAGAAAGGTTTTTTCAAACGACTGGTCAGCGGACTGGCCAAGACCAGAGATAATATCGTTGCCGGTTTTGACAGTATTTTCAGTGGCTTTTCCAGTATTGACGAGGATTTCTATGAGGAACTGGAGGAAATCCTGATCATGGGAGATATTGGTATCAATGCCACTACTTCTATTATAGAAAATCTGAAAAAAGAAGTTGCAGAACAGCATATTAAGGAGCCAATGGAATGCAAACAGCTTCTGATCAATGAGATTAAGGAGCAGATGCGTGTGGATAGCACAGAATATGAGTTTGAGAACCGTAAATCAGTGATCCTTGTGATCGGTGTCAACGGTGTGGGAAAGACTACTTCTGTAGGCAAGCTTGCGGGTAAGCTGAAGGATCAGGGCAAGAAGGTGATCCTGGCAGCTGCGGATACTTTCCGTGCAGCAGCAGGTGAGCAGCTGACACAGTGGGCAAACCGTGCAGGAGTGGAGATCATTGGAGGACAGTCCGGTGCAGATCCGGCTTCTGTAGTTTATGATGCAGTTGCGGCAGCAAAGGCGAGAAATGCAGATGTTCTTCTGTGCGACACAGCAGGACGTCTTCATAATAAGAAGAATCTTATGGAGGAGCTGCGTAAGATTTATAAGATCCTGGAGAGAGAGTATCCGGAGGCTTATCTGGAAACTCTGGTGGTGCTGGATGGCACCACAGGACAGAATGCCCTTTCCCAGGCAAGACAGTTTGCAGAGGTGGCAAATGTAAATGGTATCATCCTTACCAAGCTGGATGGAACAGCCAAGGGCGGTATTGCAGTGGCAATCCAGTCTGAACTGGATATACCGGTAAAATACATTGGCGTAGGCGAAAGTATTGACGATCTTCAGAAATTCGATGCAGATGCATTTGTAAATGCATTGTTTGATGTAGACCACAAGGATGAGCAGGACGACTAAAGGAGGAAAAACAATGCTTACATTAGAAAGCTTTGAACAGGCAGCAGAGATTGTAAAACAGGTAACACAGGAAACAAAACTGATCAAAAGCAGTTATTTCAGCGATCTGACCGGCAATAAGGTTTACCTCAAACCGGAGAATATGCAGCGCACAGGAGCATACAAGGTCCGCGGCGCTTATTATAAGATCAGTACTCTTTCCGAGGAAGAGAGAAATAAGGGACTGATCACAGCATCCGCAGGAAACCATGCCCAGGGTGTGGCTTATGCGGCACATAAATACGGAGTGAAGGCAGTGATCGTTATGCCTACCACCACTCCTCTGATCAAGGTTGAGAGAACCAAAAGCTATGGTGCACAGGTAATCCTTCACGGTGATGTATATGATGAGGCCTGCGCCCATGCCCTGGAACTGGCTGAGAAAGAGGGTTATACCTTTATCCATCCTTTTGATGATCCGGCAGTTGCCACAGGTCAGGGTACCATTGCCATGGAGATCGTCCAGGAGCTTCCGCTTGTGGACTATATCCTGGTTCCTATCGGAGGCGGCGGTCTGGCAACAGGAGTTTCCACTCTGGCAAAGCTTCTCAATCCACACATTAAGGTGATCGGTGTGGAACCGGCAGGAGCAGCCTGCATGAAGGCTTCCCTGGCTAAGGGAGAAGTGGTGACTCTTCCCCATGTAAATACCATTGCAGACGGTACTGCAGTACAGACACCGGGCAAGAAAATCTTCCCATATATCCAGCAGAATCTGGATGACATCATTACTATTGAAGACGATGAACTGATCGTAGCTTTCCTGGATATGGTGGAAAACCATAAGATGATCGTTGAGAATTCCGGCCTCCTTACAGTGGCTGCCCTCCGTCATCTGGATGTAAAGAATAAAAAGATCGTTTCTATCTTAAGCGGAGGAAATATGGATGTGATCACCATGTCTTCCGTTGTCCAGCACGGACTGATCCAGAGAGACAGGATCTTTACAGTTTCAGTGCTGATCCCGGATAAGCCGGGTGAACTGGTGAGAGTTGCCAGTGTGATCGCCGGACAGCAGGGTAATGTAATCAAGCTGGATCACAACCAGTTTGTAAGTACCAACAGAAATGCAGCTGTGGAACTGAAGATCACTCTGGAGGCCTTTGGCACAGAACACAAGAATCAGATCGTGAAGGCACTGGAGGATGCAGGCTGCAGACCCCGCCTGATCAGACCAAGTTTATAAATATTTTTTCTGTCAAGAAAAAATACTTGACACAGGTAAAATTATAAGGTATGATAGCCAAGGTGATTACAGATGGAGAAGTTTGTAGAGCAGGGTTATTTGTATGATTTTTATGGTGAGCTTCTGACAGAGAGACAGCAGCAGGTTTATGAGAGCGTGGTGCTGGAGGATTATTCTCTCAGTGAAGTGGCAGAGGATCTGGGAATCAGCCGCCAGGGTGTGCATGATATGGTAAAGAGATGCAACAAGACTCTGGAGGAATATGAACAGAAGCTCCATCTGGTTGAGAAATTCCTGAATATCAGAGCCCAGGTGAAAAGAATACGGGTTCTGGCACAGGAGTATCATTCCGAGGAAATTGCAAATATATCCAGCGAGATTTTAGAGGAGTTATAATATATGGCATTTGAGAGCTTGACAGATAAACTGCAGAATGTGTTTAAGAAGCTTCGAAGCAAAGGCCGCCTTACAGAGGAGGATGTGAAGCTTGCCCTTAAGGAAGTTAAGATGGCTCTTCTGGAAGCAGATGTTAACTTCAAGGTTGTAAAGCAGTTTACCAAGTCCGTACAGGAGCAGGCAATCGGACAGGATGTTATGAATGGTCTGAATCCCGGTCAGATGGTGATCAAGATCGTAAATGACGAGCTGGTAAAACTGATGGGAAGTGAGACTACAGAGCTGCCCATGCATCCGGGAAATGAGATCACTGTATATATGATGGCAGGTCTTCAGGGTGCAGGTAAGACAACTACGGTTGCCAAGCTTGCAGGTAAGCTGAAATCCAAAGGTAAGAAGCCTCTTTTGGTAGCCTGTGACGTTTACCGTCCCGCAGCGATCACACAGCTGCAGGTGAATGGTGAGAAACAGGGTGTGGAAGTTTTTTCCATGGGAGATAAGCAGAAGCCTGTAGACATTGCAAAGGCCGCAATTGAGCATGCAAAATCCCATCAGCAGAATGTAGTCCTGATCGATACTGCAGGACGACTTCATATAGATGAAGACATGATGCAGGAGCTTGCAGATATAAAAGAAAATATTCATGTGGATGCCACTGTTCTGGTGGTAGATGCCATGACAGGACAGGATGCGGTAAATGTTGCCAAAACATTTGCAGACAAGGTTGGAATCGACGGTGTGATCCTGACTAAGATGGACGGCGATACCCGTGGTGGTGCTGCCCTTTCCATTAAGGCGGTAACCGGTAAACCTATCCTCTATGTAGGTATGGGTGAGAAGCTTTCTGACTTAGAGCAGTTCTATCCGGAGCGTATGGCTTCCAGGATCCTGGGTATGGGAGATGTAATGAGCCTCATCGAGAAGGCAGAAGCCGCTATTGATAAGGAACAGGCTCAGGACATGCAGAAGAAGCTGAAGAAGATGGATTTCGACTTCAACGACTACCTTACCAGCATGGAACAGATGAATAAGATGGGCGGCATTGGCAGTATTCTGAATATGCTTCCGGGAATGGGAAGCAAGATGAAGGATATTGAGGGAATGATTGATGAGAAGGCTCTGGACCGTACCAAGTCCATTATCCTTTCCATGACACCACAGGAGAGAACCAATCCGTCAATCCTGAATATTTCCCGTAAGAACCGTATTGCCAGAGGTGCAGGCGTGGATATCGCAGAAGTGAACCGTCTGGTCAAACAGTTTGAGCAAAGTAAAAAAATGATGAAGCAGATGCCTGGACTTATGGGCGGCAAAGCCGGCAAGCGAGGCGGCGGATTCAAGCTTCCTTTTGGACTCTGAGCAGGACAGCTGACACAGGAGCCGGGGAACAGAACAGTTAGCGAAGCGAATAACGCTTTGACATAAAACCTAAGAGATAATATATTTAATTTAATGGAGGAAAAGAAACAATGGCAGTTAAAATCAGATTAAGAAGAATGGGACAGAAGAAAGCACCTTTTTATAGAATCGTAGTTGCAGATTCCCGTTGCAAACGTGATGGAAGATGTATCGAAGAAATCGGAACATACGATCCAAACCTTGAGCCAAGCGCTGTAACAGTTGATGAAGAAGCAGCTAAAAAATGGCTTGCAGCAGGAGCTCAGCCTACAGACGTTGTAGCAAAAATCCTCAAAGATGCCGGAATCGAAAAATAATTCAGATTTACCATGTAAGGTATTTCTGCAGCGTCCACAGGGGACGGGTCAGGGAGGTATGTAATGAAAGAATTAGTGGAAGTAATTGCAAAATCTCTTGTTGAAAATCCGGATGAAGTAGTCGTTACTGAGACTGAAAAAGAAGACGCAGTTATTGTAGAACTGAAAGTTGGACCTGCCGATATGGGCAAGGTGATCGGACGCCAGGGAAGAATTGCCAAGGCAATCCGTACTGTAGTCAAAGCGGCCTCTTCAAAAAGCAGCAAAAAAGTGATTGTGGATATTCTGCAATGAAAATAAAAGGGAAAGGAGCTGTGGTTGCCATAGCTCCTTGTTTTTACGATAAATGTCAGGACAGATAGCTTTGCAGCCTGACAGCATTATATATAAAAGAGGAGTCAGCAGATGGAGGATTTATTAAAGGTAGGTGTGATCACCACCACACATGGTGTACGGGGAGAAGTTAAGGTTTATCCTACAACAGATCCGGAGCGTTTTCCGGAGCTGGATTATGTTCTGCTTGACACAGGCAGAGAAAAAAGAAAACTGGAAATTGAAAAAGTAAGATTTTTCAAGAATCTGGTGATCCTGAAATTTAAAGGCATTGATAATATCAATGATATTGAAATGTATAAACAGAGAGAACTGTGGATTCCCAGGGAAGAGGGACAGGATCTGGAAGAGGATGAGTACTATATTGCAGACCTGATCGGAATGAAGGTAGTCCTGGAGGACGGCAGCAGCTTTGGAACCCTGACAGATGTTATGGAGACAGGTGCCAATGATGTATATGTGGTAGAGAACGGAGAAGGCCAGGAGATTCTTCTTCCAGCCATCAGGGAATGCATCCTGGATGTGGATGTGGAGAAAAATGTGATGACCATCCATCTGATGAAAGGATTAATCTAAATGAATTTTCATGTTTTAACATTGTTTCCGGAAATGATTGAAAATGGCATGAATACCAGTATCACAGGCCGGGCCATCGCCAAAGGGCTTCTTTCTCTGGAAGCCATTAACATCCGGGATTTTGCCTTTAACAAGCACCAGAAGGTAGACGATTACACTTATGGCGGCGGTGCAGGGATGCTGATGCAGGCAGAACCGGTATATCTGGCCTATGAATCCATTGCCAGCCGCACGGCAAAGAAGCCCAGGGTGGTATATGTGACCCCTCAGGGACAGGTGTTTAACCAGAATATGGCCCGGGAAATGGCGGCAGAGGAGGATCTGATCTTTCTCTGCGGACATTATGAGGGAATTGACGAACGTGTGCTGGAGGAAATTGTAACAGATTACGTGTCCATTGGAGATTATGTACTTACAGGCGGGGAACTGCCGGCTATGGTAATGATGGATTCCATATCCAGAATGGTACCGGGAGTACTGAATAACCAGGAGTCCGGAGAGACAGAATCCTTTGCCGGAAATCTTCTGGAATATCCCCAGTACAGCCGGCCGGAGGAATGGCACGGAAAAAAGGTACCGGAGGTACTGATGTCCGGACATCATGCAAATATAGAAAAATGGCGCAGAGAGCAGTCCATTCTCCGCACTGTCCAGAGACGGCCGGATCTGCTGAAAAAAGCAGACCTGACAAATAAAGAATGGAATTATGTACGCCAGTTAAGGAAACAGATGAAGGAAGAAGAGGAGCAGACAAAATGAGAACAGCAGATTTTTATTATGATCTTCCTCAGGAACTGATTGCCCAGGATCCTCTGGAGGACAGAAGTTCATCCAGACTGATGCATATTTCCCTGAAGGATGGAAGTATAGAGCACAGACATTTTACAGATATTCTGGATTATCTGAACAAGGGTGATTGTCTGGTTATCAATGATACCAAGGTAATTCCTGCCAGATTATACGGACATAAGGAGGAGACAGGGGCGCTTATTGAGATTCTTCTCCTGAAGAGACGGGAAAATGATATCTGGGAGTGTCTGGTAAAGCCTGGTAAAAAGGCCCGTCCTGGAGCAAAGATCACTTTCGGAAACGGGATTTTGAAGGGCGAGATCCTGGATGTGGTAGATGAAGGTAACAGATTGATCCAGTTCCACTATGAGGGAATCTTTGAGGAAATCCTGGACCAGCTGGGAGAGATGCCTCTGCCTCCTTATATCACCCATAAACTGAAAGACAAGAACCGTTATCAGACAGTATATGCCAAACACGAAGGCTCTGCCGCAGCACCTACTGCAGGTCTGCATTTCACAGAGGAGCTTCTGGAAAAGGTAAAGGAAAAAGGGGTTAACATTGCCCACGTGACCCTTCATGTAGGCCTGGGAACCTTCCGTCCTGTAAAGGTAGATGATGTGGAAAAGCATCATATGCATTCAGAATTCTATATTGTGGAGGAGGATCAGGCAAAACTGATCAATGATACCAAGAAAGCCGGCGGCCGTGTGATTTCTGTGGGAACCACAAGCTGCAGAACTCTGGAATCCGCAACCGGTGAAGATGGAATTTTGAAAGCAGGCAGCGGATGGACTGAGATTTTTATTTATCCGGGATATCATTTCAAAATGATCGATGGACTGATCACCAATTTCCACCTTCCGGAATCTACCCTTCTCATGCTGGTATCCGCACTGGCAGGAAAAGAGACGATCATGCATGCCTATGAAGTGGCAGTGCAGGAAAAATACCGATTCTTTTCTTTTGGGGACGCCTGTATTTTGATCTGACAGGAATATCCAACATTGGTTGAGTGGAGAGATCATACAAAGAACATAAAGAAACCAGGAGGCACAACGCTTCCTGGTTATTTTTGACCCAAATAATTCTTAATTATCTGTGTTTTCTACGTCTTCGGCATCGTCTGGATCATCGATGGCTTTCATATCATCATCTGAGGTATCTGCATCCATGGCATTCAGCTCGTCTTCTGTAAGGGGCTGCAGATCATCCTCGAAAACCTCCTTGTTTGTAATATCATCCTCTGCCTTCTTGCCACAGCCGGACAGACCGATGGCAGCCAGAAGCATTCCTGTGAGCAAAAAATATTTAAATTTCTTCATAAATTTCATCCTTTCCATTTGGGGTACAGTTATTCGCTTATGAAAATCTTTGACGTCTGTAATATTAATGTAACCTTTTGTCATAATATTATAACAAAAATGTGCCTTTATGAAAAGACTTATTTATTGACGATTGTGTGAATTCTTTATATACTTTTAATAGTTACACCCATTTCAGGGTGGCTTCTGTTATACATAATTTCCGGAAATCTTTCCGGACAGAAAGAGAGAAAGTATATGTCTATACAAAAGAAACCCATAAGGGGAAGATCAGCAGCTTCAAGAAAAAGAAAGCTTCTGAGAAAATCCAGATATTACCAGAAGTCCCGCCAGAAGCTGTATCTGGCAGCAGGGGTTGGGATATTTGTTTTTGTCTTTATATTGATCCTGGCAGGAATCAGAGGATGTGGCAATTACCGTCATGCAAAAAAAGCAGCTTCAGATAATGTGGTTTCCATGAAAGCAACCCAGGATTCAGCTTCTGACAGCGTAGATGCAAAAGAAACGGAGAATACAGTTACAATGTCTGCACCTGTGACTCTTACCTTGAGTGTGGTGGGCGACTGTACCCTAGGAACAGATGAGACCTTTGATTACAGCACCAGTTTAAATGCATACTACGAAAATAATGGTGCTGCCTATTTTCTGCAGAATGTAAAGAGCATTTTTGCAGCTGATGATCTGACCATTGCCAATTTTGAGGGCACTCTCACAGAATCGGATGCCAGGGAGGACAAAACCTTTGCCTTTAAAGGCCCGGCAGAGTTTACCTCAATTCTCACATCAGGTTCTGTGGAAGCAGTTACCACAGCCAATAACCACAGCCATGATTATGGTGATCAGGGCTATGAGGATACCATTGCAGCGCTGGATGCCGCAGGGATCGTAAATTTTGGTTATGATAAAACTGCTGTCATGGATGTAAAAGGTATGAAAGTGGGACTGGTGGGAATTTATGAATTGAAGGACCATCTGGAGAGAGAACAGCAGCTGAAAGATAATATTGCCAAGGTAAAAGCTGACGGCGCTCAGCTGATCGTAGTGATCTTCCATTGGGGAAATGAGAAAGAGACCTGTCCTGACAGCAATCAGACAACTCTGGGCCGTCTGGCTATCGATGAGGGCGCAGATCTGGTGTGCGGACATCATCCCCATGTTCTCCAGGGAATTGAGACCTACAAGGGGAAAAATATTGTCTACAGCCTGGGTAATTTCTGCTTCGGTGGAAACAGTGCCCCCAGTGATATGGACACCATGATCTACCAGCAGACCTTCACCATTGACCAGAATGGAGTAAAGACGGACAATGTGACCAATATTATTCCCTGCTCTATTTCCTCTGCAGCCTATGAGGGCTACAACAATTATCAGCCTACTCCGGAGGAAGGGGATGAGGCTGACCGGATCCTCTCAAAGATCAATGAGAGAACTTCTGAAATTTCCACTGCTGAGGGAACTACCTTTACAGCAGAAACCAATTCAGCTGATGATTCCAAGAGTACAGATACTGTAGCCGGTGATTCCTCTGAGGATGAAAATACAGCAGAATAAGAACAGAAATTCATAATAAAAGCTCCGTAACAGATACAGGGAAAGTATCTTTACGGAGCTTTTTTGTGGGAGATTCAAAGAATATTTATGACAGATCTTTCTGTCTGGTTCTGGAATTTATGACAGTACTTCGTTTTTCAGTTCCTCACCGTTCATATAAGCTCTGGCATTCTCCATGGTAGTCTCTGCAATATTGGTCAGTGCCTCTCTGGTAAAGAAGCCCTGATGGGAAGTCATAACTACATTTGGGAAGGAGAGCAGTCTCTGGGTGATAGAGCTTGGCAGGATCATTTCGGACATATCCTCAAATACGAAATCTGTTTCCTCCTCATATACGTCCAGGCCTACTGCAAAGAATTTATGCTCGCGGATGCCTGCGATCAGGTCATCTGTGCGGATCAGACCACCTCTGGAGGTATTGACAAGGATCACCCCATCCTTCATTTTTTCGATGGTCTCTGCATTGATCAGGTGTCTGGTTTCTTTGGTAAGCGGGCAGTGAAGACTGATCAGGTCACTCTGGGCCAGCAGTTCGTCCAAAGATACATATTCCACGCAATCCAGATTTGGATTTGGGAAAAGATCATAAGCAATAACCTTCATGCCAAAGCCTTTGCAGATTCTTGCCATAGCCTGTCCGATTTTTCCGGTTCCGATGATGCCGGCGGTTTTGCCGTAGAAGTTTACACCCATCAGACCGCTTAATGCAAAATTATTCTCACGGCATTTGATATATGCCTTGTGAGTGTGACGGTTGGCTGTGAGAGCCAGAGCCATGGCATGCTCGGCAACTGCCTCCGGAGAGTATCCCGGAACACGGAGTACCTTTATACCGTATTTATGGGCTGTTTCCAGATCTACGTTGTTGTAGCCTGCGCAGCGCATAAGGATTAATTTAACACCCTGGTTATGGAGTTCTTCAATGATTTCAGTACCCAGGTCTGCATTTACAAAAGCACAGATCGCTTCATAGCCCCTGGCAAGGGAAGCTGTTTCCTCATGGATATTTGCTTCTGTAAATTTGATGGTGATTCCCGGGAAAGAGGGAAGAAGCTTTTCGAAAAATTCTTCGTCGTAATTTTTTGTGCCGTAAAACAAAATTTTCATAAAAATATTCGCTCCTCTCTGGAAAAATAGATAATGGTGTGATATACTCACCGTGAACATCAGGACAGTAATAAAAGTCTGCCCCTGACATGATAATTATATACTATTTCAGACAGGATGAAAAGAGGAAACAGGATAAAAATTATCAAGTATTGAAAAAGATACATCATACGTAATGTGGAGGTAATTATGCAGGAAGTATATGTGAATGGAAGCGAATTTGATAGTGCGCAGGAGATTCTGGAATATCTGAGGGATGAGATTGGTCTGGATGCAGAGAATATCAATACCCTTTATGATGCACTGACAGCCGTAAGTGATGATACAAAGATTACCATGGATATGTCCGGGGTAACAGATGACGAGCTGCTGGATGCTATGGAACGTATGTCTGAGGTCATGGGAGATGCGGCAGATGACAGTGATTATCTGGAGATCACCTGTATAGAATAAACAGGCACATAAAATATATGAAAATACATAGAGAAAGTTAGAAAAGGATTGCCGGTCCATTGTGGATCAGCAATCCTTTTTTTGCAGCAGATCAGCATTCTCCAAGAGAATACAGATCCTTGTAAAAGCCAGGATAAGAAATATTTACGCAGTCTCCGTTTACAATATCCATAGTTCCGTCACAGATGGTTCCTGCCACAGCAAAAGACATGGCAATTCTGTGATCCAGATAGGAATTGATCTCAGCGCCCTGGAGCGGTTTGCCTCCGTGGATGATCATACCGTCCTCTGTTGGCTGGATATCTGCACCCATACGGCGAAGCCCTTCAGTGACAACTGCAATACGGTCAGATTCTTTTACCTTCAGCTCTGCAGCATCGCGGATCACAGTGGTATCCTCTGCAAAAGCAGCCATTACAGCAATCATAGGAATCTCATCGATGAGCGTGGGGATAATAGACCCCTCCACTGTTGTACCGTGGAGCTGACTGGAGCGGATCAGCAGATCTGCCACCGGCTCTCCCTCCTCATTGACATTCAGAAGGGTAATATCTGCACCCATGGCTCTGCACACCTTCAAAATTCCGTCTCTGGTAGGATTGATCCCTACATTTCGGAGAAGGATCTGGCTGTCCGGGGTGAGAAGCCCTGCTGCAATAAAATAGGCAGCAGAGGAAATATCTCCGGGCACCTGGATTTCCCTAGCCGTTAACACAGGCTCCGGCTCAATGGAGGCGGTAGTACCCTGTGAAGTAACTCTGGCTCCCAGATAATTCAACATAATCTCTGTGTGATTTCTGGAAAGTACCGGTTCTGTCACACTGGTGATCCCATCTGCATACATACCTGCCAGAAGTACACAGGACTTCACCTGAGCAGAAGCAACCGGTGACTGGTAGTGTACAGCCTGAAGAGGCTTTCCTGTAATACGCAGAGGTGCACATCCATTTCCTTTGATACTGACAATATCTGCCCCCATAGACTGAAGGGGAGTCATAATCCTCTTCATAGGGCGGGACTGGATGGAGGCATCACCGTTTAATTCGCTGGTAAAAGACTGGCCTGCCAGAATGCCGGAGATCAGCCGGGTGGTAGTGCCGCTGTTGCCTACATCCAGAATTTCTGAGGGAGCACTCAGACCGTGCAGACCCTTGCCGTGAACCAGAATCTCAGAAGCATTGCGCTCAATATCTACGCCCATTTTGCGGAAACAGGAGATGGTGGAGAGACAGTCTGCACCCTCCAGAAAATGTGTGATCCTGGTAGTTCCCTGGGCAAGAGAGCCAAACATAACTGCACGGTGGGAGATGGATTTGTCTCCCGGCACAGTCAGTTCCCCTCTCAGCCTTGTCTGTTTTTTGATTTCCATTTATGTTACCTACCGTTCGTATACAATATAGTTTCGCTTTTTCAGGAGAGCGGCTCCCTTTTCCATAGAGGATCCATCGTAGAATTCGATCTTTAAGACACCTTCCTCAAATTCCCTGTTATGGATAATGCCAATATTCTTGATACTGATCTTCTCCAGAGCCAGGATAGTGGCGATGGTAGCAATCCCTCCGGCCTCATCTGCAATATCCAAATAGAGCACATAGGCTTTCTTCAGGAGACCACTGTCAACCACATCAATGGAATCTCTGTAATCCCTGGAGCTTGCAAACATCTGGTACAGGCTCTGGGAATCCTTGTTATCCACAAAGCAGCGGATCTGGATCAGAAGACGGATATAGTCATCCAGCACATTGGAAATATTCTTATTATTTTCCACGCAGATCTGCTCCCACATTACAGGGGACGAGGAGGCGATACGGGTAATATCCCGGAAACCTCCGGCTGCAATGGTCTTCATATATTCCTGATCACTGTCCAACATACTTACCAGATTTACAAGGGCAGAAGCAATAATATGAGGCAGATGGCTTACACCTGCAGTGATAAAATCATGCTCCTCACTGGTCAGCACCATAGGAATGGCACCCAGGGAAGAAATCAGCTCTGTAAAGTCTGTCAGACGGTCCAGAGGAACCTCCCCTCCCGGTGTGATGATATAATAGGCGTTTTCCAGAAGTCTGTCACTGGAGGATTCAAAACCGGTCTTTTCAGAGCCGGCCATGGGATGTCCGCCGATAAAGCAGGATTCCATACCCAGACGTTCGACCTCCTTATGGATGATTCCCTTTACACTGCCTACATCTGTGAGAATAGTATTGGGACCCAGGTGCTCCTTGAAATATTCCAGATACTGGACATTAAATTCCACAGGGGCACACAGGAAAATATAATCGCAGCCTGCAAAACGTTCATCATGCTCCTCACATACAGCGTCGATCATATTGGAGCTTACTGCTGAGGCAAGCGTCTCCCGGTCCTGATCGTAAGCCAGGATCCTGTAATCGCTATGGTGTTTCCGGATGGTTTTGACGATGGAACCGCCGATAAGACCAAGTCCGATAAAACCGATGGTTTTCATAAGTTTCTCTGTGTCCTTTCAAATAGCAATTTATCAGTTGCGCACACAGGGTGTGCAGCAATTGTCATTCTGTATGATTTATACAGAAATAGTCTGCATACATTTTAAGATAGATAAGGGAAAAAGTCAATTAGCAGCGATACTTTTACACATAAATAATTTAAAGCGATACAGTAAACGAAAGCCTCTCTGAATGGAACAAAAACCGAGATGATAAAAATGTCAGATAGTATTTTGGAACACAATAAAAAATATTGTTAAAATTACATAAAATGCTTGAAAATTATAAAAAAATTTAGTAGTATATAGACATATAGTTGCTGAGGCAGAAATGAAAAAGATGAACAATCTGACTATTTCGGGGCTCAAACAGAGGAAAGCTCCCACAACAGCAGCGCATATCAGACAAACAGGGAGGTATTACAACATGGATGTATTTAGAACTGACCGAATCAGAAATGTAGTTCTTTTAGGGCATGGGGGTGCAGGTAAGACTACACTGGCTGAAGCAATGGCGTATCTGGCAGGAATGACCAGCAGGCTTGGCAGAGTTGAGGACGGCAATACTGTCAGCGATTTTGACAAAGAAGAGATAAAGAGACATTTTTCCATTTCCACAACATTGATCCCGGTACCATGGGATAAGGTGAAGGTCAATGTACTGGATACTCCCGGATACTTTGACTTTGTAGGAGAGGTCGAGGAAGCAGTAAGTGCGGCAGACGCAGCTGTGATCGTAGTCTCCGGCAAGGCAGGCGTACAGGTGGGAACCCAGAAGGCATGGGAATTATGTGAGAAATATAAACTTCCGCGTATGATCTTCGTTACAGATATGGACGTAGATGATGTCAGCTACCGTAAGGTAGTAGAGCAGCTGACAGAGCTCTATGGCAAGAAGATCGCACCTATCCATTTCCCAATCCGTGAGGATGGTAAATTCGTAGGTTATGTCAATGTAGTTAAACAGGCAGGACGTAGATTCATTGATAAGGCAGGCAAGGAAGAATGCCCGATTCCTGAATATCTGAATGAATACCTGGAGAAATATCATGAGATCCTTATGGAATCTGTAGCTGAGACCAGCGAGGAATTTATGGATCGTTACTTTGAGGGAGATACCTTCTCTGTGACAGAGGTTTCCGCAGCACTGGCTACCAATGTACAGGAAGCAGCTATTGTACCTGTATGCATGGGCTCACCGATTAATCTCCGCGGCGTATCCAACCTGCTGGATGATATCTGTGGATATTTCCCAAGTCCGGACAAGCGTTCCTGCAACGGTATCGCAGTGAAGACAAACGAGATCTTCGAAGCAAATTATGACTTTGCAAAAACAAAATCCGCATATGTATGGAAAACAATCGCAGATCCGTTCCTTGGCAAATATTCTCTGATCAAGGTATGCTCCGGTGTTATCAAATCAGATGATACCTTATTAAATGTAGAGAAGGGCGAGGAAGAACGTCTGAACAAGCTGTATGTACTGGAAGGCTCCAAGCCTATCGAAGTACCTGAGCTTCATGCCGGTGATATCGGTGCCATTGCCAAATTAAACAGTGTACAGACAGGTGACAGCCTTGCAACCAAAGCTGCACCGATCATGTATCCGAAGGCACAGATCTCCATCCCATATACCTGCAAGAGATTTAAGGCAGTGAAGAAGGGAGACGAGGACAAGATCTCTCAGGCACTGGCCAAGATGATGAGTGAGGACAAGACCCTCCGTGTAGTAAACGACAGTGCAAACCGCCAGAGTCTGATTTATGGCATCGGTGACCAGCATCTGGATATTGCAATGAATAAACTGAAAGAGCGCTACAAAGTAGATGTAGAGCTGAGCAAACCGAAGGTTCCGTTCCGTGAGACCATCCGCAAGAATTCTGATGTGGAAGGCAAGCATAAGAAACAGTCCGGCGGACATGGACAGTATGGTCATGTAAAGATGCGCTTTGAGCCATCCGGTGATCTGGAGACACCTTATGTATTTGAGCAGGTAGTTGTAGGCGGTGCAGTGCCGAAGAACTACTTCCCTGCAGTTGAGAAAGGATTGCAGGAATGCGTATTAAAGGGACCTCTGGCTGCATATCCTGTAGTTGGCGTGAAGGCTACTCTTTATGACGGATCCTATCATCCGGTAGACTCCTCAGAGATGGCATTCAAGATGGCAACCATCCTGGCCTTCAAGAAGGGCTTTATGGATGCATCCCCTGTACTTCTGGAGCCAATCGTATCCATGAAGGTTATAGTTCCGGACAAATATACAGGTGATGTTATGGGCGACCTGAACAAACGCCGTGGCCGTGTACTGGGTATGAATCCTGATCATCAGGGTAATACTATTATTGAGGCAGATGTACCGCAGCTGGAAATCTACGGATACTCCACAGACCTGCGCTCCATGACAGGCGGAAGCGGAGAATTCTCTTATGAATTTGCACGCTATGAGCAGGCTCCTTCTGATATCCAGGCAAAGGAGATCGAAGCCAGAGCAAGTAAGGTTGACAAAGCAGACGAATAATAGAATTTATATACTTATGAATTAAGAAAAAAATAGGCAGAACTATCTCAGATATAGAGGTAGTTCTGCCTTTTTTTGGTAAAAATCCCCTGTCCTGATTGACAATGGCAGGATAAACGATATACTGGATTCATATCAATCTCAGAAAGCAGGAAAATTAGTATGAAAAATAATAGAAAACTGGCTGCCCTGATTCTGGCAGCTGCAATGGCGGTCACCACACCTTACACAGCCTGGGGTGCGGATGTCTTTTCCGCAGGGGAGTCCTTTGGGGATGGCACAGAGAGTATTCCCGGAATCCTGACTTCCATGCTGGATTACGGACAGGTGGGAAAAGAATATAAGGTACAGCTGCAGGCAGATTCGGATGTGAGGTGGAGTCTGGCTTCCGGAAGTGAGCTTCCTCCGGGCCTGACTTTGCTTCAGACAGGCCTGCTCTGCGGAGTTCCCCAAAAGGATGGTTATTTTCACTTTACAGTACAGGCAGATAACAACACAGGAAGAGCAGCCTGTGACCTGGACCTGACGATCATTGAGGCAGAACAGCCGGAAGAGAAATACAGACTGACCTCAGAGAATTCTCAGATCGACCTGGGAATCTATGCAGAGGGACAGCAGATTGACCGGAATTTTTCCCTTCAGAATACAGGCACAGAAGTACTCCATGTGGGTAAGCTTCCGGAGAGCCGGTATTTTGATCTTTCCTATGCATATGGGGATGAGGATACAGAGATCCTGGCAGGAGCCTATGTGACCCTGAAGGCAGATCTGAAGGAAAACCTGGCTGCAGGCAAATATGAGGAGAATCTTACCTTTACCACAAAGGAGGGTGCTTCCTGCCAGGTAACCCTGAAGGTGATCCTGGGAGCCTCCTCTGAGAAGGAATATGATCTGACAGTAGATCATCCGGAGATATGTTTTACAGAGGATGATTTCTATGATCCGGAATTCCGTGTGGAAAAATATGTTTCTGTGAGAAATTCCGGCAAAAAGGAAACCAGGATCAGCGTAGATGCTTCAGGCCTAGAGCATTTTACAGTTGACGGCCAGAGCGCAAGGAATTCAGAGGATTTTGAAGAACAGGATGTGCAGAGACTGTTGAAGCCAGGGGAAAGCCTCCAGTTCTATGTATTGCCAGGAGAGGAATACGGAACCTTTGATGAAACCTTTGATTTCCTGGCAGATGACGGCAGCAGATATCCGGTACATGTTACCATGAACAGAGAGCTGAATCCTGTGGAGAAGAAAAATCTGAAGATCACAGAAAATGACACAGCAGCCTTTCCTGAGCTGCAGTGGGGCTACAGAACTTTGCCGGAGGCCAAAACCTATACTCTGAAAAATGTGTCAGACAAGGATCTGGATCTGACCTTCAACCGCAGCCAGGGATGCAGTGTAACCCTTTCCGGCAATACCCGTCTGGCTCCCGGAGAGAGCACAGAACTGCGGCTTTTGCCTCAAAAGGGACTGGCAGCGGGAGAGCATTCCTTCCAGGTCACAGTTACTGCCAGAACTGCAGCAGGAGAGAAGACAACAGAAAATCTTTACAGCTCTTTCCGGGTAGGCGCCCGTACTTATCAGGGACTGACTGCTCCTGTGGAGCCTGTGACAGGAATTACCAACGGTGTGGCCAAAACAGCAGAGGCTCTTCACCTGCCTGCACAGACCGTAGTCTATGGAGCAGAGAAGAATGGTGAGAAAACAACCTTTCCGGCAGGGATCATTTGGGATGTGGACGGATGTGATTATGATCCCCAAAATAAAGAATCTCAGAAGTTTACGGTAGCCGGCCATCTGGACCTGGAAGATGGGGAAAATAACACAGAGCTGGATACCACTCTGCAGATTCAGGTACAGGTAGACGCTTATCAGGCACTGAACAGACCGGTCCTTGATCTTCAATGGGTTAAGGTGATCACTAACTATGTGCAGGTCAGTCTGAGAGATTTTTCCAATGAGGCAGAAGGATATGAACTTGTGACAGCTGCCACAGCAGAGGATCTGGAAAAAGAAAATTATACAGCTCAGATGACAGTACCTGCAGCCCAAATGGCAGAGGGTACCGTAAATCTGAAATATCTGCCTGCAGGCAGCCATCTTCTGTACTGTAGGGCTTACAGAACTGTGGAAGGACAGCCGGAATACGGCCCATGGTCAGAAGGCACTGCCATTGAAGTAAAGGCGGTAACTCCTGCCACCCCTCAGATTGCCAAAACACAGGTGAAAAAATGTGATGTCAGACTGACTCTGACAGATACTCAGAAGGTGGATGGCTATGATGTGGTTGCAGCCAGAAGCGAAAAAAATGGGGAACCGGTAGATTATGTAAAGGTACAGACCAGATATTCCGGAGACAGCAGTCAGCTGATCCTGAAGGGACTGCCTGCAGGCACCTGGTATATTGGTGTGCACAGTTATACTTATCAGTCAGAATTTTCCAATACGAAAGTTCTGAGTAAATGGGCACCCTTACAGAAGGTTACCATAAAGACAGAGGCAGCAGCCCAGGCACCGACTGTAAAATCAGTAAAAACCTCCGGTCAGGGAAAAACAAGAAACACAACAGTAAGCTTTAAGCTGCCCAAGGGTGCCACAGGCACAGACTGGGTACTCTCCAAACAGGTATATAAAAATGATAAAGGAGCCTATACAGGAGTAGGTAGCTACAGCTACGTAGTAAAAAACCAGACAAAGAGCACCATCACCTTTGAAAAGGTACGCCCGGGAACCTATTACCTTACCGGCCACGCCTATACAAAGGGTTATGTCAAGAATTTCACCCGCTGGTCCAAGATCAGGAAAATTGTAATAAAATAGCAGGAATCGGGAAGGACTTACATTGACAAACGCTCTGTCATGAATTAAAATAAAATGAGTTTTTATAGGTAATGAATGGTTGCTGTGCTTCTATTGGGCAGTGATCATAGTATGTTGGAGGAAGTATAAAATGAAATACCTGTTTAAAAAGATCGAGCCCAAGTGGCAGGCAAAATGGGAAGAAGCCAAAGTCTTTGAAGCCAAGGACAACAGCGACAAACCTAAATTCTACGGCTTAGTAGAGTTTCCATATCCAAGTGGTGCAGGAATGCACGTAGGACATATTAAAGCATATTCCAGTCTGGAGGTTATTTCCAGAAAACGTCGTATGGAGGGATACAATGTACTTTTCCCTATCGGATTTGATGCATTCGGTCTTCCTACAGAGAACTATGCAGTAAAGACCGGCACACATCCACGTATCATCACAGATGAGAACATCAAGAGATTTTCCAACCAGTTAAAGAGAGTAGGATTTTCCTTTGACTGGAACCGTGTGATTGACACCACAGACGAGGATTACTACAAATGGACCCAGTGGATCTTCCTGAAAATGTTTGAGAAGGGTCTGGTATTCCGTGACAGAACACTGGTAAACTACTGCCCACACTGTAAGGTAGTCCTTTCCAATGAGGACAGCCAGGGCGGCAAATGTGATATTTGTCACAGCGATGTAGTTCAGAAGTCTAAGGACGTATGGTATCTGAGAATTACCCAGTATGCAGATAAGCTTCTGGAAGGGCTGGATCACGTAGACTATCCGGATAATGTAAAACAGCAGCAGGTTCACTGGATTGGTAAATCCAAGGGAGCTTTTGTCAACTTTGATGTGGACGGAATTGATGAGAAGCTGGAGATCTACACAACCAGACCGGACACCCTGTTTGGTGTTACTTTCATGGTAATCGCACCGGAGCATCCGATTATTGATAAATATGCAGACAAAGTTGGAAACATGGATGAGATCACTGCATATCGTAATGAGTGTGCCAAGAAAACAGAGTTCGAGAGAACCCAGCTTGTAAAAGAAAAAACAGGCGTAAGGATCCAGGGACTTGAGGGAATCAACCCTGTAAACGGCAAGAAGATCCCAATCTACATTGCAGATTATGTAATGATGGGATATGGCACAGGCGCTATTATGGCAGTACCTGCTCATGACCAGCGTGACTATGATTTTGCCAAGAAATTCGGTATTGATATTATTGAAGTAATCAAAGGCGGAGACATCTCCAAAGAAGCCTACACAGGGGACGGCGAGATGGTAAACTCCGATTTCCTCAACGGATATACAAAGAAAAAAGACTCCATTGAGCGTATGCTGGAAGAGCTGGAAAAGAAAGGCATCGGTAAAGCCGGTGTTCAGTATAAGATGAAAGACTGGGCATTTAACCGCCAGAGATACTGGGGTGAGCCGATTCCGCTGATCCATTGTCCGAACTGTGGTGTGGTAGCAGTTCCGGAAAAGGAACTGCCTCTGCGTCTGCCGGATGTTAAGGATTTTGAGCCAGGGGAAGACGGACAGTCTCCACTTGCAAAGATTGATTCTTTCGTAAACTGCACCTGTCCGAAATGCGGCGCTGCAGCAAAACGAGAGACAGACACCATGCCTCAGTGGGCAGGATCCTCCTGGTATTTCCTGAGATATACAGATCCGCATAATGCAAATGCACTGGCAGATATGGACAAGCTGAAATACTGGATGCCTGTAGACTGGTACAACGGCGGTATGGAACATGTTACCAGACATATGATCTATTCCAGATTCTGGCATCATTTCCTGTATGATCTGGGTGTAGTGAATACACCGGAACCATATGCGAAACGTTCCATCCAGGGACTGATCCTGGGACCGGACGGTGACAAGATGAGTAAATCCAAGGGAAACGTAGTAGACCCGCTGGATATTGTAGAGGAATACGGTGCAGATACTCTCCGTACCTATGTACTGTTTATGGGTGATTACGGCGCAGCTACTCCATGGAGCGAAAGCTCTGTAAAGGGATGCAAGAAATTCCTGGACCGTGTGGCAGGACTGACAGATATCCTCAGTGAGGAATCCGTATCCGATGAGCTGGAGATGAAGCTTCACCGCACCATCAAAAAGGTTTCCGGAGATATCGAGAACCTGAAATTCAACACAGCCATCGCCAGCCTTATGACCCTCATCAACGAGATCACAGCAGAGGGACACTTAAGTAAGGAAGACCTGGCTATCTTCATCAAACTGCTCAGCCCATTCGCACCTCATATCTGTGAGGAAATCTGGGAGTTCATCGGTGGAGAAGGCCTGCTGGCAGTAGCACCATGGCCGGTATATGATGAAGGCAAGACTATCGCCAAGACTATCGAGATCGGTGTACAGGTGAACGGTAAGGTAAGAGGTACTATCGTGATCCCTAACGGCTGTGAGAAGGAGAAAGCCTTCGAGATTGCCAAAGCAGATGAAAGGATCGCCTCCTTCCTGGAAGGCAAAAATCTGATCAAAGAGATCTACGTGCCGAACAAGATCGTGAACTTTGTTGCAAAATAAGACAAAATACTCAGGGCAGTCTCCCGGCAAAGCTTTTGCCGATGAGACTGCCCTGTTTTATACTTTATTTACAAAAGTGAAGAATCATTAATGAGGGATGGAAAGAAGCCAGGAAATTTCGTCTGACAACAGAGGAGTAATATTTGGAAAGGAAGAACGATATGGCCACTGATGAAGAACTTTATGGGCAATATCTGC
>CAKRYE010000025.1 GCA_934426285.1 uncultured Blautia sp.
AGTTCTGCCTTATAGAAATCATCATATGGGATGTTCATAAGAACATAGGCTTCGCCCTGCTGTGCTTCTGCAGCAAATGTATCCTCTTCTTCTGTTTCCGGGGCAAATTCATTCTCTGCATCCTCCGGAGCAAATTCGTCAGAATCAGAAGCTTCTGTACTGTCTGTAATTACCTCACTGTCTGTAAAATCAGCTGCCAGGGCTGCATAAGGCATGCTGGTCACTGCTACTGCCGCACTCATTACTACCGGTGCTATCTTTTTCATAAGATTTTTGTTTGTCATGCTATTCTCCTCTTTATTTTTATTGTTTTGATTACCTGTACCAATTGGAATAACCCTTACCAGAGAGTATGTTTTACTTTTTACCAAAAAGGGAGTGACTTCTGCCAAAGATATTCATATAGGATTTTAGATGGGATGAACAAATATAGTTTGTCGCATCTAACAATTGATAGATTATCATAATTGCATGGGAATTTCCACTGTTTTCCAATAGTTTTATTAGACAAACTTTCTCAATATTTCATTTTAAGGTTTGTTTGTTAGAAAAATCTAACTTCTCAGTTGCGCCGAAGTTTCCTGTATGTTAAAATATCTGAAGTTGATGGTATTTTATGGAGAGGAGAATTATTTCTATGAAACAGAAAACAGCCTATCTGGGGCTTTTTTCCGCTGTGGCGATTATTTTGGGATATGTAGAATCACTGATCCCGGTTTTTGCAGGAATCCCAGGAATCAAGCTGGGGCTTGCCAATCTGGGAGTCCTGTTTATCCTGAAAAAGTATTCCTTTAAAGAGGCTGCCCTGGTTTCCGTTGTCCGTATCCTGGTGATCGGGTTTATGTTCGGAAATCTGTTCAGTATCCTGTACAGCCTGGCAGGGGCTGCACTTAGTATGACAGTTATGACACTTATGCTGAAAAAAACCTCCTTCAGTCTGATCGGAGTCAGCGTTGCAGGAGGTGTTTCCCATAATATTGGTCAGCTGATCATTGCCATGCTGATCGTAAATAATGCAAGTGTATTTGTATATGCACCTGCACTGCTTGTAGCAGGTGTTGCCGCAGGTGTTGTGATCGGAGGGCTGACATCCGAAATCTGTAAACGGGTACAGCTTCCTGGTGAGTCATAATACTGCATAACTATCAATGACTTCCATTACAGTACCAGTTTTCGTAAACAGTTTCCAAAAGTGGCAAATTACAGCAACGCTGTTTTATCTTCCTATCATTTGGCGTTAACAGTTCATCAGACATAAAAACTAATGTATGTAATTTTTCAGCTGTTGTCTGTATAGTTTCCCAATCCTGCTGTATTGCTCTATACTGTTTTTGCAAAAGTCGTCTGTATTGAAGATTTTGCTCCTGATTAATACATATTGGCAGAATCGCTTTATCTGGAACCGGAATCATATTATTGAAATTAATTGCTCCAAGCTGACCTCCACATATTTTTCGAAAATCTTTTGTATTATGCATGGATTTATGTTTTTGCTTAGGGGATGTAAAAGGAGCATAATATTTGATGCCATCAATTTCAAGAATAATTCCAATATATGGTCGGGATTCGTTTTTATTATCTGCTACATTTGAATCATATTTTTTAATATATTTAATATATTCATTTTTGATATTATATATATCCATTTTTCTCCTTATACTAAAAAGAGACGATATAAAATCGTCTCTTTACTTTTTTAGTTCTCACTTATTGGTGGAGATGTACCGCTTTTTTAGTTCTCACTTATTGGTGGAGATGTACCGCTTTTTTAGTTCTCACTTATTGGTGGAGATGTACCGCTTTCTATATTTAAATTATATGCAACTTTTCCAAAAAAGTCAATCGCTATTTTGAGGATAAGCTGAAACATTTGATATATTATTGTAAAACTGCTGGTATGTTGTCTACGGAGGCTGATTATTATACATAGTTTTTCTCCCTTCCGTTTTTTCTTTAATAATATGACAAACTGGAAACGCTGTTTTTTGATACGAAAAAACACATCTTCTGAATGAAAAAAGCAGTTAACCTATTGAAATTCATTTCTTATCCCTTTTAAAAATCTGACAGGTCAATAGCCGGGGAAACATCGCCTCTCTTAAAGTTACTTACTGCACGATCCATATCTGCCAGAGTTCTGGCTGAAATGCTCTCTGGCACTGCCAGTTCCCGAGGTTCCAGAATAATGCAGCCATTTCCGTATTCTTTTACATTGTAATACTGATAAGCAGCTCCTCTGAGCGTAATTCTTTTTTTGTTATCCAGATGGGCAACATAATCTTTCATTGCTTCCATTATCAGCACCTCCTACGCAAACATTTATGTGGGAAATCCCACCTCTTATTATTATAATACGCTTTTCTATATTATCTGCCAATCTACTTTTACATACTCCTATAGTATTATTTTTGAACAGACAAGTGGTAGAAATCATTTTAACCGGTATCCCTATTTTATCAGGAAACTGACATTACCTTTCCAATGAACAGGACTTCATCATTATTTCTGTCATAGATCAGAAATGCAAATGGGCGGGTAAGCTCCACGGTTTTGATAATCGGTTCATCTTCCACCGCAGCAGACATACACTCCATGGTAACTGCCGTCACTGCTGCTGCCTTCGTGCCATTTTCATCCAGCTCCAGTTTGGTTTTCTGCAGTATCGTATCTATATTTACGTTTTGGTCTGCAATACCGGAGAAATCAGCATTGCTGGAAAATATATTATCCAGCCCCAGGCTTGAAAGCATATCGTTTAGAACGGTGCTCGTCTCAAAGTTAAGTTTTGGCATCTTGCAGTCAACTTCATCATATTCTGGATTGGATTTCAGGAGTCCGCCAATATCCAGATCCTCCAGAGTGAAATCACCTTCATCATTTGGCAGTATCCCTATGAAACTTAAGCCATTGGCATAATCCCTGCCAAAAGCAGTAGCCTTATCATTTTCATAATACTGGTCTCCTGTACAGGTCATGTATTTTGTCTTTTCATTTTCCCCAAAAGTTTCTTCTGTATCAGAAACATTCCAAGGTTCCCCACTCCATCCGGACTCAAAATACAGGGAATTGGTCAGGCACAGTCCCGTATTGTCATTGATCAGATCCGGAGTAATGATCTTCGGGATCAGCCCTTCTGTATTTTGGTCACACCAGGAATTGATGATATCACATGTTTTCTCCGCGGCAGAAAAATCCACAGCTTCCACTTCTGCCCCAAAACTATCCGATACCATACCCTTGAATTTCTCCTGAAGTGTTAACCCATTATCCACCCAGACCGCATCTGCTATCTTTACTTTTGACTGATATCCATAGCTCTCATCTTCAGTATTGTATTCCTGAATCTTGTCCAGATACTCCTTTGCATATGAGGCAAAATCATTGGTTCCCAGATAAGCACTCAGAACTTCTTTTGTCTCTCCTTTCGCACCTTCTGCGATCATGCCAAGTGCAAAGTTCAAGCTTGTCGGGCTGAACATGATGTTTTTACCGGAATCCTCCGCAGAGATTTTATCTGTCATTTTTACGGAATTTTGTAATGCTGTAGTTTTGTCAATATTGGTTTCATTTTGCACGGTTTCATCTGAAGTAAGGATTTCGCTGGCCGCTACAGTATCAACATATACGTTAACAGCTGGCATCACTGCTGCCATTGCTGTCATTATCCCAGCCAGAAGTTGGTTTCTTCTCATAGGACATTTCCTCCTTTGGCATTTTTTATAGTTTAACATGCCGGTCTTTTGGTTTTGTAATTTAAATAGTATAATCTTAACTATCAAAAAGACGTAAGCTAACAATATTAGCTTACGTCTTTTGGGGCTTTGGGGACAGCTCTAGTCTTCTTCTATATGATCCCGTCCCTGATTGATGATGGTGCGGACATGGTCGTCTGCAAGGGAATAGAAAATGGATTTCCCTTCTCTGCGGCTTTTTACCAGTTTGTTCTGCTTCAGGATGCGGAGCTGATGGGAAATGGCAGACTGGGTCATGTTCAGTACCTTTGCAAGATCACATACGCAGACCTCTGCCTCGAATAAAACAAAGAGGATCCGGATCCTGGTGGAGTCTCCAAAAACCTTGAAAAGTTCTGCCAGATCATAAAGCTCTGTTTCCTCGGGCAGGGTCTCATTTACAATCTTCAACAGGTCTTCATGAACCTCGAAACCATCACATACTTCATCTTTACGTTCTTCCATTCTGTCACCTGTTTCCTTTCTAATTGTTATAATTCTAACATTATTCATTCATTTATGCTATTACAAATGGTTACTGCCCGCTCAGACAGTAACCATTATCCATACTTACAGTTTTTTCACAAATAATGCACGGATCGCATTCAGTACTGCAATAATCATAACTCCTACATCTGCGAAGATGGCCATCCACATATTTGCAATACCAACAGCACCCAGAATCAGGCAGAGAACCTTGATACCGATGGCAAAGTAGATATTTTCATATACAATGCGGATACATTTACGTGCGATCTTAATTGCTTTGGAAATCTTCAGCGGGTCATCATCCATCAGCACAATATCTGCTGCCTCGATGGCTGCATCGGAGCCAAGAGCACCCATGGCAATACCAATATCTGCTCTGGACAATACAGGGGCATCATTGATACCATCACCTACAAAGGCCAGCTTCTCTTTCTCTGTCTTCTTAGACAAAAGCTCTTCCACCTTTGTTACCTTATCAGCAGGAAGAAGTTCACTGTAAACCTCATCAATTCCCAACTCTGCGGCAACCTGATCTGCAACTCGTCTGGAATCGCCGGTAAGCATAACAGTTCTGGAAATACCGGCCTTCTTCAGTTCTGCAATGGCCTCTTTTGCATGAGGCTTGATAATATCAGAAATCAGGATATGTCCTGAATATCTGCCATCTACAGCCATGTGTACCACTGTTCCTACGTGGTGACATTCCTGATAGGGAATACCAAGTCTGTTCATCAGCTTTGCATTTCCCGCTGCAACAGAGACACCGTCCACTTTGGCGATCACACCGTTTCCGCTGATCTCTTCAATATCTGTAACACGGTTTCTGTCAACAGGTTTGCCATATGCTTTCTGCAGACTCTTGCTGATAGGATGGGAAGAAGAACACTCTGCAAGGGCTGCATACTCTAACAATTTCTCATCAGACATTTCATTATGGTGAATACCGCTTACTTCGAATACACCCTGGGTCATGGTACCTGTTTTATCAAATACCACATATTTGGTCTGTGCCAGTGTTTCCAGATAGTTGGAGCCTTTGACAAGCACTCCCTGGTTGCTGGCACCACCGATTCCCGCAAAGAAGCTCAACGGAATACTGATCACCAGCGCACACGGACAGCTGATTACCAGGAAGGTAAGTGCTCTGTAAATCCAGTCACCCCACATGGCCGGTTTTCCCATGATCAGCAATGATATCGGCGGGATCAGAGCAAGGGCAAGGGCACCATAGCATACAGCAGGAGTATAATATTTTGCAAATTTGGAAATAAAGTTTTCGGATTTTGATTTTCTGGAGCTGGAATTCTCTACAAGCTCCAGGATTTTGGATACTGTGGACTCACCAAATTCCTTTGTTGTGCGGATTTTCAGTAAACCAGTCATGTTGATACAGCCACTGATTACTTCGTCTCCCACCTTTGCATTTCTTGGAAGACTTTCCCCTGTCAGTGCACTGGTGTTTAATGTGGAAGTACCTTCTGTGATCACACCGTCAATGGGTACTTTCTCTCCTGGCTGTACAACAATGATAGTTCCGATTGCTACCTCGTCCGGATCCACCTGTTCCAGTTCGCCGTTATTCTCTACATTTGCATAATCAGGGCGGATATCCATCAGTTCACTGATATTCCTGCGGCTCTTTCCTACTGCATAGCTCTGGAAAAGCTCTCCGATCTGATAGAAAAGCATAACCGCTGTGCCTTCTGTATAATCTCCCAGAAGAATGGCACCTATGGTAGCCACTGCCATCAGGAAATTTTCATCAAAAACCTGTTTATTCATAATACCCTTGAACGCTTTTCTCAGAATATCATATCCGATGATCAGATAAGGGATCATGAAAAGACCAAACCGCAGATAGCCCTTAACCGGAAGCTGTGAAAAAACAACCACCAGAACAAGGGATATGATAATTCTTACCAGCATTTTCTTCTGCTTCTTATTCACCTCAATACCTCTCTTCTTATTACAATTTATGACTGCTCCGTATTATAATTATGGACTTGAACCCAATCGGGCAAAAAAACAGGGGCTACCGGCAAAAAGTTTATCCACCGGCAGATATGGCGGTAAATTGCTCTTTATACAGCAGTCCCTGAAATACTTTTATTAAAGGAAGATCTCGCAGTCGTCTTCTACTTTCTTGCAGTTCTTTAATACGTCTTTCATAACTGCTTTTGGATCCTGTCCGTCCTCAAATTCAACGATCATCTTCAGCATCATGAAGTTAACGGTTGCATCCTTCACACCTGCTGTATTCTTTGCAGCTTCCTCCATTTTATTGGCACAGTTGGCACAGTCTACATCAATCTTATAGGTCTTCTTCATAATATTATCCTTTCCGGCTCATTTTATTCGTTTTAACATATGAGCACTTGTTCATTTGTTTGATTTTATTATAACATCCTTTTCTTCTCTGTCAATAGTTTTCCGCAGATTTCTTTACGGAAATGAAAATTTATGTTATAATCCAAAACAATAAACCGGAGGTAGTAAATATGGCAATACACGAATCAGGAGAGGATTATCTTGAGGCAATCCTTATGATCAAGAAAAGAAGCGGAAATGTCCGCTCTATTGATGTTGCACGTGAGCTTTCTTTTTCCAAGCCAAGTGTCAGCGTTGCAATGAAGAATTTAAAAACCAGTAATTATATTACTGTTGACGAAAATGGTTTTATCAATCTTACAGAAGCCGGACAGGAAATTGCAGATAAAATTTATGAAAGACATACTTTCCTGACCAACTGGCTCACCTCTTTGGGTGTGGACCCTGAGGTTGCAGCTGAGGATGCATGTAAAATGGAGCATGCCATCAGCTCAGAGAGCTTTTCCGCCATCAAAAAATATGTGGCAGATACCCATTGATTTTACTGAATTTTCAGACTTGGCACTTATGCCTAACGAAAAAGAGTCCTGGCTGAAGCAACAGGGGATACATCCATCTGTGATCCTCTTCTTTTCAGTCAGGACTTCTTTTCTTTATAATATTTCTTCTTTATATTGTTTCTTTATAGCATTCTTATCTATAATGTTTCTTCCTTCGGAAGAAGATTTCTCATACTCCGTAAACTAATGGTCAGAGTTGACATGTTATGAAGCAATGCTGAGGTTGTTGGCATGATCACGCCTGTAACACCAAGAGCGATTAGACCGCCGTTCACCCCAATAATCGTTCTGTAATTATTGTGGATTCGCTTCATCAAGGCTGTACTCAGTCTCTTTAAGGTTACGATCTCATGGAGATTGTCAGCAGAGATCGTGACATCAGCGATCTCACGGGCAATGGCAGCACCATCACTGATAGCAATACCTACATTTGCCGAAGAAAGTGCCAGGGAATCATTGATTCCGTCACCGATCATAATCACCTTATGTCCCAGCGCCTTTTCCTTCTCCACAAAGGATGCCTTATCCTCAGGCAGGACCTCGGAATAGTATTCGTCTACTCCCACCCTTTTGGCGATGGCTGCAGCTGTACGTTCACTGTCTCCTGTCATCATAACAACCTTGGTGATACCTGCTGCTTTTAATTCACGGACAGCCTCTGCCGCCTCTTCACGAAGAGGATCCTCTACGCAGATAACTGCTGCAAGCTTACCTTCGATGGCAAGATATAAATGAGAGCATTCCAGAGGCAGATGTTCAAATCTGTCTTCCATTCCATCCGGGATCACACATTTCTCATCTTCCATTACGAAATGCCAGCTTCCGATCACTGCCTTTTTGCCTTCTATGGTTGTAGAAATACCATGGGCTACAATATATTCCACTTTGGAATGCATTTCTTCGTGAACAAGGTTTTTCTCTCTGGCAGCGTTGACCACAGCCCTTGCCATAGAATGAGGGAAATGCTCTTCCATGCATGCTGCAATGCGCAGAAGCTCATCGGCGCTCAGTTCATTATTAAAGGATACAACATCTGCAACTACCGGTTTTGCTTTTGTAAGTGTACCGGTTTTGTCAAATACGATGGTGGTGGCATCCGCCATTGCTTCCATATATTTGCCGCCCTTTACTGTAATGCTGTGGGTATTTGCCTCCCTGATGGCGGACAATACGCTAATAGGCATGGCAAGCTTCAGTGCACAGGAGAAATCTACCATAAGCACTGCAAGTGTCCTTGTCATATTTCTGGTAATCAGCCAGGTTACACCTGTACCTGCCAGAGTATAGGGCACAAGACGGTCTGCCAGATGTTCTGCATTACTTTCCACTGAGGATTTCAGCTTCTCAGAATCCTCGATCATGCTGACGATTTTCTCATAGCGACTGGATCCTGCTGCTTCTTTCACTCTGACTGTAATCTCTCCTTCTTCCAGAACGGTTCCTGCATAGGCAAAGCTTCCCTCTGCCTTGCGGACAGGGGCGGATTCACCGGTAAGAGAGGTCTGGTTGACCATGGCTTCTCCTGCCACTACATTTCCGTCAAAAGGAATTACATTTCCCATATGTACGCGCACCAGATCTCCTGCCATAACAGAAGAAACCGGCACCAGTACCTCCTGGCCCTCTGCATTTAAAAGCCATACCTTCTCTGCATTGATTGACATACTTCTGGCAAGATCATTGACAGATTTCTTGTGTGTCCACTCTTCAAGGATCTCACCGATGCCAAGTAAGAACATGGTGGAGCCTGCAGTATTGAAGTCACCACGGATCATGGAAACACCGATGGCTGTGGCATCCAGTACCGGAACCTCCAGTCTGCCCTTCAGCAGAGTGCGGACACCATGGTAAAGATATTTAATGGATTTTGCTGTAGTAAGTGCCACACGTACCGGGTAAGGCAGAAACATTTTATTCAATGTTCGCAGCACTACAGAATTGATCAGCTTCTCCTTATAGGTTTCATTTAATTCCCGCCCGGAGTTTTCAAGAGCTGTCTCAGATACCTGAGCTGTTTCATAGGAAAATCTGCTCAGTAACCTTATCAGTTCTTCTCTGCTGCCTGTATAGGAAACAGCCACATCCTGGGTCCTCACATATACCGAAGCCCTGGTCACATTTGTCTGGGTCTCCAGAAAACACTGGAGAATGTCTGCCTGTCTGTAAGTCATGCTTTTCTGTGCCAGATGGATACGGATACGTCCTTTTATTTCATGCTTAATAGCAAACTTCATTATTCCTCGCTGCCTTCTTCTGTTGTTTCTTCTTTCTCTTCTCTGAAATCAGTAGTATCTTCTGCTGTATCTTCCACTACTTCCTCAGCTGCTTCTCTGTCTTCATTGATCTGCTGTGCTTCTGCGTAAATATCTTCTGCATTTTCCTGGATTGTAGATGCTGTTTTCATCACACAGGATTTCGCACGGAGAACTGCTGCTGTACAGTTTGTGTAAAATTTCTTTGCGTCCTTGCTTGTAAGGATTTTAATGCCCGCTGTTCCAAAAGCTACTCCTGCTGCAAAAATTCCTGTTTTCTTACCGTCAAATTTAATCATTGTATTTTCCTCCTTAATGTATAAGTTAATATTATAAAGTTCAAAAGTCTTATCATGCAAGCACGAACGACTTTTTGAACTTTTGATCTTGATATCATATAATTCCTGTATTATACAACCAGCTTTTTCCAAATTCCACTGTTTTTAGCTTAATGAGAAATTTAATCAAAAACGTATTGTTAAAACCGCCAGGAAAATCTTTCGGATCTTCCTGGCGGCAATATTATTTTCATATTTCACAGGGACTCACAAACATTTTCTCGATTTCCTGCTGATCAATGTATCCACAGGCCCTTAAACCTGCCTGCACTACATGATTAAAATTATCTTTGGATAATCTCTGCACTGTGTTGTCATCCAGCTCAACGGTACACACGCTTCCCTCGGAACAGTCAGGATTCCGGACAATCTTGTACATATTTCTTCTGCTTATGGCACCGATTTCCTCCAGAAGGTTTACCATACGGTACACAGTGGCTGATCCGATCCCCGGATCCAGACGGGAGGCATTATAATAGATTTCCTTACAGCAGGAGCATTCATTTTCCAGAATGACTTCCAGAAGCATCCTGCGCTGTTTGGTTATCCTGCAGCCACGCTTCTTTAATTCCCGGATGACCACATCCTTCTGCATTTGGGTTCTCTGGTAATTTGTTTCTGTACAATCATTATTTTTCCTTAACGCCATTGCTCCCAAAGTCACATCATCCTTCCGCTTTTAGTCTTTTATCTTTTTCTCAGCCTGAGCTGTCGTTGTTAATGACAACCCCGGCAATGGCTGCAGTCACCGCCACAGGAATGCTTTCCGCTTTTTTTGTCACGGATAATCCCTCTGACGATCAGCACAACAACCAGAAGTAAAATGCCACCTACAATCAAAGTTCCCATAACGATACCTCCATCTTAATCTTTTAATCTTAATCTTTTAACAGGCAGAAGCCCGTGACCTGCACAGGCTTCTGCAATTCATTTATTTCGCTCCTGCCAGACCCTTTACATTCACTTTCAGGGTATTGCTTTCTTTATATGGTCTGAACAGCAGATATAAGAAGCCTGCAATGATTACAAATGCTACAGCTGTCCAGATACCAAATCCGCCGCCTGTTACCAGGGTACCGATCTGATAGATGCAGAGGGATACAAGATATGCCAGTCCACACTGATATCCGATTGCAAAGAAGAACCATTTTGTGTTATTCATCTCTCTCTTGATGGCACCCATAGCTGCGAAGCATGGAGCACACAGAAGGTTAAATACCAGGAAACCGTAAGCAGCGATTGGTGTCATAACCTGTGCCAGGTTGCCCCAGATTTCTGCACCATCCTCTGCTACCTCAGCAAAGCCGAAGAGCATACCGAAGGTTGCAACAACGTTTTCTTTTGCGATCAGACCTGTAACAGCTGCAACAGCCATCTTCCAGCCTTCGCCTGCCTTTGTCCATCCAAGTGGTGCGAAGATCCATGCAATTGCGGAACCAATCTTTGCCAGAATACTGTTGTTCAGTTCCTCTACCATACCAAAGGCACCGTTTTCCCAGCCAAAGCCCATGAGGAACCACAGAACGATAGTGGAAAGAAGAATAATAGTACCAGCCTTTTTAATAAAGGACCATCCACGTTCCCACATACTTCTCAGAATATTGCCAAGTGTAGGCCAGTGGTATGCCGGAAGTTCCATAACGAAAGGAGCAGGGTCACCGGCGAACATTTTTGTTTTCTTTAAGATGATACCGGAGCAGATGATTGCTGCGATACCTACAAAATAAGAGCTTGTTGCTACCCATCCGCTGTTGTTGAAGAATGCACCTGCGATCATGGCAATGATCGGAAGCTTTGCACCACAGGGAACGAAGGTAGTTGTCATAATTGTCATTTTACGGTCACGGTCATTCTCGATAGTACGGGAAGCCATAACACCAGGAACACCACATCCGCTGCCGATCAGCATTGGGATGAAGGATTTACCGGAAAGTCCGAATTTACGGAAAATACGGTCCATGATAAATGCTACACGTGCCATGTATCCGCAGGATTCCAGGAATGCCAGGAACGCAAACAGTACAAGCATCTGCGGTACGAAACCAAGTACTGCACCAACACCTGCTACAATACCGTCAAGGATCAGGCCTTCCAGCCATGCAGCACAGTGTACAGCTTCCAGTCCGGACTGGATAGCCGGAGGAATGATCTCACCAAAGAGCACATCATTGGTCCAGTCTGTTACGATCGTACCAACTGTGGTTACAGATACATAATACACGATAAACATTACAGCTGCAAATATAGGAAGTGCCAGCCATCTGTTTGTGACGATACGGTCGATCTTATCAGAGGTTGTAAGCTTCTCTTTTCTTGCCTTTGTCAGGCATTTGCCGATAATGGAAGAAATATAGACATATCTTTCATTTGTGATGATACTTTCTGTGTCATCGTCAAATGCCTCTTCCATCTCTCTGATCTCAGCAGATACATCCACTCTGGTTTTCATCTGCTCTGCAATCTTGTCATCTCTCTCCAGCAACTTGATTGCGAAAAATCTCTTCTGGGATTCCTCTACAACACCTGTAAGCTTTGCTTCCACATCACTGATCACATCTTCTGCTTTCTCGCAGAACTCATGAACAGGTGTTACTTTTTTGTGGCTCTGTGCAATAGCCACAGCCTTGTTGGCAGCCTCTGTGATTCCGGTTCCCTTCAGGGCGGAAATCTCAACTACTTCACAGCCCAGCGCTTTTTTCAGCTTATCAATATGTATGGTATCGCCGTTCTTTTTTACAATGTCCATCATGTTAATGGCCATGATCACCGGAATTCCAAGCTCCAGGATCTGTGTGGACAGATACAGGTTTCTCTCAATATTGGTACCATCAATGATATTGATGATCGCATCCGGTTTTTCCTGAAGGATATAATTTCTGGCAACTACTTCCTCCAGAGTATATGGTGATAAAGAATAAATACCAGGCAGGTCAGTAAGGATCACATCCTTGTGTCCTTTTAACTTACCTTCCTTCTTTTCTACTGTTACACCTGGCCAGTTACCTACAAACTGATTGGATCCGGTCAGTGCATTGAACAATGTGGTTTTACCACAGTTCGGATTACCTGCGAGTGCAATTTTTACTGACATAATCTCTCTCCTCTACCTTTGATATCTTTTTTCAGTTAGGACTTTCTGTTTGTACAAAATTAGTTTTTGTAAACTATTAGCATTATCTAATTGTTAGAATCTCCTAACCTATTATCAAAAAAAATTATTCTACAACGATCATTTCGGCATCTGCTTTACGCAGGGATAATTCATATCCTCTTACAGTTACTTCCACCGGATCTCCCAGAGGTGCAACCTTTCTTACATAAATCTCCACGCCTTTCGTAATTCCCATATCCATAATTCTTCTCTTGACCGGGCCCTCACCTGTAAGCTTCTGAACCTTTACAGTCTCTCCTACGCGCGCATTCTTTAATGTCTTCAAATCTTTTCCCTTCTTTCCCCAGAGCTCTGCTTCAAACACATTTCTGTTTCAAGCACACCCTAGACCATAATCTTGCTTGCCATATCTTTTCCAATGGCAACCCTGGATTCTTTAACATTGACGATCAGGCTTCCGTTGATCTCGGAAATAACTGTCACAATTCCTCCTACCACAAAGCCCAGCTCCTCAAGGTGTCTCTTAACTTCTTCTTTGCCTCCGATCCTTTTGATCGTGAAAGGTTCACCGGCATTCACCATTGACAGCGGCATTTTTTTCATCCCTTTCTGGTATTTAATAAATGATAAACATTATCTTTATTACGTGGTTAGTGTATTCTAATTTTGGTTAGATGTCAATAACTATTTTGTATTTTTTATTGATAAAGTTTTTCATTTTAAAACATTAATAAAAAATCTCATTTATTTACCGCTGTATTATTGCAATGTGCATAATAAAAAGTCTCAACAACAACGTGTTTCAAGAATACCAGTTAATGCATTTCCGCTACTTGTGTGGCAACGCACAACATCAGTGGAGGCTCCCACCTCGTCCAGGGCACATTTCACCATTTTGTGGGATACTGTGTTTGTAAAAAGCACCAACACATCCGGACATCCTATCTTTTTGCTGAAATCCGCTTCCATCTGTGTAAACACCTTACATTTACATTTATAAGATTTACAGATTTTTTTATACTGTGCTACCATTCTGTCATGTCCGCCTACGATTACAATACTCATATATCGTCCTCCTTTGATCCTGTTTTTTTATCTAGTTTCTTTCGCCAGTATTTTATCCTGCGAAAAGTTATCCATGTTTAACTATATGTTAGTATAAACTAACGCATCTCTTCTGTCAATAACTGATTGTGTTTCACAGACAAAAAAAAGACTGTCATACACCAAAATGTACAACAGTCCTTTTCGCATATATCTGAAAAAACTTCAGATATTTACACCCTTATCTGTTTGATCAATATTCTTCGTATCCTACACTGCCGTCAGAATAGGTAATCTCATAATATCCGTGTCCGCTTCCGTCACAGTCATCATACTGCTGGCGGCCGACTTCATATTTCTCCTGAGGAGCTGCCTGTGGAGCTGACTGTGCAGGCTCCTGATAGCTGCTCTGATCCTGGGAATAATCATAATTATCCTGGCTCTGCTGTGCCTGAGCTGCTGCTGCCTCAGCCTGGGCCTTGGCCTCCTTTTCAGCCTTTACCTTGGCATCTGCTGCCTCTTTGTTCTCTGTAATATAGGTATGATATACATAACCTGTAATATCATCTGCCTGCACCTTAATCCAGCCCGGTGCAACAGCAATGCCCTTTACCTCAGTGCCTGTGGAAAGAACCTTTAAGGATTTGGACTCTTTGTCTGCCTTTTCACGGACATTTACATTGGAAAGAAGATACATGGTAAGGGATTCTCCCCACTCTTTCTCCTCTGCGGTCTCAGCCACTTCCTCTTCCTTTTTGTCCTTATTCTGATATTTAATATAAAGGAATCCATATTCATCATAGATAACTGGCTCTGTCCAGGAATCCGGATCAATGTTTTTGAAAACATGCTCTGTTCCGTCTTCACCGGTAACTGTAAGCATCTTACCCTGGACTTTTTCTGTGGTCTCTGCTGCGTCTTCTGTTTTTGTATCCTCTGTCTTTGCGTCCTCTGTCTCATCTGCTGCATCTTCCAGCTCTCCTGCTGTCAGTGCATATCCGGTCTGATTTTTCACAGTCAGTTCCTGAGTTTCGGTTTTGATCTTCAGATCTTCCACCTCTTTTGTCTCATCTGCAGCTTCTACATTTTCAGTCTGTGCATTATCTTCTGCCTGTGCCCCAAATGCTGCAACAGGCGTCAGGGCAACTGCCCCTGCTACTGAGATGCTTAAAATTTTAGTAATTAACTTCTTTTTCATTGTATGGAATCCTCCTTGATATTATTTTGATAAATATTAAAAATTTTATTATCTTTCTCAATCAGTATTTCAATATCATTTCCGTCTGCTGCCACCAGCTCACTGGGCAGATAGAGACAAAATCCATTATCATCCAGATTCTCTCCCACTTTCACATCCATAGGAAAAGCCTCATAGACAGAGCCGTTAACCTTCAGATAAATCCGGGAATCTGTATCCAGAAGCCCCTCTTTGATCCGGCCGCTGAGCTGAGCAGTCATTCCCTGAGGTTTGATCTTTACATCAACAGCCCCATCAGATCCCTGAAGCTCCTCACCCTCAGTCAGACTGATTTCCTTTGCTGTAAGCACAGGTGGAAACTGAGACATTTCCGGCAGAAAACGTTCTGCCCTCTCAATGATCACTGTATCCGCGCTATGTGCCTCCACATCCGTCAGCTGATAGGGAATTCCCCTGGAAAAATAGGCATTGGCATAGGCATCTGCCATATAAGGAAGCAGGGCATTTCCAAAGGAATCCCTGTACATGACCAGACTGCCCTCTTTTACCGGGTTTACGGTAGTGATCCGGGGATCAAAATTGCTCTGGATCTCTTCCACAGTAGCATAGGTGGTCTCTTTATCATAATAGATCTCATCATCTGCTGTCGGTGCCAGCGGATACAGCATAGTATCCAGGTCTCCTGTATAATCCCTGCGCACTGTATAGCTTTCTCCCTCATAGGAATCATGTTCCTTACCAAGGGCATCCATCAGTACATCTGCTGCCAGTGCTGCACCCTTATTATTCCAGTGGGAATCCCGGGCATGGTAGAGGACCTCATCCTCCTCCATCAGTGCCTGGTACAGGTCTGCATAAGCAACCTTTTCTGTTTTCAGCCAGCTTTCCAGATTTTCTCTGTTTGTCTGGTCAGATACCTTCAGCTTATCATAATAAGGCATGTTATCTCCGTAGAGAGAGTTTTTATTGGGAGCAATGGTAAACAGGAAATTCACTCCCTTTTCCTCCAGGGCCTGCTGGGTCATGGACAGCATATGAGCAATATTGAACAGGCTTCTGTCAGACAATAATTCCTGTCCCAGATAGTCATCCAGAGAATCCTTGTAATAGAGCCAGCCATTTTTACCCTGGATCACACCATCTGCAGTAGAGGTTTCCAGAAGTCTGCCGTGGATCAATGCATTTCCGGTAACCAGTTCATTTCTGAATGCAAAATGCTCCTGAAAATAATCTCCTGCCTGGGAAAGCCATTCCACATTGATCTTCCCCTCCTCTGTCTTTGGAGAAGGAAACTCTGAAAGCTGTCTGTTTTCCGAGGATGTCTCCTGCTTTGTCACAAGCATTCCCAGGGAAGGACAAAGGCAGATGGCAAAAAACAAAATACAATAAATCAATTTTCCTTTTTTCATAGCTGCCTCCCTTAAAACCTGAAATAAATAAATGGATTATAGGTTCCGCTGGCAAGACTGAGAATGCAGATCACCAGGCCTGCCAGACTGCAGACATATGCCACAGGACCGTACCATTTCTTTTCACATATCAGTTTTTTAACAGGGCAGCAGGCAATCAGTGCTCCGGCCAGAGTAACCAGAAAAACAGGAGTGATCTGCTGCAGCGCAAAGCTCATAGCGCCGGCATTCCATCCAAAGCCTGTAAACATTTCCTTTACCCAGAAGCATCCCTGTGCCATAGTCTCTGCTCTGAAAAATACAAATCCAATACATACCACCAGCAGAGCATACACATGCTGGAAGAAGGATTTTACAGCAGAGCCTTTTTTTCCAATCCAGGGAATATATTCCTCAAGCATAAGGAAAAATCCATGATAAACACCCCAGAACAGGAAATTAACGGCTGCTCCATGCCAGATTCCGGTACACAGAAAAACAATCATCTTGTTGACAACCGTACGGAATTTTCCCTTTCGGTTTCCCCCAAGGGGGATATACAGATACTCCAGAAACCATCCGGAAAGGGACATATGCCACCTTCTCCAGAATTCCCGGATCGTACCGCTAATGTATGGATAATTAAAGTTCTCCTTAAAGTGGAATCCGAACATCCATCCCAGACCAATAGCCATATCACTATAGCCGCTGAAATCAAAATAGATCTGGAGCATATAGGAAATCGCTCCCAGCCATGCTCCTGCCCCATTGATGGAACCTGAGGATGCGCCAAAAAGATTATCAGCCACCAGTCCCAGGGTATTGGCCAGAAGAACCTTTTTACAGAGACCAGCAGAAAACCTGCGGATTCCCAGGGCAACACCGTCCAAGGTCACCGTTCTCTGGTCAATCTCCGCTGCCACATCATGATACTTCACAATAGGTCCCGCGATCAGCTGTGGGAAAAAGGATATGTAGAGAAGTACTTTTGCATAGTTTTTCTGGGCCTTGGTTGTTTCCCGGTAAACATCGATCACATAAGACATTGCCTGAAAGGTAAAGAAAGAAATACCGATAGGCATGCGGATCTGAGGCAGTGGCAGATGAAGTCCTGTCACACTGTTGACCATCCCCAGGATAAAATCTGTATACTTAAATACAATAAGGATTCCCAGATTGCAGATCACTGCCAGAACCAGGATTCCCTTCCTGTGCTTTTGAAACCTGTCAATCCCACAGGCACAGAAATAATTCAATAAAGTGGAAATAAACAATAAAATAATATATACCGGTTCTCCGTAAGCATAGAAAAGTACGCTTGCCAGGAGAAGAAGTGCATTTTTAGCCCGTATTCCCGGCAGAATACAGTGCAGGACAAAAACAGCCGGCAAAAATACACACATAAAAACCATTGAACTGAAAACCATAATTTATGTCACCGATCATTTATGGAGTACTTTTACATTACACCAAAAATAACCTCTACTCCTTTTGCAGTCTCACCTGTGCTTAATATAAAGTTATTATAATACAGCAGATATTCCTTGCCGTTTCCATAACAGCCTGTTCCTTTTTTGATCTTTATTGGCTTTCCCAGAAGCTGTCTCAGCGGTGCAGCCTTCTTTTCATACCCATAGGCCTTACGGATTTTCTTTGTCTTCGCCACATCATACACACCTGTTTTGGAATGAAAAGCATAAAGCTTTTCCCCGGAATCCAGGTTGGAAACAGCCACGCCCTTTATCATTCTGGCATTTGTATCAAAGCCATACTGCTTGCCGCCGATCTTCTTTACAGCCAGTTTTTTTCTTCCAAACATGTCTTTGCTTCCTGCATAGGCAGCTCCGTCTTTGCCAAAATAGTATCTGTAGGTCTTTTTGGTTTTGGCATCTTTTACGTTTTTCCATTTATTTTTGATTCTGGCAGAGGTGCCGTCCTCTTTTACTTCATAGAAATAGTATTTGCCTTTTTCCTTTACCAGTCCTTTTTTAACTGTTGCCTGCCCGGACTGTGTTGTCTGTGTTGTCTCTGCAGCATCAACAGAGACAGCAGATACAGACACAAATAGCAGACAGAAAACAGTCAGGATTATTTTTACAGATTTTTTTAACATCTTTTCACTTTCTTCCTTTCTCCTGCTTATTTTCTTATAGGGAAGGGGATCTATTTCCAATCCCCTCCCTGTTTATCCTGTCAGAAGTTAACGTTATAGATTTTCTGGGTTTTATAAACTTTGCCTTCCATGGAAGCATGCTTCTGCATAAACCATTTCACATCTTTTCTCTTGGAGAATCTGTTGCCATTGGTATCAAAGGTATACCATTTACCTTTCACCTTGATCTCTACCCATCCATGGTTCTGCCATCTGGAGGTATCATACAGATTACTTGTTCCAATGCAGATTCTCACAGGAAGTCCTGTGGCACGTCTGGCAAGATAGGCAAAGGTAGCTGCATCATGGTAGCAACTTGCCTTCTTTGTAGCCAGAGTTTCCTTGGCAAGCTTGGCATCCCAGCCTTTTGCAGAGGGAATTCCCATATAACGTGTATACTTGTAAGCCTTTTTGGTGTAATTAAACAGCTTCTGTAATTTCTGCTTGTCCGTTGTTTTCTTTGTGAATTTCTGAGCCTTGATCACCTTGTCCAGTGATTTTGCCAGATCTTTGTCCTTCAGGTTTTTACCTGGTTTTGCAGCCTGTGCACTTACTGTCTCTACAGTAACAGCCTGTGGAACCACATCAGCTGCACCTGCAGGTACTGTGCCGAAGGCAAGGGATGCCGAAGTACAGAGCACCATCAGTTTCTTAAAAATTGTCTTTTTCATCATAACTTTTCTCTCCTTTTCATAAAACTTAACCTGTAACTGTAAAATAATAACAGTTAAGTGTTATATTATAACTCCAGGCTGCCATGCAGCTCTGAAGTCAGGCTCATATCAGGCGAATTTCACAGAACCGGAAGTCCAGTGATAAACCCTATATCCGGCAGTACCATAGATACCCGATGCCCATCCTGCATAAGTTGCCTCAGGGTCATAGCTGAGACCGTTGATCTGCACCCAGCAATGTCTGGTCATTCCATCAGCCCTGCCGTCACGGGAGCCCGGTACATATCCATAAACCATATAAGGCTCATAGCCAACCTCCTGTGCCAATGCTGCAAATGCACTTGCAAATCCATAACAGTTGCCGCCTCCGTTTACCAGTGTATTCAACGCCAATGACCTCTGCCATCCATACTGTCCCAGATTGGGATACACAGACCAGTAACCGATATGTCCGCCTACCACATATCTCCAGCAAGCATACAGCTTCTGGCTTTTGGTCATGCCGGAATTGGTAATGGAAGAAACAATCTGCATGGTTTTTATTTTCAGCAGCGCATCCGTATTTTTCTCGGCTGCACCGGAGGCTGTAAAATGATACCGGTTGGCCAGGGATCGATTCTTGTACAGCTTTCCTCCCGGACCTCCGTAATAAAGGTTATTTTTATAAATAAAGAATCCGGTAGCTGCTTCTCCGTTGTTACCGGTCATATAATAAATACTGTATCTCACCCGGATGATTTTTCCCTTTTTATTTTTGATCCGTTTAAAATTCTCACCGAAAACATATACCTTGTTCTTATCCTTAAACCTTACGCCGCCACACAGTGCATAGCCATCCGGTCCGAAATAATAGGTGGCACCATTGACAGTTTTCAGCTTATTCTTTGCCTTGCTGCCATTGGAATAGTAAAAGCAAAGCTTCTTACCTTCCTTTATCAGTCCTTTTTTCTTTGGCACTGCTGTAGGTTTGGGAACCGGTGTAACTGTCGGCACTGCCTCCGGCGTGATAGTCGGAAGAACTTCCGGTGTAACTGTCGGAACCGTCTCCTGTCCATAAGTAACTGCTGACGTACCTGCCACTGTCAGGCAAAATACGCAGGCTGTTGTCAGAAAAAATCCTTTTAATGTCTTCATGCTCTGTTTCATTTTCTCTTTCTATGTTTACTCCTGCTTTCGCTTTTTGGATTTTTTATTTTACATTTTTATTTTTCTGTTATTTATTTTATCAAAAAATGTAATTGATTTCTATATAATTCGCGTAATACACGCAAAAAAATACTGTTGCATGCAACAGTATTTTTTTGATTAAGGAAACCCCTCAGAAATTATTCTCCCAGTTTCTTCCCTGTGAGCATTTCATAGCCCTGGAGATATTTCTGGATTGTCTTATCTACGATTTCCTGAGGAAGGGTCCAGTCATTATCCGGATTGGCTTTCAGCCAGTCACGGGCAAACTGCTTGTCAAAGGATGGCTGTCCATGTCCGGCCTCGTATCCGTCTGCAGGCCAGAAACGGGAGCTGTCCGGTGTAAGCATCTCATCACCGATCACCATATTTCCCTCTTCATCCAGTCCAAACTCAAATTTGGTATCTGCAATAATGATTCCCTTGCTCAGAGCATATTCTGCGCACTTTTTATACAGTGCGATTGTATTATCACGAAGCTTTGAAGCTAACTCCTCTCCTCTTCCTGGGAAGTATTTCTCAAGATGGGCAATACTCTGTTCATAGGAGATGTTCTCATCATGGTCACCAATCTCAGCCTTGGTGGAAGGAGTATAGATCGGCTCAGGTAATTTGTCAGACTCTTTCAGTCCTTCCGGAAGCTGAATGCCACAGACTTTTCCTGTCTCCTGATAACTTGCCCAGCCACTTCCGGTAATATATCCACGTACAATACATTCAATAGGAAGCATGTTCAGCTTGCGGCACATCATGCTGTTTCCGTCAAACTTTTCCTGCTGGAAGAATTCCGGCATATCTTTTACATCAACGGAAATCATATGATTAGGAAGAATATCCTTTGTAAAATCAAACCAGAATTTTGACATCTGTGTCAGCACAGCACCTTTCTTTGTAACCTGGTTTTTCAGGATTACATCGAAACAGCTGATACGGTCAGTTGCTACCATGATCAGGCTGTCACCATTGTCATAAATCTCACGTACTTTACCTTCTTTGATCGGTTTTAATTCCTGCATTTTCTCGCACCTCAATCTTCGTTATGTATTCTATAATGATTCTGTATTAACGTACCACCACATTAGTCCGGTTGTCAAGATTCTTCCATAAATTTTATGATATTATTCTTTTTCCTGTCACCCTCTATTGTTTTTGTTTTTTCTTCATGTTATGATATCTTATAATTTTTTATAGAATGTCAGAGGTAAAAAGCATTTGACCTCTGGCTTGAGATCCATGAAATGTGAGGTATTTTCTTGAAAAAAAAAGAAGCTTTATTTATCGGCGGAATTCTGGTTCTGGCTCTGATCCTCTGGCTGGGCATTAACCATTTTCAGAAAGGGCACTACGGCTATATCACCATCACCGTAGATGGCAGTAAGCTGGGCACCTATTCTCTCGGAAAGGATCAGACCATATCCATCGGCAATACCAATATCTGCGAAATAAAAAACGGGCAGGCCCGTATGACGGAAGCCACCTGCCCGGATCATTTGTGTATGAAACAGCATGCCATTGATTCCAAAGGCGGCACCATCGTCTGCCTTCCTAATAAGGTTGTGATCGAGGGTACCAAAGCCTCTGCAGGTTCTCAGTCAGATGACGGTCTCTCTATTGACGCTGTAACCTGATCTGCCCTGTTTCTCAGATAATAATACACACCAGACCGCCTTTACTGTCATTTACGATTTTCTGCATGGTATCCTGAAGCTTTATCTGGCTCTCTTCACTGATGGCCGCAATTTTGCTTCGGATGCCATCCTGCACCAGCTGTTCTACGGATTTCCCGAAAATATTTGTTTCCCAGATGCTTTCTCCTCTCTCACTGCTCTCTTCAATATACTGGATCAGATCTTTTGCCTGCTGTTCTGTACCCACAATAGGTGCAATTTCCGTCTCAATGTTGGCTTTGATCATATGGATGGACGGGCTTTTGGACTTTATCTTTACACCGAACTTGTTCCCCTGGCGTATAACCTGAGGTTCCTGGATCTCAATCTCATCCAGTCTGGGCACTACCACCCCATATCCTGATCCTCTGACCTCTTCCAGTGCATTCTGGACCTTTACATATTCCTCCTTCATATGTACCAGATCCCTTATGGTATGGATCAGTTCATATTCACTTTCCATCTGTGTCCCGCTCATCTGACTGAGCATCTGATAATAATATTTATCCTGTATCCTTACCCTTACCTTCACAGTACCATCAGACAAACCTGTATCCTCCAGCAGAGAATCCTTTACATAAGGTCCGGATAACTGTATGGCTTCTTTTGTAATATCCCGGATCTGAAACAGGTGCTTTGTTTTTTCCCTGATCTGTTCCAGAAGCTGTTTTTTCAGTTCATGGTCAGCAGGCAGCATTTCCACCCATTTGGGTATAAAAAACTGGATCTGGCTTACCGGAAATTCATAAAGTATTTTTTCCAGAATCTGGGCAATATCCTCTTTGTGGAGCTGATCACAGTTCACGCTCAGGGCAGTCACCTGATATTTCTCCTGGATTTCAGATACTGCTTTCTGGGCTGCTTCTTTGTATGGCATCTGGGAATTGACCAGTACCAAAAAAGGCTTATGCTGTTTTTTTAACTCCTGGATGGTTTTCTCCTCTGCCTCTGTGAAATTTTCTCTGGGCAGTTCACCAAAAGAACCATCAGAAGTGATCACCAGTCCGATGGTGGAATGCTCCTCTATTACCTTCTGGGTACCGATCCTGGCTGCTTCATGGAAAGGAATGGCTTTTTCCGACCAGGGCGTTCTTACCATTCTTTCCTTTCCATCCTCCATATTTCCCGCTGCGTCCTTCACCAGAAATCCCACACAGTCGATCAGCCGTACCCTCACCTTCTGCTCTGTGCCCAGAGAAACACTGACCGCTTCTTTGGGGATAAATTTGGGTTCTACAGTTGTAATGATTTTTCCGGAACCGCTCAGCGGCAGCTGATCCCGGATCTCTGCCTGCTTTCTCTCCGACATCTGCGGCAGAGCGGCTATCTCCATAAACCGCCGGATAAAAGTGGATTTACCTGTGCGTACCGGTCCCACCACGCCTATGTATATATCCCCTCCGGTACGGGCCTGAATATCCCGGTATATCTGAAAATTTTCCATATAAAAGCAGCCCCCTTGCATATTTACAAACAATCACATGTATTGTTATAAGATATGCCCGGAGGCTGCTGATTATTCACCTGTTTTTATACAAAAGCCTTAATAGGATTCGTTGTGAAGAAGATGATGTTCTTTTCCCTTGAGCAGTCCATTGTAAAGCTCTACAACTAATGGATTCTCATCGGATTTCTTGATGATCGTAGTATTATCTGCATTGTACAGACCTCTTGCCCTCAGAGATTTGGTTCTGTCACCTGCTCTGGTAGGCTGTCCGCCACCCATGATGCAGCCCCTGCGACAGGCCATTACTTCGATGAGATGATATTCTTTCTCACCGTTCTTTACCTGCTCCATAACCTTTCTGGCATTTGCCAGGCCACTGGTAACACATATCTTAAGGTCCATGCCCTCATAAGGTACAGTAAATTCTTTGATACCTTCCTCTCCTCGTACACCGCATTCTGCGATCTCACGCATGGTTTCCTTGCTGTGGTTCGGGGTAAGACGGCGAAGCACTGCCTCTGTCACACCTCCGGTCACACCAAAGATCACACCGCCGCCTGAACCAAAACCAAATGGCATATCGCAGGCTTCTGGTTCCAGAGATGCAAAATCAATACCAAAGTTATCGATCATGCGGAGAAGCTCTGTGGTAGTGATCACAATATCTGTATCCTGCTCTCCGTCTGTATAACTATTGGGACGTTCTGCCTCTGCCTTCTTTGCAGTACAAGGCATAATGGAGATCATAACTGTTTTCTTGCCGGCTGCATGCTCCGGATCACGGAAATATTCCTTGATCACTGCAGAAAGCATTCCCTGAGGGGAACGACAGGTTGAAATATTTGGAATATATTCCTTGTACTGATCTGTAATAAATTTCACCCATGCAGGACAACAGGAAGTAAGAAGCGGAAGCTTCTCGCCCTTTTTGATCCTGTCAAGGAATTCTGCGCTCTCCTCCATAATCGTAAGGTCAGCACTGAAAGAAGTATCATATACCTCATCAAAGCCCATTCTGTGAAGAGCATTTACGATCTTGCCCATTACGCTCTTGCCCTTGGTAAGACCATAATGATCTCCCACTGCCACACGGACTGCCGGAGCAACCTGGGCAACTACGCGTACCTCTGGATCAGCCAGAGCTTCCCAGGCTTCATCCATATGGGTTTTAATGGAAATAGCACCTGTAGGACAGAATACACGGCATTGTCCGCAGTTTACACACTCTGTTTCTGATATCTTTTTATTAAATGCAGGCATTACCATAGCCTCAGTTCCTCTGAATGCAAATCCAAGGGCACCGATACCCTGGATTTCCTCACAGGCACGGACACAGTTACCACAGAGGATACATTTATTAGGATCTCTCACCAGGGATGGTGAGCTGGTATCCAGTTCCCTGATCTCTCTGGTATTCTCGAAACGGATATTCTGAACACCAAGACGGTGTGCAAGTTCCTGTAAAATACATTCCCCGCTCTTTACACAGGTTGTACAGTCACGGCAGTGTGCTGCCAGAAGCAATTCAACAATCAGTTTTCTGTATTTCTTGATACGTCCGGAGTTGGTGTGGATCACCATTCCGTCTCTTGGTTCTTCTGAACAGGAAGCAAAGGTTCTGCCCCTGTCATCCTCTACTGTGCACAGACGACAGGCTCCAAAGGTGGACAGCTCTGAGTGGTAGCACAGTGTCGGAATATTGATCCCTGCCTTGCGGATGACAGACAGGACATTTTTTTCATCGGTAAATTCTACCTTTCTACCGTCAATTATCATATGGCCCATAGTGTATCCTCCCTTCTATGCTTCCACATATACTGCATCAAAGTTACAGTTGTCCTTACATGCACCGCATTTGATACAGATGTCGTTATCAATGTGATATGGATGTTTAATCTTACCTGAGATCGCACCTGCCGGACAGTTCTTTGCACATTTACCGCAGCCGATACAGAACTCAGGATTGATGTGGAACTGACGAAGTGCAGTACATACTTTTGCACGACATTTCTTATCGCGGATATGTTCCTCATATTCATCGCGGAAGCGTTTGAGAGTACTGATAACAGGAAGAGGTGCACTCTTGCCAAGTCCGCACAGAGCCATGTTCTGAACCATATTTGCAAGCTCTTCCAGTTCATCCAGATCGGACATCTCACCCTTGCCCTCTACGATTCTCTCCAGGATCTCCAGCATACGTTTGGTACCTTCACGACACGGTACACATTTACCGCAGCTCTCACGCTGGGTGAAGTTCATAAAGAATCTGGCAACCTCAACCATACAGGTATTCTCGTCCATAACTACCAGACCACCGGATCCCATGATAGCATCTAATTTTTTGACAGAATCAAAGTCAAGAGGTGCATCCAACTGATCCAGGATCAGACATCCGCCGGACGGACCGCCGATCTGGACGCCCTTAAATGCGGCGCCACTCTTCAATCCGCCGCCGATATCATAGATAATGTGGCGGAGTGTGGTTCCCATAGGAACCTCGATCAGACCGGTATTCTCAATAGAACCGGTCAGTGAGAAGGTTTTTGTTCCGGGGCTTCCCTCTGTACCGATGGTGCGGAACCAGTCTGCTCCCTGAAGAATGATCTTCGGTACATTGGCATAAGTTTCTACGTTATTAAGAACTGTAGGTTTACCCCACAGACCTTTCTCTACTGTACGGGGCGGTTTTACACGAGGCATACCTCTGTTACCTTCGATAGATGCAGTAAGTGCTGAACCTTCACCACATACAAAGGCTCCGGCACCTCTGTTGATATGTAAATGGAAGTTTACACCGGAATTTAAAATATTATCACCTAACAGGCCATATTTTTCCGCCTGTTCGATCGCCATTCTCAGTCTCTTTACAGAAAGAGGATATTCTGCACGAACATAAATATAACCGTCTTCTGCTCCTACTGCATAGGCTGCGATGGTCATACCTTCGATCATTTTATATGGATCACCTTCCATTACGGAGCCATCCATAAATGCACCAGGGTCACCCTCATCACCGTTACATACAACATAGCGGGTCTTTTCTGCCTGGCGTGCTACCTGAGACCATTTCTTACCAGCCGGGAAGCCTGCGCCACCACGGCCTCTGAGGCCGGATTTTGTCACTTCATCAATCACCTCCTGAGAGGTCATGGAACCCAGAGCCTTTGCCAGTGCCTGATAGCCACCCACTGCAATATATTCATCTATGGATTCTGCATCAATTTTACCGCAGTTTTCCAGAACAATACGGGTCTGCTGGCTGAGGAAAGGAATATCATCCGGATGAGGACAGGCCTTGTCATGATCTTTGTAGAAAAGACGCTCTACAGGTTTGCCTTCCAGAACTGTTCTCTCTACAATTTCCTTACAGTCCTCAGGCTGCACATGTACATACTGATAATCATAAGGCTCAATTCTCATCAAAGGTCCCAGCTCACATAAGCCCTGGCAGCCTGTCTTGATCACTCCCACATGAGGAACATCCTTCTGCATCTCAACGGTAACCCCGTCAATACCCTCACAGAGCCTTTTCATTTCTTCATAAATTTTCTCAGAACCGGATGCAATACAGCCTGTACCTGAACATACAAGTACACGGCAGGTATAAGTATTGATCTGCTCTTTTACCTCTGTCTGCCGGTTCAACAGGTCTTCTTTACATGTAATACTCATACGCTCTCACCTCTCAATTCATTTAACAGCTCTACAGCCTTCTCAGGTGTCATTTTGGGATGTACCGCATCATTTACTGTCAGTGTAGGTGCCAGTCCGCATGCACCCAGACAGGAAACAGTCTCCACAGTAAAAAGCATGTCATCTGTAGTGTGTTTCTTATGGCTTAATCCCAGTTCTTTCATCAGGGCTTCCTTCACAGGCATGGATTTTCTGACATGACAGGCAGTACCGTCACATACCTTGATCACATATTTTCCCTTTGGCTCAAAGGAAAAGTTCTCATAGAAAGTTGCCACACTATATGCTTTGGCTTCCTTTACCCCGATCTGAGCCGCTACATAGGTGAGTAATTCTCCCGGCAGATAACGATACTCTGCCTGAATGTCCTGCATGATGGGAATTAACGAAGCAGCTTTACGTCCGTAGTGCTCGATAATCTCATCTGTTTTCTTGTAATAAGACTGATCTAACATTCAGTTCCCTCCTTAAATATTATATAGTTTTGGCTTTGCTAACACTTTAGTCATTTTCTACATATGCGCTGTTGTTATTATACTACAATAAGTTAATTTTCACAATATCCTTTCTTTATTTTTCTGAATATTTATAGTTATTATACATAAACTCTCTGTATTGTATAGAATATTATTTGTTGAATATGCAATTTATTTCACAAACATGTTAAATAAAAGACAGCCTGTCCACACACCTTCCGGTGCAATGGTCATCAGACTGTCTTTTTTAGTTACTGTTCACTCCGTTCCCAGTAACGTAGCCAAAATTCATTCCAGATTGCCTGCGGCAATGGAATTTTGGCTTGTATGTCTCGGGATTTTGGCATATTCATGCCAAAACACCTCGCGGGATAGTGGTGCGTGAACAGTAACCTTTTTTACACTCTATGAAATTTATTTTGTCACATTACTGTGGACATTTCCATTTTCTTCATGAAAATGTTTATATTTTTCTACAAACATCAGCAGGAAACTAACCATAAGGAATCCACAGGATACCCAGATCATTCTGGTTCCATAACATATGGACAGGTTTCCTCCAATGCCTGCGCCCAGTGCAAACATAAAGATGATCCCAAAGTAATACATTGCCTGTTCCAGCTGTTTGGACTTTCTCTCACGAAAATAAACGGACAATGCTGCGGTACCGCTGCGCAAATTACCGATACACATGGTACTTGCATAGGAATATCCATTTACCTTGCGGAAGGACTGCACCTGCATTGCACAGGCGAAGGATGCCATGGCATTTGCCAGCATATTGTATTCAGTTGGCAGGAAACCTACTGTAAATAAGATCAGGATTTCTGCCAGCAGAACACCCTGTCGCCAGTGGAGCTTCTGGGC
>CAKRYE010000026.1 GCA_934426285.1 uncultured Blautia sp.
GCAATGGCAGACGGCGGCCGCAAGATTTTTGTGATGGGACACCCGGAATATGACCGTGTGACACTGGACGGGGAATATAAACGTGACGTGAGCAAAAACCTGCCTATCGAGATACCGGAAAACTACTACAAAGACAACAACCCTGAGAATCGCCCACTCCTTATGTGGAGAGCTCACGCAAATAACCTGTATACCAACTGGCTGAACTATTACGTCTACCAGTCAACTCCATTCGACCTGTACGGAACACCGGATTTCAGCGAGATCTAAACGAGATTTAAATCAGATAGGATTTTCTTGCAGTGCTTGAAATTATCAGAAGCAGTATGCTATACTGATAAGGATTATGGAAGCAGAGAGGAGCGCATTATGAGCGGATTTTTTGGAGTAGCATCAAAAGAAGATTGCGTACTGGAACTTTTTTACGGAGTGGATTATCATTCCCATCTGGGTACCCGCCGCGGCGGTATGGCTGTATATGGAGAGCAGGGCTTTGACCGCGCCATCCATAACATTGAGAATACACCATTTCGTACGAAATTTGACGGAGAAGTGGGAACCATGAAGGGAAATATGGGAATTGGATGTATTTCCGATTATGAACCACAGCCACTTCTGTTCAATTCCAGGATTGGAAGCTTTGCCCTTACTTTTGTAGGAAAGATTAACAATTATGACGAACTTCTGCAGTGGATGTATGATAACACCAAGGTACATTTCCAGGAGATGACCAACGGAACTGTCAATGTAACAGAGCTGATCGCAGCCATGATCTGCGAAAAAGATAATTTTGTAGAAGGAATCCAGTATGTACAGGAGCGGATTGACGGTTCCATGTCATTGCTTCTTATGACAAAAGACGGAATTTATGCAGCCCGTGACAAGATGGGCAGAACTCCTATTGAGATCGGTCACAAAGAAGGTTCTTATTGTCTGTCCTTTGAGAGCCATGCTTATATTAATCTGGGATATGAAGATTATAAGGAACTGGGATCTGGAGAGATCGTTTTTGTTACAGCAGACGGTGTGAAAACCCTGGTAGAACCGGGAAAGAAAATGAAAATCTGTTCTTTCCTCTGGGTTTATTATGGATACCCGACAGCATCTTACGAAGGCGTGAATGTAGAAGATATGCGTTATCGCTGCGGAAGTATGCTTGCAAAAAGAGACGGCGATTCCGTTCACCCGGACATTATAGCAGGTGTTCCGGACTCCGGTATTGCACATGCCATCGGCTATGCTAATGAATCCGGCATTCCTTATGCAAGACCATTTATTAAATATACACCTACCTGGCCAAGATCCTTTATGCCGACCAACCAGAACCAGCGTAACCTGATCGCCAGGATGAAGCTGATCCCTGTGCGCAAACTGATCAAGGACAAAAAACTTCTTCTTATTGATGATTCCATTGTACGTGGAACTCAGCTCCGCGAGACAACAGAATTTCTCTATAGAAGCGGCGCAAAGGAAGTACATGTCCGCCCTGCCTGCCCTCCGATTATGTATGGCTGCAAATACCTGAATTTCTCCCGCTCCAAATCCGAAATGGAGCTGATTGCCCGCCAGGTGATCGAGAAAAGAGAAGGTCCAAACTGTCCCCAGGAGATTCTGGATGAGTATGCAGACCCGCGTACAGAAAGATATGAGCAGATGGTACAGGATATCTGTAAAATGCAGAATTTTACAACTCTTCGCTATCACAGACTGGATGATCTTCTGGAAGCCATTGGAATTGAACCCTGCAATGTATGTACATATTGTTTCAATGGTAAGGAATAAGACATCTGAGAATGTAAAACAGAATTTTTTGAGCGAAAAAAGTCGAATTATGTCGATTTATCAACCATTATGTCGTACGGTTTTCGTTGACAATCTGAGTATCTCTTTATAAAATAATAGATGTTAACACACATACACACAATATAACTGCGCTTATTCACAGCCGGGAATTTTTTCCGGACAAGCGCAGTTACCAATTTTCTATGAAACTAAGGAGACCGGAATGAACACACAGGTTGTAAACCAACGCAAGGAGAACATTATGGATGAAAAAGCTGAAAAAATCATGGAACTGGCAAGAAAACTGGAGACAGAGGATGAATATATCTGTCAGGATAACAGAGATCTTCTGGAACTGGAACAAAGATATGAAAAGCTGGACATACCCTATCAGATGCGCAGGGTGATTGATGATTACATAGCATGCATGCGCACCAGAGATGAGAGATTTGCCCAGCTGTGCTGTATGGCCGGATGCTGACCATAAGCAGTATTCAATAATAAGCAGTATTCAAAAAGAAACTGCCTGACAGCAGGAAAGGACAAAAGAATTATGGATATAGGTAATATGATGAAGGCCGCCGGTGCCTGGAATACTTTTAAGAGAAACCATCCCAAGTTTCCGGCATTCTGCAGGGCAGTATCCCAGAGAGGAATCCGAGAGGACAGTGTGCTGGAGATCGCCTTCGTTACTCCGGAGGGAGAGAGACTGGAGACAAATCTGAAAGTAAAGGCCAGTGATCTGGAACTGTTGGGTCAGTTTATGGATCTGACCCAGAAATAATTTCCGGAATATTTTAGAAATATTTTAGAAATAATTTTCGAAAACGGATTGAATAAGCAATGGATATCTGCTATAGTGTATTCTGTTGGTTATAGATGATTGTCACTGTCAGTATATATGACAGGGCAGATCTTTTACAGAAAGAAAAGAGGAAAACATTGCGTAAAAAATCACATATTTTACTTGCAAGATATCTCGCAGACCAGATGTCAGCAGCTTCCAGCCTGCAGTCCCACAGAAAAGCATTCTGCCTGGGAAGTATCCTTCCGGATATCAAACCGTCCTTTATAACGAAACGGCATGAGTATTTTACAACCTTTGACCAGGTGAAGGAGAGCATGCGCCAGCTGGCTGATACCACACCGGAGCAGAGCAATGAGAGAGTATACTGGCGGCGTTTCGGAGAAGTGATTCACTATATGGCAGATTATTTTACCTTTCCTCATAATAAAACATATACAGGCAGTCTTGCCCAGCACAATCATTATGAGAAGGTGCTGAAAAATGAACTCAAGTCCTGCATACAGGGAGGAGAGGCCTGCAGATACCTGCAGCCGGCAATTCGTTTCGATACCTTTGCCACGCTGATCGATTATATCGAGGCAGCCCATGAACGGTATCTGAACAAGCTCCGCTGTGTGGAGGAGGATATCCGCTTTATCCTGAACATGTGCTTCCAGGTGATTCAGGGCCTGGTGCAGCTCGGTACAGGGCGGCAATATCTTGCAGCATAAAAAACAGACAGCTTTCAGGGCAGAGAATGCCCGGGCTGTCTTTTTTTATTCCCGAAAAAATCTGAAGGAAATGTGAAGAAAAAATGAAATTTGAATAAAACCAAAAGATATCTTTTCGTCAAAGGTTGATTTACAAAAATGAATATGCTAGAATAAATCCGAATTAGTTGAACGTGATCGGACGTGATTGCGCTCATGAAGAAGTAGCGAAGCGGATCTTTGGTTCGTTTTACACATGCCGAAGATAATGGGGGAAATAACAGACATGTTCGCGAAAAGAAGGGAGCCTTTTAAATATATGAAGAATAAATACCTAATGAAGTTCCTGTGCCTGACTCTGGCATCCGGCATGACTTTGTCAGGACCGGTCTCAGTTATGGCAGCAGAGGAGACAGTGACCGCTTATTCCGATGATTTTTCATCTGGCGATGATGGAGTGGATATCGGTTCACCGGACACACCCACACCGGAACCCCAGCCCGATCCTGTGACACCGGAGCCTACAGTAACACCGGACACACCTACACCGGAGCCTACGGTAACCCCGGATACACCTACACCGGAGCCTACAGTGACACCGGACACACCTACACCGGCACCATCCGTTACACCACTTCCGGATACGCCCACACCGGCGCCTACAGTGACACCGGATACACCTACACCGGCACCGTTGATCACAGACAATGCCAAGTCAGTGATCGACCGCATCAATGAGCTTCACCTTCAGACAATCACTCTGGAGAAGAAATCTCTGGTGCAGAGCGTACGTGCCGCTTATGAGGCTTTGACAGCAGACGAGAAGAAGGAAGTGTCCAACTATAACCTTCTGGTGGAGATGGAAGCCCGCATTCAGACTCTGGAAACAGAGAAGAAAAAGGAAGAAGAAAAGAAAGCCAGCGCGAAAACTGATTTTTCCGATAATAACAGCGCCACAGCTACAGGTGTTACCGGCACACCTGTATACTATGCATCCAATATCCATGCAGGTAAGGATTTCTATCTGGACAGCCTGAAGAAGAATTACAATCTCACCTTCTCTGATGATTTCTCAGCAGTTATGGATTCCATTGAGAAGGAATACAAGGAGAAAAACAAGCTTTCAGATGCCAGCGATCTGTCCGGATCCGGAATCAGCACATCTGCAGACAGCCTTCTGGTGAGAAACTGGCAGGATATTCTGGCAGTCTACATCTATCAGCAGAGCAAGGCAGGCAAAACAGAATTTACCCTGGATGCGTCCTGCAAGGATGACCTGGCGAAGATTTTTGCAGAGATGAACCCGGTTGTCAGGGACAAGCAGAACATTACCCATGTTACATATGGCAACCGTAAGATCAATTACTATATTAAGAAGAATAAGATTTCCAAGAATGACCGTAAGGTTCTGAAAAAATATGTTGAGACAGACTGTAAGCTTCTCTGTGCAGTAGTTACCGCAGCCAAGGGCTTTGTACGTGAGAGTGTTGGGGATGATGTGTCCGAGGAACGTGTAAATGTAATTTCTGCAGCCTACTCTCTGGTAGGCAAGGTGGGATATTTCTGGGGTGGTAAATCCACAAAGATCGGCACTGACCCAAGCTGGGGTACAGCTGAGAAGGTTTCCGCAGAAGGCAGCAAGAGTACAGGTACTATCCGTGCATACGGCCTGGACTGCAGTGGCTTTGTAACCTGGGCAGTGATCAATGGATACCAGGATCAGACAATGCAGGCAGCAGTAGGAGACGGAACCTCTGACCAGTGGGAGAAGGCAAACGTGGTCACTGAGACAGATGCACAGCCCGGAGACCTGGTATTCCAGAAGGGACCGGAGGCAGGCAGCGATAACCACGTAGGTATTCTTTGCGGTAAAACAGATGCAGGAGACTGGATCGCAGTACACTGCTCCTCCAGCAAGAACGGAGTTACAGTAGGTGAGGCCTACAGCGCAAGCTTCCGTTATATCCGTCAGCCATCCTTCTATCCTACAGAGGCACAGATCCAGGAAATGCAGAACAGCAGCACAGCCATCAGCTCAGGCAGTGATATCTTTACTGCAGATGTAAAGGTAAGCAATACCCTGCAGGATGCCATTAAGTCCAACACGATCTCTGACGGAACCGCTACACTGACATCCGGCACAGAGGAGGAAAAAACCTCCATCCTGCCAAAGACCATTGACCTCTCCAAGAGTGATGTGACAGTATTTAAGGCAAAATAATGTCCGGCAGAGCATAAGGTAAAATATAAAAGACATTGATCAGGAATTCAGCAGAAAAGAAAACGCTGGATTCTGGTCAGTGCCTTTTTTGCATTTGTTATTTTTGTTGTCTTTATTAACCATAACTGCTCTAATTGTGGTAAAAATATTGACAAATTGTACTATTTTTGTTAATCTTAGGATAAACTTGTTATACATGTAATTACAGATATCTGCAGTACAGATATTACCCATAAATGAAAGTCAGCTGCCAGGCAGCTAATGTGGGAAAATACCGGAAAAGAGACTGAAAAATATGGCACTTAGACGTGAACGAATGCGTCTGGGCGATCTGCTCATAAAGCAGAATGTCCTGACAGAGGAACAATTGAAAAAAGCCCTGCAGCTTCAGAAGGGAAGCGGCAAAAAGATCGGTGAGATCCTGGTAGAAAATGGATTTATCACTGAGGAAATGATCGCCCGTGCACTTCAGATGCAGCTGGGACTGAAGGTAGTCCAGCTTACAGGTGTGACCATCCCCAAGGAGGTCCGGAATCTGGTCAGCGTAGATCTGATGAAGAAATACACCTGTATTCCTTTTGAACTGGATCCCTACAATGCCAATATCCTCCATCTGGCTATGGCAGATCCTATGGATATGGCTGCTATTGATGATATTTCCATTGTGACCAACCTTCAGGTGGAGCCTTACATTGCCACCACCAGAGATATTCTGGCTGCTATTGACCGCCATTATGGTGCGTCAGAGACTATGGATGCTGCCAGACGTTTCACCCAGGAAAGGGCACAGCTACGAGGCAATATTGAGGAAAATGAAACAGATGCAGATGTCAGCGATGCACCGATTGTACAGCTGGTCCGTTCCCTGATTGAACAGGCAGTACGACAGAGAGCCAGTGATATCCATATTGAAGCACTGGAAACCAAGGTACGTGTCCGCTACCGTATTGACGGTGCACTTTTTGAGAGGATGGTTTACGACAACAGCCTTCTGCCAGCCATTTCCACCCGTATCAAGATCATGGGAGGCATGGACATCTCAGAGAAGAGGAAACCTCAGGATGGCCGTATGTCTATTGTGGTAGACAGACAGGAATATGATATCCGAATTTCCTCCATCCCTACCGTACACGGAGAGAAGATCGTTATGCGAATCTCCTCCAAGCTGAACCTTACCAGAAATAAAAAGGAACTGGGACTTGCTCCGGATGAAATGGCACGTTTTGACCACATGATGGCAAGCCCCTTTGGAATTATCTTTGTTACAGGACCTACCGGAAGCGGTAAGTCCACCACCCTATACACAGCCCTCAGTGAGCTGAACAGGGAGGAAGTCAATATTGTAACAGTAGAGGACCCTGTAGAGGCAGATATTGAGGGAATCAATCAGATTCAGGTCAACAATAAGGTAGACCTGACCTTTGCTTCAGCCCTCCGTTCCATTCTTCGTCAGGATCCGGATATTATTATGATCGGTGAGATCCGTGACCAGGAGACAGCAGGGATCGCAGTACAGGCATCCATTACCGGACATCTGGTAGTATCCACCTTACATACCAACAATGCAGTGGGTACCCTGAACCGTATGGCAGATATGGGAGTGGAGAGATACCTGATCGCAGATTCTGTAGTGGGAGTTATCGCCCAGCGACTGGTGCGTAAGCTTTGCCCCCACTGCCGGAAAATGAGACCGGCCAGCGAGGAGGAGAAGCGTATCCTCAGACAGAATACAGACCAGGAAGTTAATATCTATGAGCCTGTGGGCTGTAAGCTGTGCAACAATACGGGCTTTTTCGGACGAATCGGTGTATTTGAGATTATGGAGGTCAATGAGGAAATCCGTAACCTGATTGCCGAGAACGGTACCACAGAGGAACTGGAGGAGGCAGCCAGACGAAGTGGCATGCGCACACTCCGGCAAAATGGTATTCGCTATGTACTGGACGGAACTACTTCCATGGAGGAGATGCTGAAGGCATCTTACGAATAAGGGAATGCCTGTCTCACAGGCAGGAACCTGAATATAAGGACAAAAAATATGTATGACTTAAATGAAATTCTGATACAGTCTGTAAAGGAGAGAGCTTCTGATATCCATCTCACCTCCGGACGGGCTCCCAGCTACCGTGTAGACGGTGTGCTGGCACCTATTATGGGGGAGAGACTAACTCCCCAGATGCTGGAGGACATCCTTCTGCCCCTTATAGATAAAAGACACCAGGAGGAATTAGAGGAAACCGGACAGACGGACTTTGCCTACGCCATTTCCGGAGTAGGTCGTTTTCGCGTGAACGTTTTTAAGCAGAGAGGCACGCTGGCAGCAGTTATGCGAAGCCTGCCCTTCAATATTCCGGAACCTGAGGATCTGGGAATCCCCAGAGAGGTTGTGGAGATGACCAGCAGAAAGCGTGGACTGGTACTGGTTACAGGGCCTACCGGCAGTGGTAAATCCACTACACTGGCCTCCCTGATTCATGTGATCAACCGGACCTATCCGTACCATATCATCACTTTGGAGGATCCCATTGAGTACCTCCACAGACATGACAAATCCGTGGTAAATCAGAGGGAGATCGGCAGTGATTCCACAGACTATGCTCAGGCACTGAGGGCAGCTCTCCGTGAGGATCCTGATGTGATCCTGGTAGGAGAGATGCGAGATCTGGAAACTATTTCCACTGCCATTACAGCGGCAGAAACCGGTCATCTGGTATTTTCTACCCTTCATACCATTGGTGCGGACAAGACCATTGACCGAATCATTGATGTATTTCCGCCAAACCAACAGCAGCAGGTACGGATCCAGCTGGCTTCTGTGTTGGAGTGTATTGTATCCCAGCAGCTGTTGAAAAAGGCAGACGGCAGTGGCCGTGTGGCAGCCCTGGAGGTGCTTTTCGCCAATAATGCGGTGAGAAACCTGATCAGGGAGAGTAAGACCTACCAGATTCCATCTGTGATGCAGACCAACAAGAGAGCCGGAATGCAGACCATGGATGATGCCCTGTATGATCTGTTTATGCGGAAGGTGATCGATGGAGATACAGCAGTGACCTACGCCCAGGATCCTGTAAGCATGAACAGGAAGGTAAATCTGGATGCTGGCTCAGGTTTTGATACAGGCTTTGACGGAGGTTTTAGCCTGTAAAAATGTAACAAGGATGCAGGTCCCCGGATCTGTGTGACTATAGATAAAAGAGGTGAGAGCATGCCCGGTTTTTCCTACGTGGCAGTAGATAAGAGAGGCAAAGAGAAAAGGGGAAGCCTGGAGGCTGAAACCAGAGAGAGAGCCTTGGAGCAGCTAAAGGCAGAGGGACTGATCCCTGTTTCCGTCCGGGAGCAGGGGGCTTTGAACAAAGAGATTGACTTTTCCATCGGGAAAAAGGTTAAGCCCAGGGATCTGAGTGTTTTCTGCCGGCAGTTTGTCAGTATTACCCAGGCTGGGGTTCCTATGAAGGAAGCCCTGCAGATGTTAAGCGAGCAGACAGAGAATAAGTGGCTGAAGCGTGCCATCTCTGAGGTGCTTCTGAATGTGGAAAAGGGTAATACCCTGGCGGATTCCATGAGAAGCCAGCCGGATATTTTTCCGCCTATGTTGGTGAATATGGTAGAGGCAGGTGAGCAGTCCGGTAGTCTGGAGATGGCTTTTTCCAGGATGGCAGTGCATTTTGAAAAAGAGGCAAAGTTGAAGGCTACCATTAAGAAGGCCACTATTTATCCTATTATTCTGGTGATCGCGGCCATTGGGGTAATCGCAGTTATGCTGTTGTTTGTAATCCCTATCTTTATTGATATGTTTGCGGATCTGGATATTGAGATGCCGGCTATTACTATGTTTGTTATGAACAGCAGTAAGTGGATGACTTCACACTGGTATGTGGTACTGGCGATGATTGTTGGGGTTGTGGTTGCTTATAAGCTGATCTACAGGACCACACAGGGGCGGCTGACCATTGACAGGATCAAGATGAAGATGCCTTTGTTTGGGAAGCTTACAGTGAAGACTGCCTGTTCTCAGTTTGCTAGAACTATGAGTACTTTGCTTATGTCGGGTATTTCTACTATTGATGCCTTGGAGACTACTTCGAAGATTGTCAATAATATACATTATACGAATGCTATGCTGAAGGCCCGTGAGGAGGTTATGAAGGGTATTCCTTTGTCAGAGCCTCTGGAGGCGTCCGGGATTTTTCCTCCTATGGTGTATCATATGACCGGGATTGGTGAGGAGACCGGTAATGTGGAGGAGATGCTGGAGAAGATGGCGGATTATTATGACGAAGAGGTGGAGATGACTACCCAGAGTGTGCTGGCGGCTATGGAGCCGATTATTATTTTGTTTATGGCGTTGATTATTGGGACTTTGGTGATTGCGGTGATTAAGCCGATTGCGTCTATGTATAGTGGGTTGGACAACTTGTAAAAAATAAAAATTTAATTAAACAAAAGGTGTTTGTTTTGCCAAGTAGCGATGAGAATTGTGCGAATATTGCTTGAATTAAATTAATAAGGGACGCTCCTTACTGCATCTCTATGCAGATACGGCTTCGGGGACAGTCATGCTAGGCATTTGGAAATCTGCTAAAAGCATCACCCCAAAAGCCAAAACTCGCTGACGCTCAGACAGTTGGACTTTTGGGGTGATAACGCAGATTCCCAAATACCAAGTATGACTAGGTCCCCTGCAGATATATCTGCATAGAGATGCAGTAAGGAGCTGTGCTTTGGTTGAGACGAATAATAATTTAATTAATCAAACAGTGAAATTAGATTGTTATTTTGGGGTGTATTGTGTGATATAAAACGGGTGGTTGGTTTCCGTATAAAAATAACTGCAATAATTATCTTAGGGATGTATCGCAGCGGCATAGGGGCTGTGTTCATCATATATTTTTAGAATCATGTTAATCAGGTTTTTCTTCAGATTAAAGGAGGCGCGTTGGAAAAAGCGGGATTGAGTGTTTTTTTCTGAATCAGACTGAGAATAACAAATTAAATTAGAATCTGGTTGTCGGGTGGACGCTCCGAAATATAGATGTATTTGTCTACGGCTTCGGAGCCAGTTATGCTAGGCATTTGTAAATCTGCTAAAAGCATTCCCCGAAAACCCCAAACTCATTGTTGTTAAACTGTGGGCTTTTCGGGGGATAACGTAGATTTTTAAAGGCTGGGTATAACTAAGACTCCTGTGAATATAGATGGCTACATCTATATTTCGGAGCTGGTATCGGCGATTGTGGATGTAGGCTGGTTTGGAGCGATTTTTTTGTCTGGAGATTTAATTATTTAATTATCCGGACTATGTAACTTGAAAACTGAATAACGAGTTTATAAACATAACTCCCTCCCCTCTGGATATTCCGGATGGCCGAAATTTTCAGGGGGGGGGTGGAGAGCCCTATAGGGTTCTCGCTCGTTGAATCAATCATCGGATAGTGACATTCGTGATGAAAGCAACAGGAGAGTTATGTATTCATCGAAAAGTTGAATATGTGAGTTGCTCTGTGTCTGCAGTCACCTGTTATTGCTAGGTCTGCCAGACCGTCCCGGGTCTTTCTCATGACATGGCTCTATCCGATAGAAATGAAAGAATTTTGAAGGAGATTGAGTTATGTTTAAATTTCTGAAAGAAAAGAAGAAAGATAATAAGGGATTTACACTGGTTGAGCTGGTTGTTGTAATTGCGATTCTGGCTATCTTGGTTGGTTTACTGGCACCACAGTATACGAAGTATGTTGAGAAATCAAGAAAAGCAGCAGATGTTTCCAATTTGGATAATCTTGTGTCCGCAATTAAGGTTGCAACAGCAGATGAAGCGTATTCTGACATTATTCCTGTAACTGCGGGTGCAGATGGTGCTATTGCAGATACAAAAATTGAGATTATAATTGATGCTGCAAAGACTGTTGTTAAAGTTGGTGGAAAGGCAATTGATGCTGCTTCAACAGATTCAAAGGAAGTTGCAGTTTACAAAGCATTAACAGAGTATGCTTCAACAGAATGGACTACTACAAAACTGAAATCAAAAGCATGGCATAAAGGTGGAGATGCATCAGATGGAAAAGGAGCATATATTAAAGCAACATGTGAAGTTTCATCAACAGGTGCAGTAAAAGTTACATATGATCCAACTACACTTAAAGATACAGCAAGTAAATAGTTTTTAGCTTTTCGATGAGTACATAATGATTCTTTATTTTCTTAAATGAAAGTTGCTATCTCGATGAATTTTAAAGTAAGGAGATAGTAATATGTTAAAGTTATTTAACAAAAAGAAAAAAGATAACAAAGGTTTCACATTAGTTGAACTTGTAATTGTAGTTGCTATTCTGGCAATTTTGGTCGGTATTCTTGCACCACAGTATACAAAGTATGTTGAAAAATCAAGACAGTCTGCAGATGTAAGTAATCTTGAAAATATTGTAAAGGGATTTAAAGTAGCTGCTGCAGATACAGATTATAACATTATTCCTGATGGAGCTAATAGTACTGCTGTTTTTACAATAAAAATGAATTCTGATAGAACAACTGTTACTGATGAAGGTGCTCCTACTACAGAGAAGACTTGGAAGGCTGCATTACAAGAATACACAGGTTATGATTTTTCAACAGGCAAGGTTGATGCTATTAAATTAAAATCAAAGAAGTGGCGTACTACGCCAGCACAGGGTGGAACTGCTGAAACCGCTATTATTGCAACAGTTACTGTTAAATCTGATGGTTCTGTTACAGTCGACTATAATCCTGCAAGTGTTAAAGATGGTACAGCTGGTCCTGAACCTGCTAAACCGTGATAATATTTTGTGAAAGGAATTAACCCTATGCTAACTTTCCTGGAACTCGTTCCATACATGATTGTTTTTATATTCGGAATTGTCATCGGCAGTTTCTTAAATGTCTGCATTTACCGGCTTCCTCTTGGGGAGTCGGTGGTGTCGGCGCCTTCGCACTGCATGGGTTGTGGTGGGAAGCTGCGGTGGTTTGATATGGTTCCGGTGGTTTCCTGGATCGTGTTGGGCGGGAAGTGCCGGTTTTGTAAGGCTAAGATTTCGGCGCAATATCCTATCATAGAGGGTGTCAATGGCATCCTCTATGTAGTGATTTGTGTTGTGAATGGGCTGAATGTTGTGAGTTTTGTTTATTGTCTGATGGGGTCTGCTCTGATTGTTTTGAGTGTGATCGACTGGAGGACTTTTGAGATTCCCTCTGGGATTAATGTTTTTTTGTTTGTGCTGGGCGTTGTGGCTGCCGGGCTGGATGGGATGAGTGGTCTGGCTGGGCATTTGATTGGCATGGTTTGTGTCAGTGGGGTGCTGGGGATGATTTATCTGGTCAGTGGCGGTGCGGCTATTGGCGGCGGTGATGTGAAGATGATGTTTGCCTGTGGGCTGATTTTGGGATGGCAGCGGATTTTGCTGGCTTTTCTGGTTGGCTGTATTGTGGGCTCGGTGGTTCATATGATCCGCATTAAAGTGCAGGGAGCCGGACGGGTTCTGGCTATGGGGCCTTACCTGGCTGTGGGCGTGATGCTGGCGGCTTTGTGGGGGAATAGCTGGATTGGCTGGTATCTGGGCTTGCTGGGTCTTTGACACATTGTTTTCAGTTGCAAAAATACATTTCCGTTGGATGAAGTGTATTTTTGCATATGAAAATGAATTTTTCCGGTTATATGATAGATAAGGACTTGGATGGAGGAACTTAGGATGGCACGTTTTTTGAGTATTGAGGCTGAGAGTACACAGATCAGAGTGGGAGAGGTGGAGATTTCCGGACGTAAGGGACGGATGCTTCAGTGTTTTTGCGTACCTGTTCCCCAGGGGTCTGTGGAGGATGGACAGATCCGAGATACCAAAGGTCTGGGGGAGCTTTTGAGGCAGCAGCTGAATGAGCGGGGAATCCGCACAAAGAAGGCTTGGTTTGTTACCGGTTCTACCAGGATTGCCAGTAGGGAGGTACAGATTCCGCTGGTAAAGAAAAGCCGGATTCAGAGTATTATTGAAGCAAATGCAACGGATTATTTTCCCATTGATGTGACCAAATATGTTATGTCCTATATGATTCTGGGGATCACTGGAGAGAAGGGCAAAAAGGGCGAGGAGGCTGAGCAGAAAAAGGCTGCTGACCAGGAGAGACAGTACAGGCTGATGGTGTATGCATCTCCCAAGGCAATTTCCACTGCCTATTATGAGTTTGCCCAGAGTGCAGGACTGACTTTGTCCGGAATCACTTTTACCGGAAATACGGTGTATCAGACTGTGCAGGAGGAATGTACCTCCGGTGCCCATATTCTGATCAAGGTGGAGCTGGAGAATACAGGAATCAGTATTATCAGGGACGGGAAGCTTAGTTTCCAGAGAAATATTAATTATGGTATAGAGAGTGCAGTGGAGACGATCCGCAGCTTTCCACAGTTTGGGGACAGGCTGGAGGTTCAGGATGCATTGCAGCTTCTGTCAGAGAAAAAATGGATCTATCCTTCCCTGGACGGTGAGATTGGGGAGGAGCCTGATACTGTAAAAAGTGAAGTGACAGAGAGCCTTCGGTATCTGGTGGGAAATATTTCCCGTATTATGGACTATTATATTTCCAGAAATGGGGATGTGAATTTTGAAAGTATTGTTCTGTGCGGCCTGGGCGGTCAGGTGCAGGGGCTGACAGAGCTTCTGACTCAGGAACTGGGGCAGAAGGTGGAGCTTCTCACAAAGATTGTCAGATATTCCGTGCCTGAGACAAACAAGAATGAGGGACTTTTCCTTTATATTGCAGTGATGGACCCTGTGAAATCCGGACTGAACCTGATGGAGAAGACCGGACGGAAGCAGAAGGAAGTGAAGGAAACCTTAAGCGGCGCCTGGGTAGTCTTTGGCGTAGGTGCTTTGGCGGCTGTGGCTCTGGCGGCTGCAGGAGTGGGGGCAAGGATTTACCAGACCCATGAGCAGGAAAGGCTGAACCAGAGAATTGCCGAAGAACAGAGCATTGAGGATGTGTATGCGGCTTATAATAATGCCAAATCCCAGTATGATAATTTCCAGAGCATGTATGCTTATACCAATACCCCCAATGAGGGACTGGAGGCCTTTATCCAGGAAATGGAGGAAAAAATGCCTTCCAGCATTACGGTGGAGACCTTTAGCTCTACAGGCAGTCAGGTAAGCTTTTCCATGAGAGTGGCCAGCAAGTCTGAGGCTGCCAATACACTGATCCAGCTGCGAACCTTTGACAGTCTTTCCTCTGTAACTACCACGGGAATTGATGAAGGTGAGGATGGAACAGTAACCATGTCTGTAACCTGTACATACAGAAATCCGGCATTGCTTGATGATGCAGAATAGGAGACAGAATTTATGAATCTTTCAATGCGCGATAAAAAAATATTACTGATGTTTCTGGGAGTGTTGCTTTTTGCCTTATCCTTCCTTTTCGTGTATAAGCCGCAGATGGAAGAGGCTGCCCAGATTTCCGCAAATAATGACAGTCTCCAGGAGAGACTGAGCCAGCTTCTGGAACTGGCCCAGAACCGGGAGCAGTATGTAAATGACACAGAGACCATGCAGGCAGAGATCGATGAGTACTGCAAGCAGTTTCCATATACTGTCCGTTCAGAGGACGGAATTGTCCTGGCTATGAATATGGAAAATTCCTTGGACATGACCATTTCCAATGTGAGCCTGGGAGAAAGAACCTTTGTATATTCTATGGATGGGGGCTCCAATGCAGATGGCGCAGAAGCTCCTCAGGAGACTATGATGGAGCAGGGCAATCAGCAAACCCAGGATCAGATTGACCAGATCGAGGGCACTGATTCCTCCCTGGGAAATGATGGCTATGCAACCATAGATTCCAGTAATTCCGTACAAGCCACTATTCAGGGAGATTCCACAGGAACTCCGGCACTGTACCGCACCCAGGATACGGTGCAGTTTAGCGGTACCTACAAAAGCCTGAAGGAGGCTGTCAAATATCTGGCAGATCAGAGCGGCAGAATGACATTGGACAATGTGAATGCTTCCTTTGATTCCTCCACAGGAAACCTTACAGGAACCATGACCATCAATATCTTCTCCATGACCGGCGGCAGCACCAGCTACTCCGCGCCGGATGCAGGAAACACAGTCTACGGAACCGACAACATTTTCGGAACCATAGAGAACACCAAAAAAAGCAAGAAGAGTAAGAAAAAGGCGGCAGAGACCGTAGCTGCAGATACCGAAGCACAGCAGAACCAGGAAGCGGCCCAGACACCGACAGATGAGACAACAGATTCTACCCAGAGTGCAGAAGCTGCAGCTCAGTAATATCATAGATGAGAGCACTTTAGAGGGGAAAAGAAAGCCCCTCTAAAGCTGTATATACAGGAATAGAAAAACAGGAAAGGAGTACATGCAGAATGGACAGAAAAAAACTACACAAGGACAACACAGGAATGACTTTGCTGGAAGTGATCGTGGCAGTCAGTATCTTCTCCATCACCGCAATCGTACTCCTGCAGAGCTTCGTCACCTCAAGCAGGATCAATAAGAAGTCTAATACTTATCTGGAGGCAACCGCTACAGCACAGAATGTAATGGAAGAGATTAAGGCGAAAAGGTTCAAGGAGATTGCATTGGCGTTTAACTATCCGGTGGATCGACTGGGAAATAGCAGATTTTCTTTTTTACAGTCTCAGGTAGCCAATATAGGAAATTCTTTACAGATTAAAGAAGTAACCAGGCAAAATGGGACTGATGGAGGGGTTACATATTCTGATGTCCGTCAGTACAATGCTTCAGATAATGAAGATGATTCTAAAGTTACCGCATCTGTGATCTCACATGATGGTGGCAAGAGCTATAAATTCAATGCAAATAAGACAGGTAAGTATTATTACACTATGACAAATGTGGAAACACTGCATGATAAATTTGATGTTCTGGTAGAGTTTGATGGTAGCAGGGATTCTGGTTATAAGAAAAAGACAGCTACTAACAATGAATATGGAAAGAATGACTATCTCTCTCCTAATATTACAAAGCTGGATTCAAAAAAGAATGCATTCCTGATCATGGAAAAAAACTGGGATGAGAATGCTATGACAGAGTTGATAACAAAACAATGGAGTTATGCAAAAAAACAATGGGGAATTGCGAAAGATCAATGGGAAAAGGATAATGCTGATCACGTTGGAAATGGGTATGATGAAATTTATCCTGAACCTCAGGCACTGAACGAGCAGGATGTTTATGCCCGCACAAAGCGTATTCTTAAAGTAAAGGTTGAGAACAGCAGTGGTGGAGGAATCGTTGTAAAGGCTAAATATATTTTATATGCTTATAATTATGTAAAAGAGGGTGGATCTGAATATGAAAAGATGTCCATCTGTCCATGTCATGGTAAAAGTCTGGAGAAAGTATTAGAGGATGATTCGGTACTGCCTGGTAATGATTGTTTCTGTACATATTCCAGCCCATATACTCCAATTTATGGCTCTGAGAATGAAGATGATCTGCAGAGTATTTATATTTTTTATTATCCAAACTATAAATCTACAAGTCAGACAAATCCGTTGGATGAAATTATTTTTGACAACACCCAGATTCAGGTAAAAGACGGTAGTGCGATGGTGAATTATCCTGTTAATCTTTATGTTATTAAGCAGAGAGATGAGGAGAATAATGAGCCTACTCAGGCACAGGAAATAGGATATAAAATGCGCCTGACTGTGAAAGAGGCACCTACTAAACCCTGGACGGCAAACAAAGGATTATTCAGGGCTTCCACTACTTTGCTTACAAATCTGGATTATGACATCAGTAATGTGATCGATATTTCAAAAAGAACCAAAACATCACAGATGAAGCTTATATATCAGGATACAAATGGAAATAAAACCACAGATTATAGTGCTAAAACCATTCTTTCCTGTAATGGTTTGGACAACAGACTTGCGGAAGACAGAATTTACTCTGCTGTTGTGAAAGTATATAAGCAGGGAGCCGCTGATAGAGATTTTCCAGACAGTGATCTGATTGTAAGTCTGGATGGAGCTAAAGAAAATTAGACAATTATGGAAATGTAAGATAAACGGTTTTGCGGACAGCCAGGGAGGTACTATGCATAAAATAAAATGGGTACAAAACAGAAAAAAGAATCAGGGTTTTTCCCTGCTTACTGTAATTGTATCGGTAGCCTTTATTGGAATCATGGCCATGTTGGTTCTGTATATGGCACTGGCAAATTTTAATATGAAAGTAACTGATCTGAAAGGAAAGGACAGTTTTTATACTGCTGAACAGGCTCTGGAGGAAATCCGCACCGGACTTCAGGAGGATGTGGGAAATGCAATGTCTATTGCTTATACCAAAGTTCTGGAAACCTATTCTAAAGATGCTGATGTTACCGGAGATGCTACTTTGGATGAACTGAGACAGTCCAGCTTTAAGGAACTGTTCGTAAAAGAGCTGGTGAAGCTTTTACAGAATGGTGAGAATTCCAATCAGTATAGCATTAAAAAATTAAATGGCTATCTGGATATGAAAGATAGCAGCAGCCAGGGTCAGAATAAAATAGATTCCAATAAGGAAACCATGGTTGTTGTAAACCCGGTTGGCAAGGCACCGGATATGAAAAAAGATGTGAAAAATGGTGTGGTTCTGAAAAATCTGAAAGCTATTTATGTAGATTCTGCAGGCAGGGCTTCAATTATTGAGACAGATATCAGACTTGGAATTCCAAAGGTTCAGTTCCCTACACCCTCTACTTTGCCGGATCTGATGCATATGAGTGTTGTTGCAAACAAGGGCATTGTATGTGAAAGTGGTGAAGCAGAGATACAGGGAAAGGTTTATGCCGGACTTCTGGATACATATAAAAATAGCAATAAAAATGATGGATCTGACTGTGTCAGTGTAGAGGTAAATAATGGCGCAAAGCTTTCTGTAACATCAGGAGATCTGTTTGTATGTCAGGGAAATATTAATGTAGGAGTTAACTCTTCTTTTTCCAGCGGAAGTACAGTATCCCTGTGGGCGCAGGGAATAAATCTGAATACTTCTACAGTGGAACTTCTTGGCAAAACTTATATTGCAGATGATTTGACTGTTAATAAAGGAAACGGAAGCAAGGTGACTCTCAAAGGCGAGTATTATGGTTTTGGTAATCCCAGTGAATCTTCAAAAGATATTAGTAAAAATCCAAACTGGATTGAGGATGACAGTAAGAATCCATTATACACTGAATATGGTCGTACTACTTCTGCATTGAGCAGTGCAATTACCATTAACGGCAAGAATACGACCATGGATTTATCCGGATTGCAGAAGATAATGCTGGCAGGAAAGAATTATATTGCAAGCAGTAAGATAGTTGGACAGAAATCAAATAGCAGCGATATTATGACCGGCGAAAGTCTGACAGTAAAGGGAACTCAGCTGGCATATCTGCTTCCGCCACAGCTTTTGGATAATGGAGAGAAAACAAATCCTATGACTTATAATGAGTATTTGAATTTAATTGGCGGAGAAGATGGCACAGGAAGTGTTGCAATAAGGAATAATGTTCCTGTAGCAGAATGGGGAAACAAAACCCTTCAGGAGATTGGGGTAGACAGTACCAAACCTGTGCAGGAGGTGTTCTATAATGATAATTCTGCCGGTGATGGGGGGTATGTCTATTTTTATCTGAATTTTACAGACACCAGCAAGGCAGCTGCTTTCATACAAAATTACTATTCAGACAGTAATATAACTGCAGACGTGTCTGACACAGATACCGGCAAGAATAAGACTATGAAGCAGAAGATGGATGAATACCTCAGTTTTTATTTTGGTGATCAGGCAGGCGTGACAGTAAAGGATCCCCAGACCTATCTGCGCTATATTACTAATGGAAATATTCTTTCTTATTCTGGGCAGACAAAAACCGGAACTTTAAACAGCGCTACAGATACCAACCCGGGAACAGCACTGAATGATGAACAGGTAAGTTATCAGCAGCAATGGTATGCATTGAATCGTAGAATGATCATAAATTATGAACTTTTGAAAAAGGTTTACGAGGAAGATAAAGAAACCGTTGATCATGATGAAACTGACTGTTCCAGAAGTGTGTTTGATAACATGGTGAATGAAGCAGGTTTGAGGAGTTTTGTTACAGAAAAGCACAATGATGGGGAAAATAAATACAAATTTACATCTAATGAGGAAGATGGTGGTTTTACTGCTATTTTTGCCGATAATGAATCAGGTAATTCTGTTGAAATCAATGAGGCTGACGAGGAAAAACTTCGCCTTGTTGTAGCTACCGGTGATATTACCATAAAAAACGATGTGAATTTTTGTGGTATTATCATGGCAAAAGGTAAAATTACGATGGAATCAGGTGCCAAGTTAATTGCTGCACCTCTGGATGCGGCCAGAATTTTCCAGGCACAGTCTACAGCAGATGAGATTTCTCCCAAGGATTTGTTCTGGGATGGAGATAAATATGTGTTGGGTAACACCACAACCACAGATGATAATTCCGGTACAGAGACAAAACGCAATACAACCTATGATCTGGCAGAATGCATAACCTATGAAAACTGGAAAAAGAAATAAGGGAAACTGGAACTATTCAGCAGTCTGCTGTTTTGCGAAGCTGCTGAACGATTATAAGAAATTTTAGAAAACAGGCGGGCATGTTTATGAAGCAGAAGAACAATAAAGGTTTTACGCTAGTTGAATTAATTGTGGTGATTTCCATATTTACAATATTACTGGGAATCCTGGAACCTTCTGTCAGTTCAATATTCAGTTATCGGGCCAAACGTGCAGCAAACAGTATTGTGGCTGCGCTGGACAAGACAAAGACAGAAGCCATGAACCGTCTGGTAGGTGAAATGGTACTCGAAAGGACAGATGACGGTTATTATGTAAGCTATTATCTGGATCGCGGTAAGCAGAGCGGGATAGTAAAAGAACAAGCTGAGAAAATTGCTCCGAAAAATACATTGATCAGTTATACAACAACAGAGAATACGATGGGAACTGAAATGCAGTTGGGAGATAAGCTGATTTTTACATTCAACAGGGAAGATGGCAGTTTTAGGCCGTTGCAGAAGAATATTATTAATTCTGAAGAGATAACTAATTCATTAAATAATCATACAGATATTTCTTTTCCAGACAAAATGCTTGCTGGCAATGTGGGGAACTATTGTACAAGTATTACAGTAAAAGGTGGTTCCAGAACCAGCACCATAAAGCTGGAAACAGGAACTGGAAGCTGTACTGTAACGGTCAGTTGAATGGCTTTAACTTTTCACCAAAAAATATCCTAAAGAATAAGTATGTATGCAGGTGACAGGAGAGATTCATATGAAACAAAAAAACAAGGGTTTTACATTAATAGAATTGATTGTAACCATAGCAATTATAGCCATATTTTCGGGAGTAGTTCTGACTGTGGTTGGTACAGGGGCACACAGCTACCGAACTACTTCAAGCAATACGAAAGTGCAGATGGAAACCCAGGATGTTATGGATCAGATCCAAAATATCATTATCGATGTAAATCGCAGCGTTTACTATACCTATGGTGATGCCATGAACAGCAGTGTAGGTGATTTGGTATCAAATGACATTGATTCTAATGGAGAAGCTTCTGGTACAGCTATGTCAAAGACATTTATGGCATGCAGTGGGAAAGAAAGTTCAGATTCTGTTGGATCTGGAGATCAAGAATATGATTATTCCTGCGATGTTATTATGTGGAATAAACAGGAACAGAAGCTTTATTATGCCTGCAGAACCTGGAAAGGAACAGAATCTGTAAAAAATAAAACAACAGATGGTTCCGGTGTTGATTCAGGTACAGATGAAAATGGTACTCCAACGGTAAATGAATCATCTGCAAATGGAACTTCAGCAGGGGATGGAAGTGAAACAGAGGTACTGGATATTACAGACAATGATATGGAAGTAGCGGATGCCACATCTGATGGAGAAAATATGGGTACAACCGTGTCTACCAGAACAAGTGAAATTCAGAACAAGGTGGATAAAACTGTCCTTGCAGAAAACATTACAGATTTCCGTGTAGATGTATCTAAGGTGGTAAGTGAGCGGATTATACGTTTTCAGTTTACTGCGGATGTAAATGGAAAAGAGACCACTACTGTCCATACTGTAAATCTCCGAAACCAGATCCAGATATCCAAACCGGAAGATGGCTACGGCAAATCAGATGGAGATACCCCATGGATTCTGCTTACCAATTACCCAATCGAAGTAGAACCCGGTAAATCTGTCACCGGATTCTCCAAACTTATGAAGGGCAATATCGACCCGGATACAATAAAATGGGTGGTAGATTCAGGAAATGGAGCATTTACAGCAGGTGCAGAGGGCTCTGATGATTCATTAGTGACATTGACGGCAAACAGTGATGCGAAAGATGGAGATATTATCACAATACATGTAGAAGCGCGGACAAGTGATGGAAAAACAGTGCAGTCCAGAACTGCAACTATCAAGGTTGTCAGCAAAAAAGTGCCTCAGAGTTTGATACCGAGTACAACAGAAGTATTGCTTGGCGTAGGGAACAGCTACAATCTCACATCTATAAGATGGAACGTAAAATATAGTGATGGAACAGAATCTGAAGAAGTGTCTGCAGATTCGTTAACATGGAGTATGTTATCGAATATAGATGGAATTACATTTAACGCGGGAAACATAAAGATAGAAAAAACAGATAATGGGCCGGGAACAAATGCTGATAATTCACAATTTAATCTGAAAGTATCATATTCTGATCCAAATAACACGGGAACGAATGTAGAGGGAACTTTACATGTAAAACTGGCAAGACTTGATGTTACATCTCCAACAGGTACTTACAATGTAAATGATGATAAAAACTTTACTTATATATATAAGGAAGGTGGTATTCAGAATAATGATAAGATTGGAACATTAAATCCGGTTTATACTTCAGATCCTGTAGGCAAGGTGATAAGTACAGGTGATAAATTTATAGCGGATGATGTTGGAAGCTGGAATGTGCAGGCAACTTTGAATATGAGTGAAATTGGTGGCTTTGGTGGAAATATAACTGGGGAAAATCAGTTTAGTGTGCAAGAGCAAACAGAACAGGCACAGGTGAAACTTCATAACGATAGTGGGTTGAATACAATTATTCCGGGTAAAAATTATACCTGTTCTTCAAAGTACAATGAGAATGAATTTTATTTATCATCAGACTGGTCTGGAACAGATGATAAGCTTGAAATAAAATGGAGTGTATCTCACAAATATTCTGCTAACACAGGATTTTTGAGTGGTGGCTCTTATACATCCGATATTACTATTAAATCAAAAGATAATGTTACCCTGCATGTGGGAAGTGATGAAAAAGGATTTGTTTTAGAGGCTGATTTGACAGTTAAAGATTATAACGGTAATATAACACATCATTATCGTGGGAATATGAATGTTAAAATTGCGAGAGGAGTTAGTATTCAGAATACGTTTGAGGATAATTCAGAAGAAACTCAGAACTTCAAAGCATTTCGTGGTCGTAGATATCAATTAAAAGCTGTAGTTAATGTGTCAAAATATAATTCTATTACAAATCAGCATGATACAGAAGAACTTAAATTACAGCCGGATAAGTATACATGGATTATTTCAGCAAATGGAAAGTATGCGCCAGGTATTACTTCACTTGATATTGAAGAGAATTGGTTGGATTTTAATATTACTGTAAAGGTAACTGATAGTTATGATAATATTATTTATCCACTGAATTATGAGAATTTAAAGGATAATAAAAATGTTAAAGTTGAGGACATACCAGTAAATGCAGAAGTTGTTGCGGTGGATAATAAGACATCCTTATTTCCGGGAGATACCACGAAGTTGTATCTCAGACTTTGGAATGAAGCAGGAACATTGGATGGACAGGCTGACTGGTCTGGTTTTAGTTCGGATAAATTATGCGTAGTGGCGGATACTAATGCTCAAACTATACACCAGGATTCAATATACCAGAATGATGTTGTAATTCCGATAGAAGTCAAAGCATCAACTGATGTGAAAGAAATAACTAATATTACTATACCAGTAAAATACAAGTATAAAAGTGGAGGGCAAGTAAGCAATAGTGAAGAGGAGACGTCTATTAATATCACAATTACACCATTAAATATGGTCATCAATCCTTCTTCTTACGAAGCCTATGAATCTAATTCTGTAACGATAGCGGCCAATATTTATAATGCAGATTCTAATGAAGATGTTACAAACAGTTATGTAATTAATTGGTCACTTAGTCCTGAAGATGCAAGTTATAATCTTTCAAAAACAACAGGGAATGAAACAATATTAAATGTTGTGAAGCCACCAGAATCTATGAAGAAAGTGAAAATTACAGCTACTGCGAAGAATAATTCTGGAGATATAGTTTGCACCGCATCAACAGAAATTACTGTTAACGAAAAGAATACGATTTCCAGATCTTACAATTTGGGAAAGGGTGATCAACAAAAATTATTTAAGAATATGAGTGTTAATAATGTAGCTGTTAATTCAATAACTGCCAGTTATGCAACATCTGAGGGAATAACGAAGAACTGTGAAATAAACGCAATTCCAACATTAAGTCTAACAACAGGAAACATTTGTAAAAACTTGCAAGTGAATATGAATGCAGATTCATCAGATTTTAAGAAATACAAATATATATTGATTTCTGTTGATACTCAAAATACATTGTACAAGTTTTATATATATCCTGTTGAATTAAATGTTTATGATTGTGAAACTGGAAGAAATGGTACTGCAATTGCCTATGTACCGACGGATACAGAAAGTATCCAAAGATCATCATCTCTAATTGAAAAAGATAATGATGATAATGGAAATGGATACACTTATTCATACGGGTTTAATGATTATAAGGCACAGATACGATTGAGTATTGACAGTAGAACGGGAGTTGGCTATTTCAGTGGTGATTATGTAGGCTCTTCTGCAGGAAAATGGATTATGCGAATGTGCAAGAAAGGAACTAGCGATTGGATATACTATAGGCTTGAAAATGATAAATGGTATATGTTCCAGAATGGAACAGGAGATGAAACACAAGTAGAAAAAACAAAAAAAACACGTTTTTATTGGGACTTGACAAAGGGAATCCATTTAATATATGCAAATAATGGAACCCCAACTGAAAAAGAGACTCCAAATACAACCTTTTGGAAAAAATGGAATTAGAAAGTATGAGACATTTATCGAATAAAGTTTCCTAAGGCGAGAGTATGAAACTTTTTCTGTAAAATAATGTTTAGAAGGTTCTTCTATGATACAATAAATATCATTAGGAGGACCTTTTATTATGGCAAGACAAAAGAAACCTGTACATCGTAAGTAGGTAATCATCCGTATCTGTTTTTTCGATTTTTATTCTGCTACAATCTCCTTAAAACTCAGGAGGTATTCTATACACTATGAATAAAGAAGAAAAAACAAAACTCTGGTCTGAGCGTATCCAGCAATGCCAGACCAGTGGAAAAACATGTAAACAATGGTGTGCAGAAAACGGTATCCCTTTATCTAAAAGAGTTTGTCGGGGTCGCACCCCCTGTCGGGAAAATAAAGAAACGAAATTTGTTTTAAAAGTTTTCTAAAGAAAGTATAAAATCTAACTGAGCCACAGACTGGCACGCACCCAGTCTGTGGCTTTCTTCATTCTGTGGTTGACACACCGTCCATCATTTGCTACACTAAAATTACATATCTGGGAAAGTTCTAAGGCCGTTCGGTCAATCTGATTCCACATATGAAACTGAAATAAATATGGTGGAAACAGTACAACGGCACATATAAATTCTGTAGAAACGATGCTGTTTCCTCCATCATAAGGAAAGGAGCATGCAGATGCAGAATGAAAGAAAAAAACTGGAAGAGTTGAACCTGCTAGATGATTTTCTCTTTAATGCCATGATGACATATCCTGAAATGGGAGAGAAGTTTACACGAAAGATTCTGAAACTTCTGTTTAACAAGGAGTTTCGAAATCTGAAAGTGATCGCACAGAAATCCTATGGAGGATTGAATACAGATTTGCGGGGAGCCCGGCTGGATGTTTATGTAGAAAGCGATGACAGCGCTGAGATAGATGCGTCAGAGGATGTATCTATTTATGACCTGGAGCCGGATAAGAATGATAAGGCAAAGTATATTGCCGCATTTCCACAGAGAATCCGCTTTTATCATGCTATCATAGACAGCCGCAGCCTGAAATCAGGAGAGGATTTTGGTAAGTTAAAGAGAGTATACGTAATCTTTATCTGTAATTACGATCCTTTTGGTTACGATAGGGTGAAATATACAATACGAAATATGTGCGTAGAAGAACCGGAAATGCCATACGATGATGGTGCTCAGACAACCGTACTGTATACTAAGGGTACAAAGGGTGATGACATATCCGAAGAACTCCGGCAGTTTTTAAAGTATATGGAGAACACAACTCAGACAAATGCCGTAAATGATACACTGAAGGATATCCAGAAAATGGTGGATATCGTGAAGCGGGACGGGGAGGTGTCATTAAGCTATATGAAGGGTTTTGAGAGAGATACGATTATGTATGAAAAAGGTCAGGCAGCTGAACGAAAAAATACAGAAAGAGAACGCCAAAGAGCGGATTGTGCTGAAAAAGCAAGGGATGAAGCTAAAAAAGCAAGGGATGAAGCTGAAAATGTAAGGGATCAAGCTGAAAAAGCAAGGATGATTGCTGAAGAAGAAAAAATAAAAGCCCAGAAAGAGACTACTGAGGCACTTAAAAGAGTTGCTGAACTGGAGAAGATTCTGCAATGTAAAACTGCGGAGGTTAAATAGTAAGTAGGTAATCATCCGTATATTGACATTTTATGGAACCTGGCGGGGTAGCACCCCCTGTCGAGAAAATAAAGAAACGAAATTTGTCTTAAAAGTTCTCTAAAGAAAGTATAAAATCTAACTGAGTCACAGACTGGAACGTTTTTTCTGGTTATAATACACCCATTATTTTTGAGTTGACTTTTTTGCTCGTTGCGGTGAGCTATTCCTTTTAGACTGTTGCTGTCTATCGTCTGTTGTCCAGCCATTTGCATATGTAGTAGCTAACTACGCCTGCTATAACAGAGACAAGAAATGTGGTGAGAATTTCTTCCATGGAGTCCACCTCCTTTCTGCTGGAGGTTCGACAGCTTGTTATCCTAAAGCCCCCAATACTGTGAATATTGGGGGACTTTTTCGAATATATTTTATATTATATGATTGCAAATATATTCTATTTGCAGTAAAATGTATTAAAAATAGAAAAGGAGTGATAT
>CAKRYE010000027.1 GCA_934426285.1 uncultured Blautia sp.
TGTACACCGATAACAATATATCCACCGCCCCAGTTGTCAAGATCATTTGCAAATGCACATATAGATTTCAAAGATGCCGCTGCATCCTAGGTTTCCTTAAATTCAATTCTCGCCCATTCAACTACATCTCCAGACAAGAGCGTTTTAATATTTGTTGGTATTGCCATATGGTCACTTCCTTCCTATATCTTTTTTAAACACTGATCTGAGGCGCGCACACTTTATCAAAATCAATTTCTTCAACTTGGACGTTTCTAAGCCTAGCCAACTTGTATACTTCATTTTTTTCACTTTCGGTCGCATTTTCGTGTAATAAAATACCATCTACAATTTCGTTGATTTCAAGTTCATTTAAACATAACTCGAAGCTTTGCTTTCCACCAATTTCTTTTATTCTATCTGATACCTCTTCAAAACCTTTGTCTAAAGTTTTTTTGCAATTTTGAATATATATCATACTATCATTTACAATTTTTTCTTCATCACTCACGAAAAAATGTTTAAAATAAAATTCTCTCGACAAATATTGAAAGTTATAATCGTTATCAATATGCATATGCAGTTTTATCCTGGTCTCATGCTCATACCAATAATTTCTATCTTTTAAAAAAGCACCATAGTCAAACATGTTTTTTGCAATATCTTCTGGTCTTTGACTTTTACATATATATTCTTTAATAAATTCATCTAAGTTTTCAACATAAACCATTGGCATAGCATCAGCATATAGATATGTCCCATTAGGCATATATCCCACATCTGATAGTATCGACATCTTCTTATAAAATTCTTTTTTTAATTTTATTATGATATTTCTCTTATACTTTGTGTGATATTCATCAATCATCTTGCGTTCATTACATACATTAGCAACACAATAGCAAAAGCTCATCTGTTGCAGCAAAGCTGCTCCACCTATAAAATTACTATATACTGTCATGATATATTGTGGTGCGCAATACTGTTTTTTCACTTCCATACAATGCTGTTTTATAAGCTGATATGCCTTTAATATGTTATTCTTGTCGGTATACCAATCTTCCAAATAATTTTCGCTTTTATCCCCTGTAGATGATTTTTTCCATTCTATCGGATTGGTAAAATAAATCCTTTTTTCCTGAAATAGTGTTTCAAATTCCATTTGACCCATAAAGCGATAATAAGGAAAACTTTTCCCCTCATCATAATGCTTACCATATATTGCTAAAATATTTCTTTTTAAATATTCCCCATCTTTCAACTGCATTTTTCTTTTCTCATCCCTATCCGCTACACTATTGAATTTTATTCTTACACCCCTACTTGTTATTTTTCAACTGTGTCTGTAACTCCTGAAAACTATCCAATGCACTTTGCAAGTTTTCAATAATATCAACCGCCAATTCATCCGGATCCGGCAAGTTATCTAAATCTGCAAGCGATTTATCTTTGATCCAGAACAAATCAAGACTGGTCTTATCACGTTCCAATATATTTTTTATATCGAATCTGCGCCAACGTCCATCTGGATTTTCTTCTGACCATGTTTCGCTGCGTTCATAACGATTCTCTGGATTATAGCATTTTACAAAATCTGCAAGATCTGCATCTGTCATCGGATGTTGCTTTAATGTGAAATGAATATTCGTACGGAAATCATATACCCATACTTCCCGGGTCTGCATTTCAGCACTGGCTGGACGTTTATCAAAGAAAATAACATTCGCTTTTACTCCCGGCTTATAGAAAATCCCAGTCGGCAGACGGAGGATTGTATGCAAATCTGTGGTTTCAAGCAATTTCTTTCGCACAATTTCACCAGCTCCACCCTCAAACAGTACATTATCTGGTACAACAACCGCAGCTTTACCTGTTGCTTTCAAAACAGTATTAATGTGCTGCACAAAATTCAATTGTTTGTTGGAACTAGTCGTCCAGAAATCCTGCCGATTGTAAACAAGATCTTCTTCCTCCTGTTCGCCCTCTTCGTTTGTAAAGGTAAGCGAAGATTTTTTACCAAAAGGTGGATTCGTCAACACATAATCTACACGATATCCCGGATCTGTAAGAAGTGCATCTCCTAATGTAATTGGAACATTACCATAAATATCTCCGATGTTGTGCAAATACAGATTCATCAAAGCAGTTTTATAGGTAGTAGGAACTATTTCATTTCCATAAAATGTGCTTTTTTTCAAAAATTCTTTCTGTTCTCGATCAAGGGTATAATTCTTACTATCAGCAATATAAGATTGCGATGCAAGGAAAAATCCCCCCGAACCACAACATGGATCCGCAATCGTTTTCATCGGTTCTGGGTGCATACATTCTACCATAGCTCGAATTAATGGACGAGGAGTAAAATACTGACCAGCACCGCTTTTGATATCCTCAGCGTTTTTCTGGAGCAACCCTTCGTAGATTTCTCCTTTAACATCCGATGACATTGCCACCCACTTTTCGTTGTCAATCATCTGTACAACTCTATACAAAATCGCAGCACTACTAATTTTATTGGTTGCACCTTTGAAAATCTTACCGAGAATTCCACCTTGCTCTCCGAGTTTTTCCAACGTTGCTTTATACTGATTTTCAAGTTCTGCGCCCTTAAGCGTGTGCATATCTGACCATGTAAGACCAGCTGGAATACCAGTTTCTCTTTTATAAGGCGGTCTGGAATACTCATCTGACATTTTTAAAAATATCAGATATGTTAACTGTTCCAGATAATCTCCATAGGAAACGCCATTGTCTCGAAGGGGATTACACATTCCCCATACCTTAGAAACAATAGCCGAAGTCTGTTCGCTCATTCGCTGAGTCCTCCTTCAAATGCTTTTTTCAATATGCTCTGGCGCAAAGCTTCTGCTTGCGAAAATGCTGTGTCCACCGTTTGCTCGATGCTATCGCAAACTGAAAGTCGAAATTCGATTTCTTCAACAATTTGATATTGCTCTAAAAAAGAGGTAAATGGGAATCTTAATGCTCTAACACGCTCTTTATTTAATGCTTTTTGATTATTTCCAGAACCCACTCTCCTAGTATTATCATAATTCATCTGTAAAAAGTAATAGATATATTTTGAAGAACATGGGGTTTGCGAAACTAGTATAGCTGCTGTATTTTGATTGTGAGCAGCTTCCGTTTTCAAAATGGCCGCCTGTCCTCTTGTTTTTCCCTCACCTATCATTGCTAACATAACTGTTCCTGGCGGATGAACATTTGTAGACGCATGAGACAATCCCTCTGTTGTAATTTGTTCATTAGTTCTATAGATACTATCAAAATGAACTTCGCCGCTACTGATCCAGTTAATATCTCCATTCCAATATTCGGGAACACGCCTACTTGGAGTTGCTCCAACCTGTACTTCAAACACTTCTCCTACTCGGATTTTAATCCATGTATTTGGTAATACAAGTGATATTTCATTTTCATCTCCAGAAGTATCTTTAAACTTCTCGTTCGAACGTCTTATACTCTCAAAATCTTTTTGTGGATTTGATAAAATATGCTTGCCTCTCCAAGATATTGTAAATTTCCCCTCAAATGCCTCCTTCAACACTGCCTGCCGATATACTTTTAACTGTCGCTTAATAGTCTGCAGAGTTTCCACACTCTTGTCCAGTTCTGAGAAGAGTTCTTCGATTTTCTGTACAATTTTTTCTTGTACTGATACTGCTGGAATTTGTATTTTTATCTTTGAATAATGCTGAATCCAATATCGTTTATGCGTACTGTGGTCAATATTAATGATTTGCATACGATAAAAAATATATTTTGGCAGAACTAATTCTGTATTTGCAGTCAATATCTTCATTGCAGAAGACTTAACCTTAAATTTAAAATTAACATATTTCGATGACGTAGTAAAATCGTCAAATATAATAACAGGAAGTCTGTCATAAATCCCTGTTTCTTCGTCAGTGTATCCGATGATAAAGCTCTTCCCGGCCGTCAAAACGGGAGTTTTGTATTTATCACTATATTTTGTAGAACTAACGATATACGGAGTTGGCTGCTCATATGTTAGCAGCTGTCCTAACTCATATTCTTTTGTTTCCAAATCAATCTCCTTATGCCACCAATGCGACATTCATTTCTTGTAATATTTGTTCATAGCTTTCGCCAAAAGCATCATAAAAACCAAGCAATCCACCCTTCCGATCAAATGGGGTTAAATCCAAATCCTCTGGCAAAATGCTAAGTGATGCTGCAATATGATCTTTGATCAGGCGCAACCATTCCATCTGTTCTTCTGTAAATTGAATATGCCCTGCATTCTTCTTAAATGTCCACTGCATGAAATTATAGTTCACTTTGTCTGCAAATGGCATAAGCGTATCTGCATAACCCATTTCAAAACGAATCATTGAAATCAGATCTGTGATCTGTGCTATTGTGCTTCGTCTTACCTTATCCGGTCGTTTAATAGCATAACAATCCCATAGACGTTCAACTGTTATTCCCTTTGATTTCAATTTTCCATATAATTCCTTCAGTTTTTCGATAACCATAGGTCGGTCTTTGTATGCAGCATCATAAATAATCCTCAGTGCAACAATTTCATCTTTGTTTTCTTCGATAAATGTACGGAATCCTGAAATCACCTTGTTCACATTCTCTTCCTGTTGCGTATCAAATCCTACAAAAATAACCTCATCCAGATTAACACTATCTATAATCTGATCATGGTTACGTCGTATATTTTCAATAAAATCACGGATATCCGGATCATAGAATGGCTCTGAAGCTATCTTTACCAATTCTTTTTGTACATTCTTTATCTGTTCTTCTGTTGGATTAGATATACCTGTTTTTTCCCTGGCCTGTTCAAGAATAACATCTTCATCAAATGCATTCAGCAGTTTTTCCGCAACTGAACTCGCAGATGTGCCTACCTTAGTTTCAAACTGTTTGCGTTCTTCAGAAGACATTTGACTATTAAGGCGAATGACACGGTTGGCAAGGGAAGTCAATGTATTTTCGTCTTTTGCCCCTAATGCCACATTCATCATCAGCTCTTTCATACTGACTGTTGGTTTTCTTTCCAATGATCTGGTATCAGATTTTTTTGATTTTGTAACTCCCACTGCATCTACAATCACAAAATGATCTTTGTTTTCTGTAGCAGATGGTGTCACTTTCTGCAGATCTTCTTTAGCAAGTACACGAGTTCCTCTTCCCTTCATCTGCTCAAAGTAATTCTTGCTGCGTACATCACGCATAAAAATCAAACACTCTATGGGCTTCACATCTGTTCCTGTTGCAATCATATCCACGGTAACCGCAATACGAGGGTTATAATCATTTCGGAATGAACTTAATACAGACTCCGGATTATCAGCAGAATACGTGATCTTACGGCAGAAATCATTCCCTTCGCCAAATTCATCCCTGACAACCTGTACGATATCATCTGCATGACTGTCTGTTTTTGCAAAAATCAGTGTTTTAGGAACTTCTTTTCTACGTGGAAACAGAGCAGTGAACAAGTTCTCCTTAAAGGTACGAATAACAGTTCGTATCTGACTTGTATTCACAATGTCTCGATCAAGCTGTGATGGTACATAGTTTATATCTTCATCCATCTGCTTCCATCGTTTTGCTCTAGACAGGCGATCACGATACTCAATCAGCTGTTTCATCAAATGGGCTCCACTCTTCCCAACCTTCGTTTCAATCACAAAAATATCTTCTCCTACATTAACTCCATCCACAATTGCTTCCTCACGTGGATATTCACTGACGATATTTTCATCAAAAAACGCAAACGTACGATTATCCGGTGTTGCCGTCAAACCGACTATAAATGCATCAAAATACGACAGCACCTGACTCCACACATTATAAATAGATCTGTGGCATTCATCGACAATAATACAATCGAAAAATTCTGGTGGATATTTTTCATTGTAAACCACTTCTTTTGGCGCCTTACTTTCAGCTGTTACATACTCAGAAAATGAGGTTTCTTCTGCTGCTTCATCCAACTCTTCCTCTTTAAGAATGGAATACATTCTTTGTATAGTAGAAATACAAATCTGAACATCATTCGGTATATAAGAGGATTTTAATCTACGTACTCCATATATCTGTGAAAATGAGCGTGGATCATCGTTCGGTGTATACGCGAGAAACTCTCTTTCTGCCTGCTCACCTAACCCTTTCGTATCTACTAAAAATAAGATGCGTTTCATGTTCCCATATTTGAGCAAACGATATGACGCTGTGATTGCTGTGAATGTCTTTCCCGCTCCTGTTGCCATCTGTACTAATGCCTTCGGGCGATTATCTGCAAACGACTTTTCCAGATTATTGATTGCATTAATCTGACATTTTCGAAATCCCTTTACATCTAAAGGTGGAAAATGTTTCATATTGTTCCGAAGCGTATCTGGCTGATGAACCCACTCAAATAATGTTTCAGGGCGATGAAAAGAGAACACCGTCCTGGAACGATATTTAACATCATTATAGTCAGTGAAACGAATCAGCTTATCTGTAGCTTCATACACAAATCGAATTGTATAATCATTCTTTACCCATTTGAAAGAACTCTTTGCATAACGTCCTGACTGCACTTCAACATCAGTAATCGATTGTCCTGCCTCCGAACGTTTTGCCTCAACAACTCCTACTGGTCTTCCATCCACAAACAAAGCATAGTCAACCTCGCCTGTACTAGTAGGAAATTCACGAACTGCCACCCCAAGAGAAGCTGACAGATTTAACCTGTTCAAATCTTGTATAATCCATCCTGACTGACGGAGATTATTATCGATTACGCAACGTGCTTTTTCTTCTGGTGTCATATCATTCTTCATCTCCCCTATCTACATACTCTATGATATCGCCATAATCGGCCTCGAGAACCTTGCATATTTTACCCAAAACTGTAAGTGTTACTTCTTCATTTCGGCGAAGCTTTGTCATTGTATTAGGTGCGATTCCTGAGGCTTTTCTTAAGTCTGCTTTACTTATTTTCCTGTCAATTAACAATTTCCATAAACGCTCATATGATACAGCCATGATTGCCTCCTGACATCTGTTTAATGCTTTATATGCCGTTAATAACAAGTATATCATCACCTCATATATTTCACAAGAACTTGCGATTTTCATTAGCATATACATATGCTCTTTTGCGATGCTACATTCTTCTCAATTCCCCCATATTCTGCAGAGGTTTTCCTCTTACTGACTGTCTGAAAGATCCTATTGAGCAGTGTTGTCCTCCAACCTCAAAAACCCCCTAACCATACAGGCATTGCCTTCATGGTCAGGGGGTTTTTGTATTTTTGCCGAAGCTTTATGACAGCTCCAGTTTACCTGTATATAATTGATAGTAGGTGCCGCGCTGGCGGATCAGGTCTTCGTGGTCACCGCGCTCTATGATCTTGCCGTGGTCCAGTACAATGATGGCATTACTGTTGCGGATGGTGGAAAGTCTGTGGGCAATGACGAATACGGTTCTGCCCTTCATCAGGTTATCCATACCTTTCTGCACGATACTTTCTGTACGGGTATCGATACTTGAAGTTGCTTCATCCAGAATCAGTACCGGCGGGTTGGCTACTGCTGCCCTGGCAATGGAGAGGAGCTGTCTCTGTCCCTGGGACAGTTCTTCGCCGTCTCCGCTTAACATGGTATCATAACCCTTTGGAAGCATTTTGATGAACTGGTCTGCGTGGGCCAGTCTTGCTGCCTCATATACTTCCTCATCTGTGGCATCCAGCTTTCCGTAGCGGATATTTTCCCGGATGGTTCCTGTGAACAGGTGGGTATCCTGAAGTACGATTCCCAGTGAATGTCTCAGGTCATCCTTTTTGATCTTGGTGATATTGATTCCGTCATAGCGGATCTTACCTTCCTGGATATCGTAGAAACGGTTGATCAGGTTGGTGATAGTTGTTTTTCCTGCACCTGTAGAGCCTACAAAAGCCAGCTTCTGGCCGGGCTTTGCAAAGAGGCTGATATCCTGAAGGATTACTTTATCCGGGTTATAGCCGAAGGTTACATCCTCGAAACGGACATCTCCTGTAAGTTCTGTATAGGTTACGGAGCCGTCTGCAGAATGAGGATGCTTCCATGCCCACATGCCGGTTCTTTCTTTGCATTCTGTAATATTTCCCTGCGCATCTTTTTTCGCATTGACAAGTTCTACATAACCTTCATCTTCTTCCGGCTTCTCATCGATCAGGTTGAAGATTCGTTCAGCACCTGCCAGAGCCATGACAATGGCATTGAACTGCTGTGCCACCTGCATGAAGGGCTGGGTAAAGCTCTTTGTGAACTGCAGATAGGAAGCCATAACACCCAGAGTGATGCCGCCTACTCCTGCTACAGAGAGAAGTCCTCCCAGAACTGCTGTGAGCACGAACTGTAAGTTACCGATATTGCCGATCACAGGGCCCATCATGTTGGCATATTTGTTGGCATTAGCGGAGCTTTCAAAGAGAGCTTCGTTCAGGCGGTCAAATTCCTGTTCGGATTTTGCTTCATGATTGAAAACCTTAACTACTCTCTGGCCATTCATGCGCTCTTCCACAAATCCGGTCACATCTGCCAGAGATACCTGCTGTTTAATGAAATACTTACCGCTGTTTGCCCCGATCCTACCGGTCACTGCCAGCATAATGAAGATAACCGCCACAGCCAGAATGGTCAGCAGGGGGCTGAGCATCAGCATGGAAATAAAGGTTACAATAATGGTAAACAGTGCCATCAGTCCCTGAGGAATTGCCTGACTGATCATCTGTCTCAGCGTATCTGTATCATTGGTGTAGAGACTCATGATGGAACCGTTGGTATTCTGGTCGAAGTAACGGATAGGCAGAGTCTGCATGTGTTCAAACATATCGTCACGTATGCGCTTGAGCACGCCCTGTCCGATGAATACCATCATTCTGCTGTAAATAAAGGTTGCGATCACACCTACTGCAAAGATGCAGCCCAGAACTGCCATAGCCTTGTACAGCTCTGCATAATTAGGGTCTGTCTGTCCAATCAGCGGGATAATATAATCATCCAGCAGATATTTCAGGGACAGGGATACGGAAATGCTGGCTACTGCACTGAGAAAGATACAGACAAATACCAGTATCAGCCGCAGCTTATAGGTTTCGGTTATATATTTCAGAAGTCTTTTGGCAGTTTTGATGGTGTTCTGGTCTACTTTTTTCTTCTTATTCATCTTCTCCGCCTCCTTTGACCTGTGATTCATATACTTCTCTGTAAATATCGTTTGTTTTCAGTAATTCTTCGGAGGTTCCTACTCCTACGACCTTACCGTCATCCAGTACAATAATCTGATCTGCGTCTTCAATAGAAGAAACTCTCTGCGCAATGATCAGCTTGGTAGTATCCGGGATTTCCTCGCGGAAAGCCTTACGGATCAGAGCATCTGTCCTGGTATCTACCGCACTGGTGGAATCATCCAGGATCAGGATCTTTGGCTTCTTCAGCAGGGCTCTGGCAATACACAGACGCTGCTTCTGTCCGCCGGATACATTGTTTCCGCCCTGGACGATCATAGTGTTGTAGCCATCCAGAAATTCATTGACGAATCCGTCTGCCTGTGCCAGACGACAGACTCTCTGAACTTCTTCGTCACTGGCATGTTCATCACCCCAACGGATGTTTTCATAAATACTGCCTGAGAAAAGTACGTTCTTCTGGAGAACCATGGATACCTGGTCACGAAGCGCTTCCAGATTGTACTCTCGCACATCAACGCCTCCTACCTTTACACTTCCCCCTGTAACATCATAGAGTCTGGGGATCATCTGTACCAGGGTAGACTTGGCACTTCCGGTACCGCCGATGATTCCTACGGTCTGACCGGATTTAATATGAAGGTTAATGTCCTTCAGGGAAAGGTTGCCACCTTCTCCTCCGTAGCTGAAGTCTACATGGTCGAAGTCTATGGAGCCGTCTGCCACATTTTTCACTGCATCAGCCTGATCCTGCATTTCCGGAACCTCATCCAGCACTCCCGCAATTCGGTCTGTAGATGCCTCAGCGATCATGATCATAACAAATACGAAAGTTACCATCATCAGGGAGCCGATAATCTGCAGAGCATAGACGATCACACTGGTAAGCTCTCCTACTTCCATGGTACCACCTACGATAGATCTGCCGCCGATGGCTACCAGGATCAGCACTACTGTATACATGGTAAACTGCATAACCGGGGAGTTCCATGCCACGATTTTCTCTGCTTTGGTGAAAAGATCATAGACATATCTGGAAATCCCATGGAATTTTTCAATCTCATAGTCCTCACGCACGAAAGCCTTTACCACACGGGATGCGTTTACGTTCTCCTGTACGGAATTGTTCAGCACATCGTACTCGTCAAATACCTTGATGAAATGTGGGTGGGCTGCTTTTGCAATAAAAATCAGGGTTCCACCCAGAAATGGTATGGCAATGAGGAAAAGGATCGATGCCGGTTTGCTGATAGTCAGTGTCATGATCCAGGACAGAATGATCATAAACGGTGCCCTGGCCAGCAAGCGGATACTCATCATATATGCCTGCTGCACATTGGTAATGTCAGTGGTCATTCTTGTAACCAGTCCTGAGGTGGAAAAATGGTCGATATTTTTGAAGGAAAAATCCTGTACCTTGTAGAAAATATCATGTCTCAGATTTTTGGCATAGCCTGCTGCTGCGTAAGCTGCCATATTTCCGGCCTGTACACCGAAAAACAGCGAAAGCATTGCCATCACAACCAGAATGATTCCTCTCTGTATGATGTAGCTCAGATTTCCCTGGGCGATGCCGACGTCAATGATCTTTGCCATCTCCAGGGGGATCAGGACTTCCATCAGAACCTCCAGGATTACCAGAAGCGGTGCCAGAATAGACTGCTTTTTGTATTCCCGGACGGAACGTAAAAGTTTTTTGTTCATGTTGTCCTCCTTACTGTCTCTGTTTATTTCAGGTCTCCCTGACGGTTCATTTCCCTGCGGTTCTCATACATCTGCCACAGAACCTGCTTGCAAAGCTCTACATCCTCCGGCGCGATTCCACGGACCATCCTTGCTTCACATTTTTCAATATTAATAAGGATGGCCTGACGGATATCCTCTGCCTTCTTTGTAGGAACAATGCGTTTCAGCCGGCCGTCCTGCCGGGAGCTCTCTCTGTAAATATACCCTTTTTTTTCCAGAAGCTGCAACATTCCCGTAGCTGTGGGCTTACGGACCTGAAATTCTTCCTCAATATCCTTCTGGTAAATCTCCCTGTGCAGGGTTTCCAGCAGGATGAACTTCAGCACATGCTTCTGCATGGCAGTCAGATCCACACCTTCCATAACCTCCTCCGGTGCTCCCCGGCGCATGGCATGGCACATAATATGGATCAGCCGGCCTACATGCATATGATTCAGCTTCTGTTTGGTTTCCTCGTCTATTTTGATCACCTCCGGGTATCTTCCAATAGTTAGGTTGCTATCTATTAGTTGCCTAACTATTATATGGATTTGTTTTTTTAATGTCAATACCAAGTTTTTATTTCTTTTCCGGATTATAAAAGATATCGTAAGAATGGCAGCTGTAACTTGCAAGGCCTTTCAGAATATGTTAAGATATTTTCGTCAAATAAAGCGGTAAAGAATATTTACGAATAAATATGTCATTCACAAAGGAGGATTTATTGTTATGTATATCACTTGTCTTGATGTAGAGGGCGTTCTGGTGCCTGAGATCTGGATCGCATTTGCAGAGGCCAGCGGCATCCCGGAGCTGAAGAAAACCACCCGCGATGAGCCGGATTATGATAAGCTGATGAACTGGAGACTTGGGATTCTGAAGGAGCATGGTCTTGGACTGAAAGAGATTCAGGAGGTTATCGCAAAGATCGATCCCCTTCCAGGTGCAAAGAAATTTCTGGATGAGCTTCGTTCCTTCTCTCAGGTAATCCTGATCAGCGATACTTTCACACAGTTTGCAGCACCCCTCATGGAGAAGCTTGGAAGACCGACTCTGTTCTGCAATACACTTGAAGTTGCAAACAACGGTGAGATCACAGGCTTTAAAATGAGAGTGGAACAGTCCAAGTTAACTACTGTAAAGGCACTGCAGTCTATCGGATTCGATACCATTGCAAGCGGTGATTCCTACAATGACCTGGGTATGATCCAGGCAAGCAAGGCCGGATTCCTGTTCCGCAGCACAGACAAGATCAAAGCAGACTATCCGGAAATCCCGGCATATGAGGAATATGATGAGCTGCTGGCAGCAATCAGAAACGCTATGAAATAGTCTTATAAAAAACCACCATACAGGTCCAGCTGTTCCTGTATGATGGTTTTTTATTTTGTGATTCCATTACTGTTATTATTCTGTTATGCCATATTATGACAGTTCAAACGCTCTCTTTATGCTGTCATAATGAAGGAATTTTCCCTCTGCTGCAAATGCTTTGATCTCATCAACAGTGGCAAACATATATCCGTCTGTCTCTTCTGTCTGCAGGTGCAGATCGCTTTCGTCAATGTCCATAATAAAGCGATACACATCCACAAAGTAGTTATCTCCCTCACCCGGATTCTCACGCTTATAGGTAAACAGATATCCACCATCTGCATTCCGCGCATCCAGTCCTGTTTCCTCTTTTACCTCACGAAGAACCGCTTCATAAGATTCCTCACCGGCCTGGGCTGCACCTCCGGATACTTCCCACCAGCCTGGTGCCCATGCCTTGGTCATCACACGTTTGGTGATCAGGAATGTGCCATCTGGTCTGCCGATAACGCCCAGTACAGTTAAATGATACTCTCCGTCCTTCAGGCACCAGTCATTTCTTTTCATTGTGCGTCCTGTTGGTTTCTTATTTTCATCATAAATATCCCAGAATTCCATTATTAATTATCTCCCTGTAAAATTACTGTCTGACTGTAGCTTTATACATAATAGCATCTTGCCGGTCTTATTGCAAATAGTTACTGTCCTGTTTATGGTATTCTTATCCGAAAAACAGGTTTTTCTCCACAAAATAAGTCTCTATACGTTGAAATCTCCCCCATTTTTAAGTATAATTGCACTAAAGCGGTTATTCTGTTACATCTTTCTGATCCCGGCTTCAACAGCATTGAGTCCGCTTCCGGATAAATGTACCTGAAATCGCATCTATTCTAAAGGAGGAATATTATTATGGCAACATGGAAAAATCTCGACACTCTTGCTTCTTACAGCAAACTTGCCGAACTGAAAGGTCATGTAGATATCGCAGATGCCATGGCAGGCGAGAAAGGTGCTGAACGTGTAAAGAAATACAGCACACCAATGGCAGCCGGTTTAGCTTACAACTATGCTGCAAAGCAGATTGATGAGACTGTTCTTGATGCACTTGCAAAGCTGGCAGACGAGGCTGAACTTATTGAGAAATTCCAGGAGTTATACAACGGCGCAGTGATCAACACCGGTGAGAAACGTATGGTACTTCACCACCTTGCACGTAAACAGCAGGGCGATGCTGTAGTGGTAGACGGCGTTGACAAACGTGAATTCTACGTTGCACAGCAGAAGAAAGCTGCAGACTTCGCAAACAAGGTTCATGCAGGCGAGATCACCAATGAGAATGGTGAGAAATTCACATCTGTAGTTCAGATCGGTATCGGCGGAAGTGACTTAGGTCCACGCGCATTATATATTGCTCTTGAGAACTGGGCAAAAGCAAACAACACATTTAAAATGGAAGCAAAATTCATCAGCAACGTAGATCCTGATGATGCAGCTGCTGTTCTTGCTTCTGTAGATCTTGCTCATTCTCTCTTCATCGTTGTATCCAAATCCGGTACAACCCTGGAAACTCTGACAAACGAAGCTTTCGTAAAGAACGCTCTGGTGAAAGCAGGATTAAACCCATCCAAACACATGCTTGCTGTAACAAGCGAGACTTCTCCTCTGGCAAAGAGCGAAGATTACCTGACAGCCATCTTCATGGATGACTATATCGGCGGACGTTACTCTTCTGTTTCCGGTGTAGGCGGAGCCATCCTTTCCCTGGCATTTGGTCCTGAAGTATTTGCACAGATCCTTGAGGGAGCTGCAGCAGAGGATACTCTTGCCACAAATAAGAACATTCTTGAGAACCCGGATATGCTGGATGCACTGATCGGTGTTTATGAGAGAAATGTACAGGGATATCCTGCTACAGCAGTTCTCCCATATTCTCAGGCACTGAGCCGTTTCCCTGCACACTTACAGCAGTGCGATATGGAATCCAACGGTAAATCCGTTAACCGTTTCGGTGAGCCTGTAGACTATGTAACAGGACCTGTTATCTTCGGTGAGCCAGGTACTAACGGACAGCATTCCTTCTATCAGTTATTACATCAGGGAACTGACATTGTTCCGCTTCAGTTCATCGGCTTCAAGAAGAGCCAGCTTGGTGTAGATGTTGATATTGAGAACAGCACAAGCCAGCAGAAGCTCTGCGCAAACGTTGCAGCTCAGATCGTAGCTTTTGCATGTGGTAAAGAGGATGAGAACCTGAACAAGAACTTCAAGGGCGGACGTCCTTCCAGTATTATCATCGGTGAAGAACTTACACCTGCATCCCTTGGTGCACTTCTGGCTCACTTTGAGAACAAGATCATGTTCCAGGGCTTCCTCTGGAATCTGAACAGCTTCGACCAGGAGGGTGTACAGCTTGGTAAAGTCCTTGCAAAACGTGTACTTGCACACGACACTGACGGAGCACTTAAAGTTTACAGTGATCTGCTGGATATCTGAGAAATCCTGATCAGACCATAACAAAAAACAAGCCACGTTCAACAGCTTTCTCTGTTGAATGTGGCTTATTTATTTTCTCTGTCAGATTTCTATTTCTGACTTCTCTCAGTCACCTTTAGCTCAGATATTTCCTGAGGGTCTCTTCAAGCTTCTCCATACTCAACGGCTTGGTCAGATGTTCATTCATTCCGCTGGCTATAGATTTCTTCTGCTCTTCCTCAAAGGCATTGGCTGTCATGGCTACGATAGGTATGGTCCGCGCATCCGGTCTGTTCAGCTTACGGATTTCCCTGGTAGCCTCCAGTCCGTCCATCACAGGCATCATAATATCCATCAGGATCATGTCATAATAGCCCACCGGCGAAGCTGCCATCTTATCCAGTGCGATCTTTCCGTTTTCTGCAGGATCTACAACAATTCCGTAATCCTCCAATACTGCAGAGATGATCTCCATATTCAGCTCATTGTCCTCCACAGTCAGGATCCGCCTGCCCTTCAGCTCTACAGCAGTATTTTCTGATTCCTCCTGTTTCTGCTCTTTCGGCGGCTCTGTCAGGGTCAGCCTTAGTGTGAAGCTAAAGATACTTCCCCGTCCCGGTTCACTCTCCAGCATAATATTGCTGCCCATCATATGAATAAGGCGGTTGCTGATTGCCAGTCCCAGTCCGGTTCCCTGACGGTAAGCACTGTCATTTTGTCTCGCCTGCTCGAAGTTCTGGAAAATCCTCTGCTGATCCTCTTTCCTGACACCAATCCCGTCATCCTTCACTGCAAAATAAACCTCTGAAGCATTACCGTCTATGCAGGTCTCCACTGCCTCAAAGCAGATGTTTCCGCCCTCGGGCGTATACTTGGAAGCATTTCCCAGCAGATTGACCAGCACCTGGCTGAGACGAAGCTCATCTGCCAGGAACCAGGAATTTTTCAGGACAATGTGCTCTGTATATTCCTGCTGTTTTTCCCTGAACCTGGATTCAACCAGATCATGAATACCCAGAAGCTTCTTTTTCAGATTCACCTTGGACGGCTGAATCTGCATTTTACCGCTTTCAATCTTAGACATATCCAGAATATCATTTACCAGAGCCAGCAGATACTGGGAAGAGTTTTTGATTTTTTCCAGACATTCTACTCTTCGCTCCTCTGTCTGATTCTCCTTCAGGGCAATGGCTGTCATACCCATAATCCCATTCATCGGTGTACGGATCTCATGAGACATACGGGCCAGGAAATCCGATTTTGCCTGTGCAGACAGATCGTGCTTCTCCTGATTGATCCTGTTCTGGATAATCGTTACGATCTCACGGATTTCCTTATAATCATTATCCGATTTCAGGACTTCCTCATTTTCTCCCATGAAAAAGAGGGTTCCGGAATACTGTCCGTTGTCCGTCATATCTACCCCCATTCCTTTACCCGGGTCAAGGAAAGAAGCAAACATTGGATTCTCTGTGATCTCACTGCTTACAGGCCAGATATCCCTGCCTGCATGGGTCTTTGTAAATCTTCTGAAATCTGCCTCTGTACACTGGGCCAGTTTTTCATATTTTCGGATTTTCTCGGAGTACTCACCGGACTCTATGTGGTCAGTCTCCGGTTTCTTCCGCCATTGATACTCCAGTGTATTTACCATATTTTCCCTGTCATAGGCAGTAATCACCAGATTCTCCAGCGGATACCTGGAGTTCACCTCTGCTGCAAACAGATCCAGAGGAACGCTATAATCTGCTCCTCTGTCAAAAAGATTCAGGGTAATGGACATCAGGCTCATCTGCTCTGTGTAAGCTGCAGAAATAATCTTACCAAAATCCCAGTCCTCTGAGAGAACTTTGTTCTGCTTCAGCCTGTTTTCCAGCTGCTCTGCCAGTTTTTCAGTCTCAGTCACCCTGTCGGCCTGTACCATTTCACTGATCAGCGCAGGTTTCAAAACATCCCTGTGGATCAGCTGACTGAATTCCCGCTCCACCTGACGGATCATAGTCTGGGTAGTCTTCTCATCCAGCTGCGGCATCCAGCCCCCTACTGTCCCTGCGCTTACACGCACCAGAACCGGCTGATCTTTCATGGCTTCACAGGTCTTTCGCATAATCTCTGCCAGCTGTTTCAGAAGCAGGTCTCCAACGATCAGCCCATACTGCTTATTGATCTGCCGGAAAGGATATATATGAAGAGCAAAAAGGGTTCCCTCCTGCTTGGTGCTGCGCATATTCTGGACCACCTGCAGCCCTTCTTTCATATTATAAAAGGAAGTGACCGGATCCATTTTTTTCCTGCGGATCTCCTCCAGCTCCTGTTCCTTCTGCTGATTGATATTGTGCAGATATCCTGTGATCATGGCTCTGGCATCTGTTTCATCAGAAACCACCTTTGCCGACAGGTTAAACCACTGATAATCCCCTTCTTCATTCTGTTTCAGCCTGAAATCTTCGTCTATGATATCCTGGGCATATGCAAAGCAGTCTGTGATCCTTCTCAGGTCCAGAGGATGAACATAAATGCCTGTAAGGATTTCCGGCTGCTGGCTGCGGCTCCAGATGCCATCCCTTCTTTCGCTGTTCATAATTTCAATCTTATCCTCCCGGATCCGGTAGGTAAAAAAGATATCCTCAGAGCTCTCCACAGCGATCCGGTAACGTTCCTTTTCCTCTCTCAGCTGATCCTCTGTCTTTTCCTGAGCCTCTGTAGCACTCTCCAATACATCATGAAGTTCATCTATCTCCAGGATCTTAGAGGGCGGAAAGCTCCGTATTCCCTCTGGCCCGTTTCTCACACTGTTCATAAGGGAATGAACCGGTTTCATTACGCGCCCTACCACAAAGATAACCACACAAATCCCAATGACAGCACAGACAAGCAGAACATTTAAAATACCTCTGTACAGCCTTTCTCCCATTCCGAATATGGAATTCTCGGTTACCAAAGCACACAGCTCCCATTCTGTATTGTCATAAGGGACATTATTGCTGTACAGACTCATGGGACTGGTCAGCGCGTAGATCTTCTGCTTTCCTTTGAGCACATCCTTTACCACATACAGATCTGTTTCCTTTTGCGGTAAAAGTGTAAAGGTTCCTCCCTGTCTGTGCACTGCTTCATGCAGATTCCCCTGTCCGGTCACGCAGATGTATTCTTCCTCTCCTTGTTTATAGGCCAGTATATATCCTGCATTCAGATTATCATCCAGCTCCCTCACATCCATATATTCTTCCAGCAGATTGAGGGATACCTCAACTCCCAGGATTCCATACACCTCGTTTCCATAAACCAGGGGCAGGGAATAGGTTATCATCTCATGGTTGTCCATGGGATTCTCTTCCAAGATAAAAGGCTCTGACCAGTATCCCAGATTCACCATATCTGTATAAAGATGGGCGATAGCCGCTTCATAGGGCTGATAAAAGAACTCATCTGCTGCCCGCTTTCCCTCTCCTGCCAGGCTAAATCGGGTAGACCAGGCATAATCCAGGGAAATGGATGCCTTGCGGGCCAGATTCTTGTTTCCTCTCTCCAGCAGCAAATCTGTATTGGTAGCAGTTTTTCTCTGGGGATCAGAATCCCTTATAAAAAATCCGTTATAATCCGAGGCTTCTTCCACCGGATCCCCATTGGTCAGAACCAGGAATAATCCGGAGGCTGTATTTCTCTGGGCCACGCTGATCATATTCGGGAAAATTCGCTGCAAATAGGCTTCCTGAAGGCTTTTACTCTCCCTGAACTCTGCAATATCTTTCTCCTGCTCTTCCAGAAAATTACCCAAACTGTTTGTCAGATCCTGGCGCTCCTCCCGCACAGAGGACCACTGGTCTGCCATTGCATTCTGAAGCATCAACTGTCTGTTCCGGAGAATATTGGAGTCTGCCTCCAATATATTTTTCTCCATCTTTGATTTTGCCCCACTGCACACAAGCATGGTGAACAATAAGCTTCCCTGAAGCAATACAATTCCACAAAGAGGAATCAAAAAGATTCTCAGCAAAGGCTTTTTCTGCTTTTGGATCTTTTTCATCTTAATCTCCTTTTTTATTTTTCAACACTTGCACTTAATGCTTTGCAAAATTCCTCATACCACTGGTCAAAGGCCTGATCTGTGAGATACTCAGCAGCTGCCTCCTTCCTGGAAATACCGGAAGCCACTTTTTCATCGATGGCAGCTTTATCTGCTGTGGCTTTATCAGACAGATTATGCTCCAGGATCTGACGGGCATCATAGCTGTTTTCAAAACATGCCGAAGTATAAAATTCCGTCTTGTCAAAGGTGTCCATAGTATCCTTCAGACAATCATAAGCCTTCTGGCTGATGTCAATGGAATTCTCTTTGACCACCTGGTCCAGGGCCGTGATGGTATTTGCATCCTTCCGCACAGGCAGATAGGCTGATTCACACACAAATCTCAGGTTCTGCTCCTTCTGGGTAAACCATTTCAGGAATACACTGGATGCATATTCATGCTTCTCGTCAGATTTGGACACAGCCATACCTGCGCCCTGCTGCACCTTGTAGTTCCTGCCATCCTTAAGGAGCGGTGCCTCCTGGACAATATAATCAATGGCATAGCTTTCGTCATCATCCTCTACCTTATCCGGGAAGTACATGGCAGATGCCGTAGAACCTGTGTAAGCCAGAATATCTCCCGTCTTCACATCATCGGAGCGGAATTTGCCAAAAGCTGCGAAATATCCCATAATATAGGGCTCATAATAATTGTCCCACAGACGGCGTATGCTCTCCTTGTCTGTATCCACAGTAACCTTGCCATCCTTCACCTGGAACAGATCTTTTCCCTGCTGCTTCATCCCGATAATAAAATAATTTGCCATGGCATCTCTGCCATAGAAAGCCTTGCCGTCATCAGCCACATCCGGAGTCATGGCATCTGTCCAGTCATAATATTTCTCAGCTACCTCTCTTACTCCCTCCAGGGTAGAAAGCTGATCCAGGGTAACCCCTGTAGCACTGGCAAAAGGTTCCCAGTCTGTCTTATTGATCATCATAATCTCTGTTGATTTGGCTACAGGAAAGAGATACAGGGCTTTATCTCCCTCAAAATATCCCTCCTGGATATAGGAATCCACATATTCTGACAGCTCCTCCTCTGTGAAATACTGGGACAGATCTGCCAGACCGGATTTTTTCTCAATGGTATAAGCCACATCTGCATAGGAGGAAAAGATGTCAGGCATCTTATCCGCACCTACCAGTCCATCTGCTGCATCTGTGATGGCTTTCTCCAGATCAGCCACGGATCCCTGGCTGTAGCTTTTTACAGAAATTCCTTCATCCTTGCCTACCGTATTATTAAACTCATCTACCAGGTTATCAAAGGCTGTCTGCTGCAGGCCATTGTAATAATGCCATACAGTCAGGGAAACAGGATCCTCAGGATCCAGCTTTACTGTTTTTGCAGAACTCTTTTCTGTATGATTGCTGTCAGTAATCCCACAGCCCGTCAGCGCAGAAGCTACTATGGCTGCGGCCAGCATACTGACCAGAAGTTTCTTTTTCATCTTATATGTTCTCCTGTTATATTTTCCTGTTGTTATTTTATCCTTTTCTGTCATCGGTGTAAATACCAAGACGAAAAAACGCCCCACGGCCGAAGCAGCGGAGCATTTCTCAAATTTTACATGCTTATAATTCCCAGTACATTGGCAATAGAGCTAAGCAGGATAATGATCAGGCAGGCAGGAGCAAAGTATTTCAGAAATACTTTATACAGCTTCTTTCTGCGGAAAGGAGAGGACTGTTCGATTTCCTTTGTGATTCCGTCAATTCCAACTACCTTCAGTACCAGAATACAGGTTGCAAGTGCTGCCAGAGGCATCATAACGGAGTTTGTAGCAAAATCAAAGAAATCGAGGAAATTCATTCCAAAGATACGGATAAAATCCAGAAGTCCATATCCCATAGAAGAAGCAGTTCCAAGAACGATCATAACCACTGCCATCAATGCACAGCTTCCTTTACGTCCCCAGTGAAGCTCGTCCATGATTGTGGAAACACTGGTCTCCATCAGGGAAACTGCGCTGGTCAGTGCCGCAAGCAGTACCAGTACAAAGAATACAATTCCTGTCACAGTGCCCAGACCCATACTTGCAAATACCTTGGGCAGGGTAATAAACATCAGGGACGGTCCTGCCTGAAGAGTCTCAGGGTTTCCGCCTGAAAAAGCGAACACTGCCGGAATGATCATCAGGCCGGCAAGCATGGCAATACCTGTATCAAAAATCTCAACCTGTGTAGTAGATCTCTCAATGTCCATATTCTTTGGAACATAGGAGCCATAGGTATATAAGATTCCCATTGCAATGGACAGGGAATAGAACATCTGTCCCATAGCTGCCACTACCGTCATCCAGGAGAAGTTTTTCACATTGGGGATGAGGAAATATTTCACACCCTCCAGTGCACCCGGACGTGTGACAGAGTAAATGGTAACTACAACTGCCAGGATTACCAGAACCGGCATCATGATCCTTGACATTCTCTCTATTCCATTTTGTACACCACCCAGAATAATGGCAAAGACAAATACAGCAAAAACAATAAACCAGAGCTCTGCCTGCCAGGAATCTGCGATAAAGCTTCCAAAGTATCCGTCCTCAGATACTTTCTGTACATTTCCCTTGAAATATTCCACCAGATATTTAACTACCCAGCCTCCGATGGTACTGTAATAGGGAACGATCAGCATGGGGATCACTGCATTCAGCCATCCGCCCACCTTAAAGGCTTTCTTTTTCCCAAAATGTGCAAAGGCACCTACTGGACTCTTTCTGGTCATTCGTCCCAGAGCTGTCTCTGACATGATCAGCACATAACCAAAGGATGCTGTCAGAAGGATATAGATCAGCAGGAAAATCCCGCCGCCATATTTCGCTGCAAGGTAGGGAAATCTCCAGATATTTCCCAGTCCTACCGCCGACCCGGCAACTGCCAGTACATAACCGATCCTGCCGGAAAAACTCCCCCTGTGATGGCTATGCGTAGAATTTTTTTCGTTTTTCATCTTACACCTCGTTAGAAAGGCCTCCCTCCGGATTTCTCCCAGGGGAGGTCTGAATTTTTTCTACTCATATAGTATCAAAAGGAAGCAGGAATGTCAAAGACTATTACCTATAATAAAGACTTATCTTCTTCTGAATATGGTCAACAGGATTCCATCTCTATTCCTCTGTTGACAATATCCATACAAAAGGATTACACTTTCATCAATGAAAACGTAAAGGAGCATCACGAAATGGAATTACAAAAGGGAAGACCTGAAAATACAGATAACCGTCTGGATAAAGAAATCCGCGTCTATGATTTTTTAGATAAGCTTGGCATTCAATATCAGCGTATTGACCATGAAGCAACTATGACTATGGAAGCCTGCGAAGAGATTGACCGTGCCCTTGGTGACAACACCACGATCTGCAAAAATCTGTTCCTGTGCAATCGCCAGGAGACGGATTTTTATCTTCTTCTGATGCCTGGTGATAAACCATTTAAGACCAAAGATCTCTCTGCACAGATCCACTCTGCCAGATTATCTTTTGCCAAATCGGAATATATGGAGAAATATCTTGATATCACCCCCGGATCCGTCAGTGTCCTGGGACTGATGAATGATTCCGAGAAAAAAGTGCAGCTTCTTATTGATGAAGATGTCATGAAAGAACCTTACTTCGGCTGTCATCCCTGCATTAACACCTCAAGTCTCAAATTTACAACCGAAGATCTGATGCAGAAAATCATCCCTGCACTGGAGCATAAGCCTGTCACGGTAACTCTGCCGGTTCCGGAATAAAGGAAACAGATAACCAAAGACACAAGAAAGCCCTCAGCCATGGATTTTATCCACAGCTGAGGGCTTTCTGAATATGGATTATTTTGACCTTCTTAATGGCAGCTGTGGCTTCCACATCCGTGCTCGCCACATGTATGTCCTTCCCCGTGGCTGTGCTCATGGTGAGAACATTTCACATCCGGATTATAATCCAGTGTTTTATTAATAAAAGCTTCTACCGCTTTATCTGCATCTCCGGAAACTCCGCCGAAAAGCTTAATACCTGCTGCCGCTAACGCTGTCTGCGCACCGCCTCCGATTCCGCCACAGATCAGAACATCTGCATTCAATGCATTAAGAACTCCCGCCAATGCACCATGTCCGCTTCCATTGGTATCTACTACCTCTGAATGTACCACTTTCCCTTCCTCTACATCATAAATCTTAAATGTTTCTGTGTGTCCAAAGTGCTGGAAAATCTGTCCGTTTTCATATGTTACTGCTATTCTCATGATACCCTCTCCTTTTTCTACTGCATATTTTTGGTAAATCTCCTGTTTGTAACACCCTCCAAAGCTGCAGTTACTGCTCTGACCGTCACAGATTCTGAAATCCCCACCCTCAATCCTGAGCGGACGTCCGTCTATAAGTGCATCTGCTATTTTCTTCCTGGCGATCTCGTAAATTCGTTGAACTGTTGTTCTTGCGATCTGCATAGATACTGCACACTGCTCCTGACTATAACCTTTCTTGTCCAAAAGACGAATTGTCTCATACTCATCTACCGTCAGAACAATAGGTGCTTTTTTCTCCGCATCATCTGCCGGAAGAAATTCTAAAACATTGGGGAAATGGCAGACTTTTCTGCATTTTACTGGTCTCGGCATAAACTGCTCCTTTCTCGCTTTTCTTATATATTAGTCCTATAAAAGGCATATGTCAATAACATTTTTGACATATGCCCTTTATGTATGTATCTATTACTTACAAAACTCAAATGCCACATAATACACATAATCATTTTTTGAAAGAAAATCTGTTTGGCTATTTATAAAATCGTCTAAAGTCGGAACACTCATTTCGTCATTATCATAACCAAAGGCAATAAGTGGCTGCTGCTTATTGTATCTAATGTCTACGACATTTTTTATTTCAGTTGCTGTTCTTCCATAGTATTCTCTATTTTCTACATTTTCTAAAATAGGAATTTCAGTTGACAACTTACTACCACCTCCAGAAATAATTAACTTAATTACATAATTATCGAAATCAGGCACCATTACGATTTCACCACTTTTTGGCGAACCAATATCTTCAAATCCCATTTCAACTTTGTCCTGATCACTCAATTTTCCTGATTCGTATCGATAAATATGTAATCTAAGTTTTTTATATTCATCCGTCGTGATAAACTTGTAGACAAATGCTCCATCCGGTCCGGCAAGCAGTTCTGCGGTCTGCATTTCTATGCTATCCTTTGCAACAGGAGAAATATAATTCTGTGGTTTTTTCAAACGGTATATGACAAATCCAATTACCGATACCGCAAAAATAGATATAACTAATAATATGTATTTCATAACCTTTAGACATTTCTCTTTATTTATATTGTCTTTGATTACTTCAATAATATTTGTTTCTGACTTCTGAATCATATTCTCTTGGGCTATATCTTCTCCCGCCAGAAACTCATTGAGGCTAATACCAAGAATTGAACAAAGTTCTTTATAAACAGATACATCCGGAAGGCAAACTCCTCGCTCCCATTTAGAAACAGACTTATCACTCATACCTAATTTTTCTGCCAGTTGCTTTTGTGTCATCCCCAATGACTTTCGCTTACCTGCAATATATTTTCCAATTTTGATAAGATCCATCCATCTACCTCCTTTTTTATTAATCGTACTCTATTTTAGAGGAAAAGCATACCCCTCGAAGGTAGAATATGACTTTTAAGTCTGTCTAATACCTATACCAATCGCGTAGGATGCGGATTCGAGAAAACAAAACGTTTTCCTTTTTTGATGCCAGATAAAGTCTCGTCATCCCATCCATGAAAATGGTCTTGCTTAATACAACTCTCCCACATATCCATCCGCTTCCAGATGCATATAGCACTCATCTACCTGCTCTGATTCCAGAATCTGCAAAACATGTTCCATACCCGTAGCAAGTTCTCTTGTTTTTAACTCTTCCAGCGGAATCCAATAAACCTTTCCTTCCTCAGAACTCTTCAGCTCTCCGGTAAACTTATCCGCTTTATACAGGGTAATGACATAATGCACTCCACCCTTATGCCAATGATATAGCCCTCCAAGCTTCGGTGCTTTAATCGTAAGTCCTGTTTCTTCCCAGACTTCCCGAATCATAGATTTCTGAAAAATCTCATTTGCTTCTACGTGACCACCCGGAAAAGTCGTACCGGTATAGCTATCTTTTACTTTATCCAGAGCCAGTACATTTCCTTTATCGTCCTGAATCATACACATATTCATAAAACAGACCTTCTCAATCCGACTCTCTTCTTTTACATTCAGGGATTTTCTGACACGTTTGTTGATATCCGATCTTTTAGATTTATAATGCCTAAAGACCTCTCCATATGGAATCCAGATTTCTGCATCTTCAATTTTTTCATAAACCGTGTCCACCACTTTTTCCAGATGTTTGTCATTGGGAAAAGTGCACTTTTTCATATAATACTCTCTGGTTGCCTGAAACATCCATTCCGCTATCTTTTCTTTCTGCTTTAATTTTAACTGGGAATATTTCTTATTCGTTTGCAGTAATCTCCCATCTATCATCTCATGGTTTTTCCGTGGCATCGATTTAACCTCTTTTCTTCTTTTCTCATTCAGATTTTACTATACCACAGAATCTTGCGTACAGGATATCCAATGCTTGACATGCAGAAAAATTTCTCGTAGGAGAAGGTGCAGAGATTCAACAGGCTGCTTTTCAGGATAATATTTTACGTATGAGCGGAATTGATTATGCAAACTCGACAGGTGGAAAAGATCGTGTAGATTATTGCCCACTTTGCTTGTTCATGGAATGGAACCGTGATATGATAAAAAAACACATAATACAATATTAAGGTAAAAGTTATGATAAACAATCCTTTTTCAAATTTACTAAAACAAATACGGAACATATTCCTATGGTTTCTGCTTATTGTAGTGCTGACAAATATTCTTGCACCGCTATACTGTAAGAAGCCGGATGAGAAATTTGAGGAAACACTGAAGCAAGCTGAGTTTACTTCTGATATGCCAGGCAGAGAAAGAATCCGCTGCGTTGATGACAATGAAGAGGCGCTTTTGTGGCGTCTGCGGATGATTGAAGCTGCGAAGAAAAGTATTGTGCTGTCAACTTTTGATTTGCGGGCAGATGAAAGTGGAACAGACCTTCTTGCAGCGCTAAATCATGCTTCCCAAAAAGGTGTGGAAATTAAGCTTTTGATTGATGGAATTTACCAGCAGCTGTTTTTGAATAAAAGCAAGGAATTCCAGGCACTGGTGGCAAGAGAGAATGTGCAGGTAGGTGTATACAATCCTATAACACCTGCCAGTTTGTTAAAGATAAATTATCGGATGCATGATAAATATCTTATTGTTGATAATGAAATGTATTTGCTTGGCGGCCGGAACAGCAATGATATTTTTCTGGGTGATAAAACCACCGGTATCAATATGGACCGGGATATTCTGGTGTATGATACTACAAAAGGTCAGGGAGAATCCCTGCA
>CAKRYE010000028.1 GCA_934426285.1 uncultured Blautia sp.
GCCGAGGAAGCGGCAGGATGGAGCAGGAAGGATTCGGAGCAAGCTTGCTTGTGGAGAAGCATTCCTGATACAGACTGAACATTTGCGAAGCAAATGACACTGAGCAACGAAGTTGCGAGGTGACTCCGCTGGAGTACAATACTCAATCGGCAACGCAGGAAGTTAATTCTCAAGGAAATGTCAACATGTATGTAGTTTTGAAGATACAGTAGAAACCAGCTATTATTTAGCTGGTTTTTTTGTGCGTAAAATATTTTTTGCTAAATCAAGCGGATATTCGCAATTGAAGCAGGGAACTTACTTGATTCGATTAAGCTATAGAAAAAATAAGGGGATGCCATTTGGCATCCCCTAACATTTACAGTGAACGAATATAAGTTAACAGTTCCTCTTTTTCATTGGATGTTAATTTACAGTTTTCTGTAAAGGCACAGATGAAATTTTTCAGAGATCCTTCATAGGAATCCTCGATGATCTGCTGTGCATAATCCTCATAGTATTTTTTCTTAGATACAGAAGGGATATAGATGGCCCTTTTCCCACTTTTGTCAATGTTCAGAAAGCCTTTCTGAGCCAGACGGGTGAGGAAGGTGTTAACAGTTTGCTTTTTCCATTCCTTTTTTTCTTCTTCGTTAAAGTGAGTCATAATTTCAGAAAAAGTCGCAGGTGTTTCTCTGGACCATAAATATTTCAAGATATAAAATTCAGTTGCACTCATTGCGTTTTGTACCATTGTTTAGTCCTCCTTATATAAAGTAAAAGTACATATTGCATATTAGTATAATATATATATAAGAATTTTTCTAGATGGATAATTATACAAAAATCATACCTGAAAATAGGTTGTTTTTATCTTATAAAAAAATCTGTAAGGTTTCACAGCTCCTGTTTTTCAGGGACAAAAGCAGATGCTTCTTTGATCATGCAATATTGTTTCAGATTAAAATGTGATTTTTCTACAATTCCATAAATTTTAAATCCAAAGTGTTCATATATTGGAACATTATCCGGATTGTGGGTTTCCAGAGAAACCAGCATTTTGTGCTGCTGTGCGTAATCCAGTACTTCGTTCATCAGTAATTCAGCCAGACCATGATGCTGATGTCTGGGATCTACCGCCAGGTAAATTACATGGAGACGCTCAGTCTGATGAAGCTGGTCTGTCCAGCTGGAGTTCAGATAATCTTTTCCTTGGACAAAGTTCCAGAAGGTTTTCAGGCTGGGGTCTTCTTTGATGAGCCATCCATCAGTGGTGAGCAGAGCTTTGGCTTCAGTAAGACAATATTGCAGGACGTTATAAGGTTCACTTTCATCAGAAACCACCAAGATACTGTTTAACTCGCTGCTGTCTGAATAAATTTCACAGGTTTGAAAAAATTCTGTCAGGTCACAGGAAAAAAGCTCAGGCAGAAGTCGTTCTCTGGTGTTATCATCCGGTATCAGTGCATGATACAGGGGATCCTGTGCAAAACAAACAGTCAAAAGCTTCTGCAATCGTGGTAAATCTTCTTCCTGTACTCTGTACAAATTTTCACTTTCCATAATAGTATAAAAAACTCCTTTATGTATTTGTTAAGACATCATTCAGCATGGAGCAGAGCTTGGTCACTGAATTTTTTAGGTAACGGATATCGTCTTTATAGTAAGCTTTCTGTCTGCGCAGCGCGGCATCCAGGCGTCGGATTTCTATTTCCAGTACCGGATCTGGTTCCTTCAGCCGTTCTTTTAGCTGCTGGACAATGCCGTATAGATTTTCATGATGCATGATCCGTCCGGCGCCCCACATCAGCCGGTCTTTGGGCTGGTGGAGAATATACTCTGTAAAATGATAATAGACTTCTTCATCAAAGAGGAATGCATACATATTATTGTCCACACGATACAGGGCTTTCAATGCATCGGTAATATTGTTGTCTGCCAGTGCATCCTTAGCCTTTTCCAGCTGCCTGATATTGTGAAAGGCAGCATCCTGAGGAAAGATTACTTCATCCTGCCAGTTCAGGCGGACTAGGTAATCCTGAGCCTTGCGAAAAATCTTCAGAAGCTGAATGGAAGTATTTTCCCATTTGCCGCGAAAAATTTTCTGATCCTGTTCGTAAGCCAGGGAAGAATACTCCTCATTGACCTGGCATATTTTCTGATAAACTTCCTGTCCAAGAGATTCTGCTGTACGGAACAGAGCTCTCAGCCCTTCCAGATCAGAGACAGCGAAATCCAGAGCCTTTTCCTCTGCATTTGCAGCGGCTGCCTGTATGGTATTACTGAAATTCAGAGGTGGAAGAACCAGCCTGTCATAGGCCAGAACTAGTTTCAGGTAGCATTCATGATGAAAACGATATACAGGTTCCTGGTATACATCCTGGTTATCATATTGGGAATGATAATAATTCTGCATAAAGGGTCCTGCGCTGAAATCATTTACAGTGGAAGGAATGCCTGCAATTGCCATGGAAAAATCATCGGACCAGGTTTCAATAGGAGAGAGGACGGAGATCCCGTCCGGATAAGCCTGGGGCGGCACAGTGAGGGAATCTGTGAATTTCCTGATAAAATCTGCATATTCATAGGTACAGCGGATAGCATCCCGGGTGTTGTGGGCATGTGCAGGAAGTTCAAAATTTAAGTTGGCAATAACCTTACCCTGCCAGTCCGGATGTACGCGGAATACTTGATTGTAGGCTCCTGTAGACCAGTCATATTTGGAATCGATCACGCCCCATTCCTCTGCTGCCATAGCACAGAATACAAGGGTGTGGGCAGGCTTGTATCCGCCCTTTATCAATGCCCTGGCAATACCAAGCATCATGGCAACAGCGGCATTGTCATCCTGAAATCCATCAAAATAGGAATCGTAATGAGCAGATAAAACAATCATGTGATCTGTTTCGGTGCCCTGGATTTTTCCCACAATATTGCTGGCCTGTACATCAGGCATAACCCTGGAACTGGCATCCAGAGAAACCTGCAGGGAGGCCGGATTATTTCCGGAGGCAGGGGGATTCTGAGAATGAATTTTAGAAAACAGTGCATCCTTCAGAAGCCGTGCGTCTGCCTGAGACAGGGAAAATGCCGGGGCAAATTCAGGTCCGGCAATGTCCTGGGCATTCAGAGCGGTATCTGCAATTTCTCCATATCCGTTTGCCTGCACTGCGATCAATGCAGCAGCTCCCCGCAAATATGCCTGATAGACAGGAAAGCTGATCCACCATTCATCTCTCTGGTTGATCTCTACAAGTACCAGCTTATTCTGTACATTTATGCCCTCATAATCTGCAGCAGTTCCTTTTCCAAGATAAACTAATTCGTAATCCTGAAAACCATCTGTCTGAAAATTAGTCTGATAGCCTCCCATCTGGAAAAGGTGTTCTTTGCCTGATTCATCAACATATTTAAGAATTGCCTTTTCAAATTCCCATCCGTCAAGGGTAAAGGTATCTCTGGAAACATCAGTCAGACCGATCTCACACATTTCCTCATAGAGCATGTGCCCGGTAGCTGTCTCCGCTGCAGAGCCTGCAGTGCGGTAACCAAGGACGGAATTGGTTTTTTCCTTCTCCATACGTCTGGCCAGATGATAGGACCAGTCTGTATCAAGAAAGGAGATACAGTTTTCTTCTGTATTCAATGGAATCGCCTCTTTTCTGCCCTGCAAAACGCAGGGGTTCTGTTCTTTGTTTATTCGTAAAATAGTATCTGTGAATAGTATCTGTGAAAATATACCCCTCTTTCATATGAAAACATATACTATAATCAGTATACATTTTAACGATGCAAAACACAAATAAAATCTGTTGTTATTTTTGGGTGGGAATGATATGATGAAATTGCTATAAACAGAGCAGAATTATGAATAACAGGTACAGGGAGATGTGTAGTGGAAAACAAAAAGAAAATTTACCGGAGAACAGAACTGGCGCTGGTGGCGATTGTACTGTTTGTATGTACAGCGATCCTGGTGATTATGTGTGCGGACAGTAAAAGACAGGCTATGGAAGGGGTTCGCCATATGTCTTCCGGATGGTATTATATGGAAAATGGACAGAAAAATATGGTGACTTTTCCTGCGAAGATCATTGCCCGGGAGGGGGAGGATCTGGTTTTATATAACGATGGAATTACAGCAGAGGATGCAGGGCGTACTGTCACTACAGAGGGCGCACAGTATAATCTGGTGATCCGTATGAATGATCAGATCATCTACCAATATAATGATTCTTCGTTCCGGAGAAATACACAGATGAAAGCAAAGTTGAATTGTGACGGAGTCATACCGGCAAATACCCGGGGAGGGACGCTGACTCTCACGTATTCCAGTCCGGACAGAGGATACTTTGAGATATCCGGTATTTATATGGGAACCGGAAGCGCAGTAACTATGTATCATGTAGTGGAATCAATGCCGGCATTTATAGCTTCGGTATGCTTTATTCTGCTGGGTATAATAGCAGTGTTGATTGCAGGGTACCTCAGTTGCAGACAGATGCCGGATGTACGTTTCCTGGATGTAGCACTGTTTCTCTTTATGTGTGGAATCTGGCTTGTTACAGATTCCTCTTTGATACAGACATATAGCAGCAATGCGAATATTATCAGTGTGGTGTCCTTTTATACATTTATGCTGCTGGCTGTGCCCATGTTGCATTTTGTCCAGAGAATCGGAAATATGAAAAAATACCGTATTCTGGAGCTTGGAATTTATCTTTTTTATTTTAATGCGGGAATCCAGGGAATTCTGAACTATTTTGGAATTTTTGAATTTGTAGATATGCTGTTCTTTACCCACATTCTGTTAGTCATCTGGGCATTTGTCTCTACATTTCTTCTTTGTAAGGAATACAGGGAAAATCCGGGAAGAGAGTTAAAGATGGTTGCCACAGCCTATGGTGTGGTTTCTGCCAGTGGAATTCTGGCATTGCTTTTATACTGGATGTTGGAGATTTCTTATTACGATGCTATCTTTGAAATGGGAATTCTGATATTTCTGGCTATTGTTATAGCAGATACTGTGATCAACATGGCAGGAAATGTAAGATATCTTATGGAGCAGCAGACGTATGAAAGATTATCCAGTGAAGACTGGATGACGGGAATGCCCAACCGGGCACCCTTTGAAAATATGCTTACAGAAATACAGAATCAGGCATCGAGGTATCAGGATATTCTCCTTATTTTTATGGATATTAATCATCTTCGCAGGGCTAATGAGGAATCCGGAAGGGCAGCCGGAGATGAACTGATCATTACAATGGCCAGATGCATTATGGAGATTTTTGGAACGCAGGGAAAATGCTATCGGATTGGTGGAGATGAATTTGCTGTGATCGTATTCAACCCTGAAAAGGATGCAGAGCTTTTTCTGGCTGAGATGGATCGTGAAATTTATAGCTTTAATAAGAATAGCAGACACAGGCTGACGGTTGCCAGGGGATATAGTCTTATACGTGATGAGGATGGAAACCTGAAAACGATCAGTGAGTGGAAATATGAGGCTGATGAAGCCTTATATCAGAATAAGAGGAAGGGAGGCAGGACAGGTGGTTCATTATAATATGTCATTTCAGATTGCTGCTATTGTGATGGTTCTGTTGGTCACAGTGCATTTTGTACTGCAGAAGAAGCTTCACGATACAGGTACCAAAATATTTCTGGCAGTCCTGCTTCTGGGCGGTCTGTACATTGTTCTGGATTTTCTGGGAACTTTGCTGATTTTTGCTTATTCCAGGGAAAATGCACAGCTGATAGAGCTTTTGCTGACTTGTTTCTACACTTTCGATGTCCTTTTTCCCTGTATTTTATACGGATATATAAGAAACATGTTTAAGCCTCAGGAGGGCAGATTTTCCAGTGTCAGAAGAATTCTCCTTGCTGTAATCCCTGTATTTATGCTTATATTGGTATGGGGAAATATCCAGACCGGCTGGTTTTTCGGATTTGACGGGCAGAATGATTTTGTGATAGGGCCGTGGTATTTCTGGCTGTATATTTATGATATTGTTTATGTAGTTTTGGTGATTTCTCATTTAGCAAATAATCTCAGAGGATATAATCAGTGGAAACGGTATGTATTCTGGGAATTTCTGCTGGTAGAGGGAATCTGCATGGGAATCCAGTTTTATACGAAAAGTCAGTTTCTGTCCGGATTTGGAATGGCTTTGGGGATTATCCTGCTGTATCTGACATTGCCAAATTCCGGAGATTGCGTGGATGGAATGACCGGAATATTTGATAAGCAGTACTTTGATCACTGGATTCAGGAGAAAATCAGGCGGAATACAGAATTCCATATTCTTGCAGTGGAAGCCTACAGACTGAAACAGGTTAATAAAATCTATGGAACAAGTGTGGGAGATCAGTTACTGATCCAGACTGCTGACGGAATCAGAACTGTCACAGGTTCATCCCAGATATTCAGAGTGACGGGAAACTGCCTGCTGGTAGTTGAGGATTCCCTGATTGCCTATGAAAGAGACAGGGAGAGAATCCAGGCATATTTTCAGAAACCTTTGGAGATAGGAGAAGAGAAGGTTGATTTTCCGGTTGTGATATGTGGGATTATCAATGGACAGAAGATGGGACAGGAAGATATGCTTGTGGGATATATTGAGTATCTGGCAGGTCTGGTGAGAAATACAGATGAAACTGTAGTGATCCAGTCGGATAACAGAATCCTGGAAGGCTTCCGGTATGAAAAAGAAGTAGAGCATTTTCTGAAAACTGCGGTGGAACAGGACCTTTTTGAAGTTTATTATCAGCCTGTTTATTCCCTGAAAGAAAAACGGTTTATAACTCTGGAGGCGTTGAGCAGGCTTCGCCACCCGGATATGGGGATGATCCCACCGGATGTATTTATCAATATTGCAGAACGTCAGGGAGAGATTTCACAGATTGCTCTTTTGCAGTTCCGCAGAGTATGTGGTTTTGTGAAAGAAAACGAACAGATTATGGAGAAGATAAAAAATGTGAAATTTAATCTTTCTCCATCAGAGCTGATGAAGCCGGGATATAGTCAGAAGCTGATCGATATTATCCGGGAGTATGGCCTGAAATCGGAATATTTTCAGTTTGAGATTACAGAAACAGTTGCTACAGAATATAGTGAAAGCTTCTGTAGTGCTGTGGAGGATTTTAATAAGGCAGGGATTCAGCTTTGTCTGGATGATTTCGGGTCCGGATATGCCAACCTGAATGCGGTATTGAAAGTACCTTTTGCAGTAGTGAAAATAGACCGTTCGCTGTTGAATGGAATTTGCAGTGATGTACAGGCAGCAGATTTTTACCGCAGCATTGTAATGACCATGAAGGCTATGGGCTATATGATCGTGGCCGAGGGTGCTGAGACAGAGGAAGAGGTTGAGCTTCTTGGCAAATGGGGCGTGGATATGATCCAGGGCTTCTATTTCTCCAGACCATTGCCTGAGAAAGATATTCTCAAGATTATCTGATATATCATAACCCCTCAAAATACTTCATAAACTGTAAAAAAGTATTTTGAGGGGTTTCCTTTTGAAAGATTATATCGAAGAAAGGGCAGTGGAAATCGCCGGTTATATCATTGAGACAAATGCAACGGTACGTCAGGCAGCGAAGAAATTTGGAATCAGTAAGAGCACAACACACAAGGACTGTACAGAACGTCTTAGTCAGATCAATCCAGGCCTTGCAGCGGCAGTTCGCCAGGTGCTGGATGTGAACAAGCAGGAAAGGCATATTCGTGGGGGCCTGGCTACCAGGGAGAAATATTTGCACCAGCAGAATTGAAAAATGTGATAAGATATAGTTATGGGACTGAAAGCGTGTGACTTCAGTCGTGTGAGAAATTCCCATCAGGATAAGAAAACATAAATGATAAGGATTAAGAAAGCGAGGAAAAGAGAATGGCAGTAAAAATTTACCATGGAGATATTTTATTTACTCCGGCAGCAGATCAGCTGTCAGTTTATGAGAATAGTTATATTATAGTAGAGGACGGAGTGGTATCACAAATCTGTGAAAGGGTTCCGGAGGAGTATAAAGGAGCAGAGGTTGTTGATTACGGTGATAAATTAATTATTCCTGCTTTTTCAGATCTTCATGTACATGGGGCTCAGTATGTACAGCGTGGGATTGGTATGGACTGTCTGCTTTCTGACTGGCTGAACCACTATACATTTCCGCAGGAATCACGGTTCAGGGATATGGATTATGCGAAAGAGAGCTATGATGCGTTTGTAGATGACATGCTTCGTCACGGTACCTTTCATGCCAATGTTTTTGCTACGATCCATCGTGAGGCTACGGATTATCTCTTTGATAAAATGGAAGAGAAGGGAATGTATGGATATGTTGGAAAGGTAAATATGGATTGTAATTCACCGGAGTTTCTGATTGAGAAAACAGAGGATTCCCTGTTGGAAACAGAGAAATATCTGTCAGACCATGAAGGCAGCAAAAAGGTGAAAACAATTCTGGCACCACGTTTTGCTCCTACCTGCAGTGAACCTCTGATTCTTGGTCTTGGAAAACTGGCTGCAAAGTATCATTGCGGTGTGCACACACATCTGGTAGAGTCTATCTGGGAAGCGCAGGAGGCATTAAAGCTGTTTCCGGGATATGGCTCTGATGCGGAAATTTATGAACGTGCAGGTTTGATGGATTATGGCCCATCCATCTTTGCCCATGTAATTTTCCCAACTGCAGAGGATAAACGGATTATGAAAAAACATGGAAGTTTGTCTGTGCATTGTCCGGATGCAACAGTAAACATTGTGGCAGGTATTATGCCACTGCAGCAGATGGCGTCTGAAGGTCTGAAGATTGCCATGGGATCTGATGTTGCGGGAGGACATGGAATTGCCATATACCGTCAGGTGGCAAGGGCAGTACAGCTGTCAAAGCTGAAAGAATTTTATGAGCCAGCTGAAAGTAAGACCATTACAATCACACAGGCTTTCTATCATGCAACCAAGGAAGCGGGAAGTGTGTTTGGAAAGGTTGGATCTTTTGAAAAGGGATATGCATTTAATGCTCTTGTAATTGACAATATGGAGGATTCCTGGTCTAAGATGACTGCCCAGGAGAAGCTGGAAAGATTTTGCTATATTGGAGATGACAGAAATATCAAAGCAAGATATATAGACGGAAAATTGTTGAAGCAGGAGTTCTAACCTGTTATACTGCGGTTATAGAGAAACCTCAGAGAGAAGGAGGAAATATACATATGGCATTATTAGAGGTAAACTTTTTTTCCAAGGCACTGATGCGGCCGGTAACGATGAACGTGATCCTTCCGGCAGATAAGGTCTTTTTTGAAGAGGAGACAGAAGAGGATGAAAAACCTTTCAAAACGCTTTATCTTCTGCATGGTGTAATGGGAAATTATACAGACTGGGTGACGGGAACCTGTATTAAGCGTTGGGCAGAGGAGAAGAATCTGGCAGTAGTGATGCCCTCCGGTGCAAATATGTTTTATATGGATCATCCTGAAGTTAATGAAAATTACAGTGAATTTATAGGAAAAGAACTTGTAAAGATCACACGAAGGATGTTCCCGTTATCTCATAAAAAAGAAGATACATTTATCGCTGGTTTATCCATGGGAGGATACGGTGCGATCCGAAATGGTCTGAAATACCATGATACATTCGGATATATCGCAGGTCTTTCTTCTGCTATGATTCTGGAAAAAATGGACACAGCTGATGACAGTTCTCCTATGTTTTTCGAGAAGAAAACGTTCTTGGAAAGTGTTTTTGGAGATTTGTCCCAAATTCATGACTGTGAAATTAATCCGGAGTGGATTGCAAAGAAACTGAAAGAGGAAAAAGCTGAGTTTCCGAAAATGTATCTTGCCTGCGGACTGGATGATCCGTTACTTCCTCCAAACCGCAAATTCAGGGACGCTATGAGTGAACTGGGTGTGAATGTCACTTATGAAGAAGGACCGGGAGCCCATGAATGGGATTTCTGGAATCGTTATATTAAGAAAGTCCTGGACTGGCTGCCACTGGATAAAGACAGCAAAGAAGGGATGAACAGTGGGAATGTAGGATTGTAAATAATTATATTAAAAGAAGCATCTGTGTGGGAGTGTGTTCCATGGAGATGCTTCTTTTTGTTTAAAATTGTGAATATTATAATAAAATCAGGAGAAAACGGGAACAAAAACAGTAAAAATGTTGAAAATATATGGTGTTCTATTTATAATGGAAATACACATATTGAAAGAGGAGGAAAATCGGTATGATTATTTACGAAGGAAAGGATTATCAGGATGTGAGCAGAAAGGCGGCAAATATTATGTCTGCTCAGATTATTATGAAACCAAATGCAGTTCTTGGACTTGCAACAGGTTCTACGCCGGTTGGCATGTATAAACAGCTGATCGAATGGTACAAAAAAGGGGACTTGGATTTCTCACAGATCACTTCAGTGAATCTTGATGAGTACAAAGGTCTTTCCGGAGATAATGACCAGAGCTATCGCTATTTTATGAACACCAATCTGTTTGACCATGTAAATATTGATAAGGCAAGAACTTATGTACCTAACGGACTGGAAGAGGATAGAGACAAAGCATGTGCAGATTATAATGAAGTGATCCGCAGCGTAGGCGGCATTGACATGCAGCTTCTGGGAATTGGCGGAAACGGACATATTGGTTTCAATGAACCCGGAGAAGCTTTTGAGAAGGAAACTCACTGCGTAGACCTTACAGAGAGCACCATCAAGGCAAATGCAAGATTCTTCGAAAGTATGGATGAAGTTCCGAAACAGGCATACACTATGGGAATCAAGAACATTATGGCAGCAAAGAAAATTCTTCTTGTAGCAACAGGAAGTGCCAAGGCAGATGCTTTGTACAAATCCTTGTACGGACCGATTACACCAAATGTACCGGCATCTATCCTTCAGCTTCATCAGGATGTAACTGTAGTGGCAGATGAAGATGCTTTAAGTCTTATTAAAGAAAAAGGACTTCTGTAAAATATACAGTAAAGGGTGTAGAAAAATGATCATTAAAAACGGTAATGTATTTCAGGAAGATGGAAGCTATAAAGTAACAGATTTATATATAGAAAACGGCAGGCTTGTAGCTTCTGAGGAAGAAGTGACAGATAAAACGGAACTGGATGCGGCCGGTCTGAAAGTACTGCCTGGTCTGGTTGATATTCACAGCCACGGTGCAGTGAGACATGATTTCTCAGATGCAGATGTGGATGGCTTGAAAGTTATTCTTCAGTATGAGAGATCACAGGGAGTAACTTCTTACTGTCCCACATCCATGACTCTTCCCAAAGAAGAACTTCTGAAAATCTTTCAGACGGCAAAGGATGTAGATCAGGATGAGACCTGTGCCCGTATTGTTGGTATCAATATGGAAGGACCATTCCTTGATCCTGCAAAAAAAGGTGCACATGTAGAAGGATATATCCGTAAACCGGATATTGAATTTTTCAGAGAGTGTAATGAAGCGGCAGGTGGACTGATCAAACTGGTAACTCTTGCTCCGAATATGGAAGGTGCAGAAGAATTTATCAGGGAACTGCATAATGAAACAGTTATTTCTATTGGACATACAGCGGCAGATTATGACTGTGCTGCACAGGCTATGAAGCAGGGGGCAGTTCATGTAACCCATCTTTATAATGCCATGAATCCTATGGGACACAGAGAACCGGGAGTGATCGGTGCAGCAGCAGATAATGAAGACTGTATGGTAGAACTGATCGGTGACGGGATCCATATCCATCCGGCAACTGTAAGAAATACTTTCCGCCTTTTTGGAGACAGCAGAGTGATTCTGATTAGTGACTCTATGATGGCAACCGGTATGGAGAACGGTAAATATGAACTGGGTGGCCAGGAAGTAACTATGAAAGACAGAAAAGCTACTCTGGCAGACGGTACGATCGCAGGCTCTGCAACCTGTCTTTTTGACTGCATGAAGAGCGTTATCTCCATGGGAGTTTCGGAAAGAGAAGCGATTCTTGCTGCAACTGCAAATCCGGCAAGAAGTATCGGAATTTTTGATGAAGTGGGTTCTCTTACACCTGGAAAACGTGCGGATATTGTTCTGGCAGATGAAGAACTGAATATTGTAAAAGTGTTATAAAAATAAATGACAGGGGATATGGCAGAGGTATTTTGAAAAAAATAATCTGCTCTATCCCCTGTATTAATATTCCAATTATTATCTGACTTACCATGGTTGTTACAGCGAATATCCCAGCAGTTACATATTGGAAAACCAGTGTCTATAGTATATAATTAGAAAACAGAAAGAATGTGAAATGAAAGGATAAAGAAAAAATGAAATTACTGATAGTGCGTCACGGAGACCCTGATTATACCATAGATTCTCTTACGGAGAAGGGATGGAGAGAGGCTGAGTTTCTCTCAGAGAGATTAACAAAACTGGAGATCAGAGACTTTTATGTTTCGCCGTTGGGAAGGGCAAAGGATACTGCTTCCCCTACCCTGAAAAAGATGAACCGAACAGCCACAGAATGCGACTGGCTGCGGGAATTTGACGTACTGATCGATCGGCCGGATGTAACGGATAAGAAGATTATTCCCTGGGACTGGCTGCCACAGGACTGGACAAGGGATGAGAGATTCTATCAGTATGATCACTGGTTTGAAAATGAAAGAATGCTGGCATCGGATCTGAAGGGGCATTATGATCATGTGACAGGAAAGCTCGATGAACTGCTTGCAAAGCACGGATATGTGAGGGATGGGCATTGTTATAAAGTAGTAGAGAGTAATGAAGATACACTTGTATTTTTCTGTCATTTTGGACTGGAATGTGTGCTGCTCAGCCATTTGCTGAATATATCTCCAATGGTACTGTGGCATGGAGTATGTGCTGCCCCAAGTTCTGTGACAACCTTGAATACAGAAGAGCGGAGAGAAGGAATTGCAGCTTTCCGAATGAGTGCGTTTGGTGATATTTCACATTTGTATGTACATGATGAAAGGCCTGCGTTTGCAGCCAGATTTTGTGAAACCTATGGGAATACAGCAGAGCGGCATGACTGATTCATTTGTACAGAAGAAAGGAAGATAAAGCATTGATATCAAAGACAATGAAAACAATTCTCCATGCGTTATCTGCCGGGAATATTGAGGTGGAAACATCCAGAAGACTGGCAGATCTTAAGCAGCTGGATGCAACAAGGATTTTTTTGAAAAAAATGGATACAAAGGTATATAATGGAGAACATGTAGTTCCTATACGCCTCTATTTTCCAACAGAGAATGCTATGAGTGCAGGAATTGAGGAGGGCAGTACTTTTCCGGTATTGTTGTTTTTTCATGGAGGCGGCTGGGTGACAGAAAGTGTGGAAAATTATGACCGCGTCTGTTCCAGAATGGCACAGGCTACTGCCCACATTGTAGTATCAGTGGAATACAGGCTGGCGCCTGAACACAGATTTCCGGTACCGTTGGAGGATTGTTATGCTGCAGCCAGGGCATTATATACTAATCAGCTGATCATAAATACAGATCCTGAGGAAATTACAATTGTAGGTGACAGTGCAGGGGGAAATCTGGCAGCTGCAGTGTGTCTTCTGGCAAGAGACCGGGGTGAGTTTATGCCCAGACGCCAGATCCTGATTTATCCGGCACTGGGAAACTGTTATACAGAGAAATCTCCCTTTAGATCTGTGCAGGAAAATGGCAGTGATTATCTTTTGACTGCTGTAAAAATGGAGGATTATCTTAATTTGTATCAAAGTTCACCGTCAGATAGAAATAATCCATATTTTGCCCCGATTGTTGAAGAAAATCTTAAAAATCTGCCGGAAACCCTTATCCTTACAGCTGAATATGATCCTCTTCGCGATGAGGGAGAGGCATATGGAAAGAAGCTGCGGGAAGCAGGAAATCAGGTGGAAGTCCGCAGAATAAGCGGTGCATTTCACGGATTTTTTGCGTTAGGATTTAAGTTTTTGCATGTGCAGGAAAGCTTTGGATATATTAACCAATTTCTGAACGCAAGCTATGAAAAAATTCTGAATCTGAGTATAAATGATGAAAAGATAAAGTGACCGGAAGGCGAAAAAATATGAGAACAGAATATTCTAATTGGAGAAAACTGGATAATGCAGCTCTGGCATTTCCGCTTGTAACAGGGGAAAATGATACAAGAGTTTTTCGTTTTTACTGTCAGCTGAAGGAGGAAGTGGACAGTGATATTCTTCAGCAGGCTTTGGACAGAACTATGGAGAAATATCCATTGTTTCAGGCAGTATTGCGAAAGGGTCTTTTCTGGTTTTATCTGGAGCACAGCCATATCAGGGCATTGGTAAAACCGGAGACAGAGCCGCCTTGCAGCCGGCTGTATATTCCAGACAAAAAATCCCTGCTGTTTCAGGTGAGCTATTATAAAGAACGAATTAATTTTGAAGTATTTCATGCGCTGACAGATGGCACCGGGGCCATGCATTTTCTCCAGGAGCTTGTACAGAATTATCTCATTCTGGCCCATCCAAAGGAGAATTTTCCGGAGATAGGAAGCGAGAAGAAAACAGGCCGTGGAAATATAGCGGAAGATAGCTTTTCCCAGTATTATTCTTCTGATATTCCCAAGAACAGGGAGAAGAAAAAAGCAGCTGTAAAGCTGAAAGGAGAGAAGCTGGTTCATTCAGATATGCATATCTCGGAAGTAGTTCTTTCTGTAAAAGAGGTTCATCAGAAGGCCCGTTCCTATGGTGTGTCCATAACAGTGCTGCTTACAGCTGTGATGCTCTGTTCTATCCGTGAGGAGATCCCAAAGAACCAGCAGAAGCGTCCGGTGACACTGATGATACCTGTAAACCTGAGAAATTATTTTCCGTCCCAATCCATGACAAACTTCTTTGGATGGATTGAGATTGGTTATACTTTTTCTGATACAACAACCTTTGAAGAGGTATTGGCGGATGTAAAGCGACAGTTTGAACAGGAACTGGAAAAAGATAAAATAGCCATGCATATGAATGACTATGTAAGGATTGAGAAAAATATATTTGTCCGTGCCGTTCCTCTGGAAATTAAGAAATATTTTCTGATGATCGGAGCGAATCTGGGAAGCAGAAGTATTACTGCTGTTTACTCTAATATTGGTATTATACGTCTTCCTGAGGAGTATAGAGAATACATCCGGCATTTTGGAATTTTTGCCAGTACTAATTCCCTGCAGATGTGTTCCTGTTCTTATGGAGATGAGATGGTGCTGGGATTTACTTCCAAAATACCGGATGACAGTATTCAGAGAAACTTCCGGAGAATGTTAAGTGAGGAGGAAATTCCCCACAGAGAATTAAAGAACGATTTTCCCGGCTGCGGCGAACAGCAGAGACTGGAAAGAAAAGAAAATCAAAGGATTGTGCAGACCTTTAGTTTTCTGTGTCTGGCAGTTGCTGTTATCTGCGGTATGATCAATATTATGACAGCGGGAACACTGAACTGGTCCTGGTTTGCAGGTGCAGGATGTGCCTGTGCCTGGCTGGTTGTCATGGTAGCTTATTCTAAGAGAAGAAATATTTTAAAAAATGAAATCTGGCAGTTGCTGCTCATATCTGTGATTGCCATTTTGTGGGATCGGTTTACCGGATGGAGAGGCTGGTCTGTGGATTTTATTCTTCCTTTTGGAGTTCTGGCAGTTCAGTTTTCTGTTCCTGTGATTGCAAGAGTAAACCGTCTGAAACGGGAAGAATATCTGTTTTATCTTGTGCAGGCATGTATTGCCGGATTGATTCCCATGATTCTGGCATGGACAGGAGTTGCGAAGTTTGTATACCCATCTGTGATCTGCGCAGGCATCAGCATTCTGACACTGGCAGCATTGTTTATTTTCTGCAAGAAGGATACCTTACGGGAATTTCATAAAAAGCTTAGGATGTAAGAAAAATACGGGTAAGAAAATAGAGGTATAAAGGATATGTATCATTCTGAATTTTATAAAAATGTGGTTGCAGTGACGAACCGTTCTCTGTGTGAACGTCCATTTTTGGAGCAGATAGAACGTGTCTGTGCCTGTCATCCAAAAGCATTGATCCTGAGGGAAAAGGATATGCCAGAGGAAGAATATTTCCTTTTGGCAAAAGAGGTGCTGGAAATCTGCAGACAATATCAGGTTTCCTGCATCCTTCATACTTACGTGGAGGCAGCCAGAAAACTGGGGCATCCCTGTATCCATCTGCCATTATTTCTCCTTGAAAAATATCAGGGAAAACTGGGTGATTTTCAGGAAACAGGATGTTCAGTACATTCTGTGGAAGATGCTCTGAAGGCACAGCAGTTAGGGGCTACCTATGTCACAGCAGGACATATTTATACAACAAATTGTAAAAAAGGACTTCCGCCAAGAGGACTGGAGTTTCTGGGGGAGGTTTGTAAGGCAGTGACAGTTCCGGTGTATGCAATAGGAGGGATTCATCCGGGGACAGATCAGCTGTCTGAGGTTATGAGGCATGGTGCAGCAGGTGGATGCATTATGTCAGATATGATGAAGATATAGAAGATATAATTGATATAAGCTATAATAGAAAAGCCACATTTCACAGGGATTAACCAAATAGGGTGCCTGTGAAAATGTGGCTTTTTGTATTTATGTGATTATGATTTTCTGTTTGGATCTTTTGGGGGATTATTCATCAAAAATGGTAACAATCTCTCCGTCCAGAATACGGTTTGTATTTTTAACAGCACAGAAGTTTCCGCACATACTGCAGGTGTCTTCTTTCTCTGGTTTTGCTTCTGCACGATAGCGTCTTGCCTTCTCCGGATCCATGCTGAGTCTGAACATTTCTTCCCAGTCAAGGCGTTTTCTTGCTTCACTCATCTTGTAATCCCAGTCAGCTGCGCCAGGAACTCCCTTAGCAATATCTGCTGCGTGAGCTGCGATTTTAGCTGCAATAATTCCTTCTTTTACATCAGCTGCATTGGGCAGACGAAGATGTTCTGCTGGTGTTACATAGCAGAGGAAGGAAGCTCCTGAATAGGCTGCGATAGCACCTCCGATGGCAGAAGTAATGTGGTCATATCCCGGAGCAACATCTGTTACAAGAGGTCCAAGTACATAGAAAGGAGCACCGTGGCACAGTGTTTTCTGGATTTCCATGTTGGCTGCGATCTGGTTCATCGGCATATGTCCGGGTCCTTCGATCATAACCTGTACATTCTTTTCCCAGGCGCGTTTTGTAAGCTCGCCAAGAGTGATCAGCTCTTCAATCTGAGCAGTATCTGTTGCATCTGCAAGGCATCCCGGACGGCATGCATCACCCAGACTTAAGGTAATATCATATTCCTGACAGATATCCAGGATTTCATCAAAATGCTCATAGAACGGGTTCTCTTTTCCTGTCATTTCCATCCATGCAAACATGATGGAACCGCCTCTGGAAACGATGTTCATGAGACGTTTATTCTGTTTGAAACGAGCAGCAGTGGCACGATTCATACCGCAGTGGATCGTCATGAAATCCACACCGTCTTCTGCGTGCATACGTACAATATCAATCCACTCTTCGGAAGTGATCTTGCCAAGTGCTTTGTGATAATATACAACTGCATCATAGATCGGAACAGTACCGATCATTGCCGGACATTCAGCGGTGAGCTTGCGGCGGAAGCTTCTGGTATCTCCGTAGGAACTGAGATCCATGATGGCTTCTGCGCCCATTTCTACTGCAGAATGTACTTTTTCATATTCCATGTCAACGTCTTTCCAGTCTCTGGAAACACCTAAATTTACATTGATCTTGGTAGTCAGTTTTGCGCCCACACCGCTTGGACTGATGCTTTTGTGATTTTTGTTGCAGGGAATGATAACCTGTCCTTTTGCAATCAGTTCTCTTAATTCTTCTACGTCAAAGTGTTCTTTTTCTGCCACGATTTCCATCTGTGGTGTGATGATTCCGCAACGGGCTGCGTCCATCTGTGTTGTGTACTGTGTCATTTTTTCCTCCTTGCCCTGCACTGCGGGCCTGTTACTGTCATCTTATGACAGTAATCTGAAATGAATTGCGCCTCCTGATCTGACAGGGACTTGCACCTGCGCATATTCGTATGAAAGTTACCTAAATAGTTTCTGTTCTGCTACAAATAGCCTGGCAGAGAGTGGTGCCCCCGGTCTGCCGAAAAAAATAGGGACTGCAATGCGCCAACAAGCGTATAGCAGTCCCGAAGAACTTAAAGTTAATCGCAGCTGTCATCATTATGGACAGAACTACGGTTAATTTCCCTACGTTGGCATTATCCAAATCAGGTATAAGGGTCGAAGTTGAAGACTTCCTCTCAGCCTGCTGTCACAAGCTCCCCAGTTATCTGTTTTTCTAGTATATTCTTGTTTGTTATATCTGTCAAGCCTTGGTTGTAAAAGAATTATACCCGGCGGAGATAAAGATAATATGCAGAATTTTTGTCGGACTGCCAGGTCTTTTTCCCTACTTTTTTGTTTGCTGCGATCTTGACGTAATAGCGGGTGCCAAGAGTCATGTTATTTAAGCGGAAGGAATTGGCACTGGTTGTTGCTGCCTTTTTGTAGGAGCTGCTGCCGGGATATTTGACATAAACCGTATAGCTCTGGGCACCGGCCACCTTGTTCCATTTGATCGTCATGCTGTTTCGTGTGTTGCTGGCTTTTTTAGGTACAATACCCTTGGCTACATATCTGGTAGTTGGGGTAGTGCTGACAAATTTCTTGCCCTGTAAAGTAAGATATGGATAAATTTCTACTTTATAAAAAGCATCCTTCTGTAACGGCAGTGTGAAGGTGTAGCGATTATTGTAAAATTTGGTTGTTGTTTTCTTGGTCTGGTAGCTGGTATATGCTACTTTGTATCCTGTGATTGCATTATAAGGTGTTACGGTTTTCATGTTGAAGGTGTAGCCCTTGTCTGAAGAATAGGAGGTTTTAATACCAACGGATTTGTATAATGTAGCGCAGATGATCGTGGTGACAGTGGTGGATTCTTCAGAGTCATTGCCTGCAAGGATGGCAACAGTGTATGCCTTTCCGGGGTTCAGCTTATTGATTTTACATTTTGTTTTGGAAGTGGTACCGAGAACCTTGTAGCTGTCTGTACCATTGCTGGATTTGATCCGGATGGTATATTTGGTAGCCCCTTCTACTTTGTTCCAGGCAAGAGAAATAGAAGTCTCGGTAGCGGCAGTCTGGACAATATTGGAGGTTGAGCCTACATAGGTGGCATTGTCCACCTCTTCAGTGGAAAGTACAGGTACTTCCGGAATACTGCTTTCCTCCGGTGCGGGAGCCAGTATGGCTTCTGTTGAAGCGGCAAAGGCAGCTGTGGACATGCCAACAGTCAGAACAGCGCAAAGTCCCAGGCTGACAAGTAATTTTTTTAAACCTTTCATCTTCATAAAATCTCCTCCTTTTGAAGAATTGTGAGAAAAAATAAAACTCCGCAGATGATAATCAGTATTTTTTACGGAGTAAAGGGTTATGTTTATCTGATTATAACATATGGGAGTTTATATCTGTATTTTAAATATTAAGATTTTGGGCAGAATCCAGGAAGCCTGACCGTGTTTCAGGGATAACCGGGAGGTTATTCATCCCACCCGTCATACATACGGATGGTAACCTGGATGTTACGTACAACGTCCCCTTCCTGAAGTGTCAGGTCGGATTCATCAGAAACAGGGGGGAGATCCATTTCGTCTTCCATAAGTTCTGCATAGATCCAGTTGTAAGCAGCATCATTGGCATTGTCAATGGCATCCTCCAGAGAATCTCCCTCTGCCTCGCAGCATGCCAGATCAGGGAAGAATCCATGATATCTGCCGGATTCATTTTTGCGGAAAACCGCAGGATATATAAATTTCATAAGCTTAGCTCCTCTCGAAAGTTATAATGTGATGTTATGATTTTCTCCTGTATTTATTATAGAAAGGAATCATATTTTTATGTGTTTTGGTTTACGTTTACACAGGAAATAGTATATAATACATTCATACATTCATCAAGTGATAAAAAGAATTACCGAGGGTAATCTGATGGGAGATCAAGCTATGCTGACAATTGAAATGGACAATTTTGACCTGGGACAGATCTGCAGGTCAGGACAGTGCTTCCGGATGGAGCAGATCGGGGAAAACCGATATCGGGTGATCGCCGGAGACATGTATCTGGAGCTGACCCAGGAGAAGGGAATCGTTAATTTCTTCTGTCCGGAACTGGATTTTGTTGTATTTTGGATTCGCTATTTCGATCTGGACTGTGATTATAGAAAATACATAAACAGGATCAATCCGCGGGATAAATATCTGAAAGCTGCCGGTGAGATGGGAAGCGGCATCCGGATTTTACAGCAGGATCTTTGGGAAGTGATCATTTCCTTCCTTATTTCCCAGCAGAATAATATTACCAGGATCAAAAAATGTATTGAAAATATCTGCCGGGAATTTGGAGAGAAAAAGATAAGCAGCACAGGTGTGGAATATTATGCTTTTCCCACAGCACAGGCGCTGGCAAAGGCTACTGAGGAGCAGCTGCAGGAGTGTAACCTGGGATATCGTGCCAAATATGTGCTGGATACTGCCAGAAGGGTAGTATTCGGAGATTTTGATCCGGACAAACTATATGATATGAAGTATCAAAGTGCCCGCAAAGAACTTCTGCAGCTATATGGAGTGGGAGAAAAGGTAGCGGACTGTATCTGCCTGTTTGGACTACATCAGCTGGAGGCTTTTCCTGTGGATACACATATCCGGCAGGTACTGGATGAACATTACAAAAGAGGATTTCCTAACAGGAGATATAGTGATTGTAAAGGGGTGATGCAGCAGTATATTTTTTATTATGAGTTAACTGTTTCATAAAGGTTACCTGAACAAACTGCAAATCTGACGAGGAGGACAAAATTATGGAAATTGGAGCAATGCTTGATGAATTACGGGAAATGGCGTTAAAGGATGAGAAAATCCGGCAGGAACTGCTGGATACAAGGAAGGATCCACATCCGCTGGCTGCTTTTTGCAGTAAATGCCGGGAACTGGGATATGAAATTTATGAAATGGATCTGATCACAGCAGGGGAGGAATTCTATGCAACCATGCGCCGAAGTACCAATGGCGGCGGAGAGAATTCACCTAAGCTGGAGGGAGAAGATGATTTTTATGAATTATTTTTTGCAAGTCTGGAGCAAAAAAACTGAAAGTATGTTATAATCAACTTAACGTAATAAAGCGGATTACTTATTTTAAGAGAAAGGTGCGGAGAAAATGAAAAGAAAATTAATGGCATGGACAATGACCCTGTGTATGTGCGCAGGACTGGCAGGAGGTACAGGAGCTGTAAGCATATGGGCAGCGGAAGATAATACAAGCGCGGAGGATACACAGAGCGATGCTGTAGAGGAAACCGGCGAGGAAGAAACAGCGGATCCGGATGCAGTACGTGTAGGTGCATTAAAGGGACCAACAGCAATGGGAATGGCACAGCTTCTGGATGCGGACGGATATGATTTTACGATTGCTGCATCTCCGGATGAGATCGTACCTATGGTTGTACAGGGCAATCTGGATATTGCTGCAGTTCCGGCAAATCTGGCAGCAACCCTGTATCAGAAAACAGAAAAGGATGTCAGCGTGCTGGCTGTAAATACTCTGGGTGTTCTTTATATTGTGGAGAATGGTGACAGCGTGAAATCCGTGGAGGATCTGAAGGGTAAAACCATTTATGCCAGCGGAAAGGGCGCAACTCCGGAATATGCTCTGGATTCTGTTCTGGAAGCCAGTGGAATTGATCCGAAAAAAGATGTGACAATAGAATATAAATCAGAGCATGCAGAGGTTGTTTCAGCACTGGCTCAGGATCAGACTGCAGTAGGACTTCTGCCTCAGCCTTTTGTAACGACTGCTTTGATGAAAAATGACAAATTAAAGGTTGCCCTGGATCTGAATGAACTGTGGGAAGCTTCTATGAATGATGACAGCAGGCTGGTAACTGGCGTGGTGATCGCTAAGAATGAATTTATCAAGGATCATGCAGACCAGGTGGATGCTTTTATGGATGCCTATAAGGAATCTGTAGATTTTGTAAACAGCGACACAGAAGCTGCGGCACAGATTATCGGTGACCATGATATTATCCCCAAAGAGGTTGCGCAGAAGGCAATTCCGGATTGCAGTATTGTATTCATTGAAGGAGATGATATGAAAACCATGCTTTCAGGATATCTGGCAATCTTAAATGATCAGAATCCGCAGATTATTGGAGGACAGTTGCCGGACGATGAGTTCTATTACAAACGATAGAGGCAGAGCTGAAAATAAAAAATATACAGGAATCCGCATACTGGCAGTGCTTTTCTGGATTGCAGTCTGGCAGATTGCCAGTATGTGGCTTGGACAGGAGATCTTGCTTGCATCTCCTGTTTCTGTTATCCGGAGACTTTTTGAACTGGTTTTTACAGATGATTTCTGGCGTTCTGCAGGATTCAGCTTCGGAAGGATCGTGCTGGGATTTTCCATGGCTTTGATATTGGGGGTTCTACTGGCAGTACTGGCATTTTTGTCCCGGACAGTGGAAATTCTGCTGAATCCGGTGCTCACGGCAGTGAAATCTACACCTGTAGCTTCTTTTATTATTCTCTGCCTGATCTGGATCCCTTCCAGGAATCTGTCAGTTTTTATTTCCTTTCTCATGGTGCTTCCTGTGATCTATACCAACATTCTGGAGGGAATCCACCAGACAGACCGGCAGATCCTGGAGATGGCGAAGGTGTTTCAGGTGAGCATGGGAAGGCAGATCAGATATATTTATGTATCGCAGATATTGCCCTATTTTGTTTCTGCCTGCAGGCTTTCCCTGGGTATGTGCTGGAAGGCCGGAGTGGCAGCAGAGGTGATCGGAGTACCCAAGGGGTCTATTGGAGAAAAGCTTTACAATGCCAAGATCTATCTGGAGACTCCGGATCTTTTTGCCTGGACAATAGTGATCATAGTGATCAGCTTTGTATTTGAGAAATGCTTTTTGTGGCTGGTGCGAAAAGTAGTGTATTGTGTGGAGCATAAATAGCTTCGACAGTGAAGAGATGTGCAGTTGTGATAACAGATTACAGCAGGAGGAAGAGGAATGGATATTAGGATAAAGCATCTTGGCAAGGCCTATGGAGAGCAGCAGATCCTTAAGGATTTTTCCTGCCTGTTTCCGGAAGGGAAAACTACCTGCATCAGGGGAAAATCCGGATGTGGAAAGACAACTTTGCTTCGTCTGCTCCTGGGACTGGAAAGTCCGGATACCGGTGAGATAGAAGGAATGGAAGGGAAAAAGATTGCAGCGGTATTTCAGGAAGACCGTTTGTGTGAGAATTTAAGTGCAGCCTCCAATATACGAATGGTGTGTCGGGAACCGATTACAGATCAGCAGCTGGAGGAGGCCTATAAAGCCGTGGCGCTCACCGATATCTGGCAGAAGCCTGTCCGCGAATTAAGCGGTGGAATGCGCAGGAGAGTCTCTGTCCTCCGGGCGCTGCTGGCAGAGTCTGATTGTGTGGTCATGGATGAACCTCTGAAGGGGCTGGATGAAGACACAAAGGAAAAAACCATAAAATACATTCTGGAAAAAACTACTGGAAAAACTTTAATCTTTGTGACACATGAGGAAAAGGAGGAGAGACTCCTGAAAGCGGATGGAATAATAGAAGTTCTCTGATTATACTCCGTTCTTTTCACAGATATCATTGAGACAGCATTTGTCACAGTATGGAGCTGTACGGGCAGTACATACTTCTCGGCCGTGATTGACCAGTCGGTGGCAGAGATCGTTGCCCTCTTCCGGAGGAATGATCTTCCACAACTCCATTTCCACTTTTTTAGGATCCTTTAGATCGTGGACCAGTCCGATCCGATTGGACAGACGGATACAGTGAGTGTCGGTTACGATTGCCGGTTTGCCGAATACATCCCCCATGATCAGGTTGGCACTTTTTCTTCCTACCCCGGGAAGCTTCAGCAGGGCATTAAAATCTTCCGGTACTTTGTCGTTGTATTGTTCATGGAGAATCTTCATACAGGCATTGATATCCCTGGCCTTGCTTTTTCCCAGACCACAGGGGCGTACAATTTCTTCAATTTCCTCCGGGGTTGCCGCTGCCAGGGCAGCTACATCCGGATACTTGGCGTACAGATCCTGTACCACTACATTTACCCGGGCATCTGTACATTGTGCAGCCAGCCGTACGCTTACCAGCAGTTTCCATGCATCATCATAATCCAGGGTGCAATCTGCATCCGGATATTCTTTTTTTAATCGTCTGATCACCTCAAGGGCTAAATCCTGCTTTGTCATATGTATGATCGCTCCATTTCTTGTTTGTCCCAATGGACAGATTTCTGTTTCTTCGGATACAACTTACTGATTGCTATTATAATAGTTAATCTCAGGCCAGACAATAGTTATTTGTGAGGTTGCATTTTCAAATTTCCTATATTACAATTACTATAGAATTAATTCAATACTTACAAAAGGAAAAGCAATGAAAATACGAATGTATAATGTAGGGTTCGGGGACTGTTATTGTCTCCGGGACAGAAAAAAGAGCCTGTTGGTGGATTTCGGAACCAACAACAGCAGGATAGAGGGACGGCCCAGACGTGAGATTTTTGATCTGATCATATCGGATTTATCTACCATAGAATGTAAAAATTTATTGTTGACCCATTTTCATATGGATCACCTGTCAGGGCTTCTCTATATGATGAAAAATAAGGACAGTTCCTTTGATTTTGGGAAAATTTATCTGCCGGATGTTTTTTCTGAGGAAAAAATGAGCAGGACACTGGTGCTGCTTTTGCTGGCAGATCTGGTTAAGGATTCCTGTCTTCCAAGCCGGCAGGTCAGCTTATTTGCGTTGATAGATGCCTTGCTTGAGAGACAGACTCAGACTGTGGAGCTTTTGAGCAGGGGAAAAATATTTGAGGAAAAATATCAGGCCTTATGGCCGGATACAGATGTGACACAGAGGGAAACAGATGAAGTTTATAATCTGCTGAGAGAAAAATTTCCGGAGATCATGGACGTATTGCTGGATTTCTCGGAAAAGCTGAGACAGATTATCTGGTCGATGACAGATGAGGGAAAAGTACTTTCAGAGAATAATCAGAAAAATATCAGGGCATATGTGTATGAGCGTGAATTTCGCAGGATCAAAGCTCTTCCTGAATTTAAGGAGCTGCTTACCTGGCTGAACGGGAATCAGGTGAATCTGCGTCAGTTTAAGCATAAGATCAGCATTGTTTTTCAGAATGCAAGGGATGGAGAAGTGAATCTGTTGTTTACCGGTGATGTGCAGCCGGAGCATATGCAGATGATCGCAGATAATTATGACGGGAAGTGGCCGTTATATGAGCATTACTGGTGTATCAAGGTTCCTCACCACGGAACCCAGGATCATTATTTTAATTTCTCCGGATATGAGCCTGAAAATATGATGATTTCCAATGGAATCCATTTTGCAAACAGCAAAACCCAGTCCAGGGAACTGAGGACTTCCCCTCTCTATGGTGGCCTTTTTTATATACCGGACACTCATATGTATTGTTCTAACTGTGACTGCTGCGACTGTTATGAAAATGGCTGTTCCTGTAAAGAGGCAGATGTGATCTCGCCATCCTATTATAAAGATATATAAAACAGCAGGCATCTGTATATTCCAGCGAATATACAATGCCTGCTGTTTGCTTTTACAGAATTTATATGATCACAAATTTTATTGGATTATTTTGCCGGTGTCAGGTGCCAGATATCGTTGTTGTACTGCTCGATAGTTCTGTCAGAGGAGAAGAATCCGGCTTTTGCAATGTTAACCAGCATCTTCTTAGCCCATGTTTTTCTGTCTGCGTAATCAGCCAGTGCCTGATCTTTCTTCTCAACATAATCGTTGAAGTCAAGCAGTGTCATGAACCAGTCTTTGCTTACCAGTTCGTGATGCAGTCTTTCCAGATTTTCTTTATGGCC
>CAKRYE010000029.1 GCA_934426285.1 uncultured Blautia sp.
CAAACGCTCTGCTCTTTCTGCTATTTCCTGTGTTTTATCCTCTGGCTGCATCATTATCTTCCTCTATATCTATCACAATTCAAACTTCTTTCTTCTTATATTTCTTACATTCAAAGGTTTTTCTGTAGTTTGTGATTGTTCATTTTTTCCCTGCTCTGTTCTGTCAGCTTCCTGACTATTTTGCAGCTTATCCACATCTATACGTTCACTTCCTGACATATTATCCACCAGATTTGCTCTTTCATTCATCAAAAATGCGGATACTTCCGTTTCTTTTCTCTTAGATGCACAATCCAGCGCAGAATCAATTCCTTCCAGTGTCCAGAGTTTTTGCGAGGATATCACTTCCAATCTGTGCATATCCTCCTGCTTTACCAGATATTCTGCAATATCTCCCAGATTCTTACGGATATATTCCCTGTAATTCTCCCTGGCTTTCCCGGTCAGTTCATAGGGAAACTCCAGTCTGCCAAATGACATATCAACCAGAACTTCCAGCTTATCCATGGCTACCGCCATTTCAAAAAGCCTGTCATATTCCTGATAATTCAGCTCCTTATCATAAAAACACTGCCTGTAATTACTGCCTGATCCATGATATTCCGTATACAGGATACGCGCCGGAGTATTCTCAACCGCCTCATCATAATGCTCCGGAAATACAAGCCTTGCCTCTTCACACTCATAGAGAAAGTTCACATCAATCCGCTGCCACATCTCGCCTAACATTTCCTTAACGCCTGACTTCTTTCCCTGTCTCATATGAACAGTCAGCTTCTCCAATGCATGGCAGCCTGTAAATGCACCACAGCCTATCTGCATCAGGCTGTCAGAAAACTCCAGCTTTTTCAGATTCCCGCAGCCATAAAAAATATATCGTCCAATCTCTTTTAAAGTGTGAGGAAAAACAATCTCCTCCACATCATTTCCTGCCAGAACATGCTCTTCTCTGCTAAACCCAAGACCCTCTGACACTTCCCACAGGCTGGCATTTTTCAGTTCTTCCTTCTCATTCATATGGTTGGAAAATGCATACGGTGCCGCACTGATCACCAATTTATCCTCTATCATTCCCGGAATCTCAACTCTGCCTTCCATTCCAAAACATCGCAGAATTTCAATCCCGCCAGATTTCTCTCTGTAGTAAATCTTCATTTCCTCATTTCTCCCTGGAGATATTTTCTCTCAAAACACATAAAATCATCCCTGAAAAGTATAATACTTCCCAGGGATTTTTTCCAGACAATATAATTAGCGTAAAACCAGCTCCGGTTTAAAATTCAGATAATCTCCTGACACCAGCTTGTACTCTATTCCATCCACATAGCCTTTAAAGCTGTCATCATACCGCTTCTCTCCATGACAGTGAGAATAGATCACCTTCTCGGCGCCAAATTCCTGTGCCATCAGGGTAAACGGACTCTCCATCTCTCCAATACTTGTAGGCGGATAATGAAGAAACATGATAAACTTCTCATATCCTGCTGCCTTCGCCGCTTCAAAAGAGCAGCGCAGCCGCCCCAACTCCCGCTCTCGAATCTTCAGAAAATGCTCATAGCTGTCTTTTCCTTCATAACAGTAGCCTTTGGTTCCCACCAGCGCATAATCCTCATATGTATAAAAATTATTCTGCAGGAATTCCAGCTTTCCCCTGAACATCTCATTCAGATCTTCTGTCTTCTTCGCATCCCAGAACATATCGTGATTTCCCCGAAGCAGGATCTTCCTGCCCGGCAGAGCCATAATAAAATCCAGATCTGCCTGACACTCTGCAAGATCTCTCCCCCAGGAATGATCTCCTGTTATCACTACTGTATCATTCTCTGTTACTCTCTTCTTCCAGTACTTCTCAATCTTAACCACATGATTCTTCCATCTTTTATCAAATACATCCATAGGTTTATTGACTGTAAACGAAAGATGAAAATCACCGATTGCGTATAGGCTCATTGTACACTCTCCTGTCTGTTCTGCTCGTTAATTATCTTCCAATCTCGATACTCATGGCATGCCAGGCTTCTCCGCCCCAGGTGGAGTTTGCCTGGCCCAGATCTGTAAAGCCGAATTTCTCATACATCTTCACTTTTTCATCCAGACAGGTGAGGAAAAGTTTCTTTCGTCCTTTTTGTGCTTCCCTCTGGCAGTATCTGGATACCAGTTCACGTCCCAGTCCCTGCATACGATATTCCGGACGGACATCCAGACCCAGAAGCATGATATTTTTGCCTTCAGGATTACTCAGGGAAATATCTGTGAAGAATTCGTCTCTGAAAGCCTCCTCATCTGTAGGAACTCCATTAAGAAATGCAGCCAGCTTTCCGGTTTCCTTATCCTCAGCTACCAGAAATGTCTCTGCTGTTGCTTTTATTCTCTCTGTCAGACTTTTCGGGGAACATGCCTCATTTGGCGGGAAACAGATCTGCTCGATCTCTATCGCCTGCTGTGTCTCCTCCGGTCTGATACATCTGAATTCAAATCTATCCATATTGTTTGTACTCATTTTATTATCCTTCTCCTGTTATCTTGTTATTTCCTGCATATTCGGGATCTGCAAGTTTCCCATATAGTTGTTTTATCTACATCGGACAGCTTCTCTTTGCTTTCTCATCCAGATCTTCCCGTACGTAGTGTGCGTTAAACTCCATGTTAATATCGCGGATTTCCTTCGTACCATCAATATATTCCTGATACATCTCTGCCAGTCCCGCCATACAGCCATCACAGCTTGCAGAAATATTCCCAAAAGATTCTTCCACAATCTGTTTTCTTTCCTCTCTGGTTGTGTCCTTTATCAAAATACTCTTAATCTCCATAACCTTCACCCCGACTTTCTTTGGTATTCTTTTGATATTTCTTTCCTTATACCTTTTGTTTGATTGTAACATCTGAAAGCATTTTTGTGAAGCTAAGAAACAAGTATAAAAAACGGTCTGATCACGTTCTCTTAAAATATGTCGATTTAAAGTGTTAAAGTACTGGAATTTTAGATAACATCATGTTATACTTGTGAAGGAAAATGTGCAGGCAGTCCGGTCAGGTATAAAATATTCCTGAGTTCCGGCATTATCAAGAGCCTGTATGATATTATATGGAGGAAACAAATCATGTCTATGAAAATCAATCACGAGCTCCCTTTACCGGAGGTTCTGAAATCTCAGTACCCTCTCAGCCAGGAACTCAGAGAAGTAAAAAAACAGAGGGATGAAGAAATACGCCGCATTTTTACCGGTGAGTCAGATAAATTTGTGGTTCTTGTAGGACCCTGCTCTGCAGATAACGAAGATACAGTCTGTGAATATGTGCGCAAATTAAAAACAGTGGCCGATAAGGTTTCTGACAAACTGATGATCATCCCACGAGTTTATACAAACAAGCCCCGTACCACAGGTGACGGCTACAAAGGAATGCTACATCAGCCAGATCCTGATAAAGCCCCTGACCTTCTTGCCGGAATCATTGCTATCCGCAAGATGCACATGAGAGTTATGCAGGAAACCGGTCTTTCTTCTGCAGATGAGATGCTTTATCCTGAAAATCGCAGCTATCTGGATGATATTCTCTCCTACGAAGCTGTAGGTGCACGTTCCGTAGAGAATCAGCAGCATCGTCTCACAGCCAGCGGCATGGATATTCCGGTTGGTATGAAGAATCCTACCAGTGGTGATCTTTCTGTTATGTTGAATTCCGTCACTGCTGCACAGCATCCTCATCATTTTATCTACAGGGGAAATGATGTGGAAACTTCAGGAAACGATCTGGCACATACCATTCTCCGCGGAGGTGTAAACCAGTATGGACAGACTATTCCTAACTACCACTATGAAGATCTGATACATCTGTCTGCTTTATATGCCAAAAAAGATCTTAAGAACCCTGCCATCATCATAGATGCTAACCACTCTAATTCTAATAAACAGTACAAAGAACAGATCCGAATTGTCTCAGAAGTACTTCACAGTCGTAATTATAATCCGGAACTTAAAAAGCTGGTGAAAGGTGTTATGATTGAAAGCTACCTTCTGGAGGGCCGTCAGGATATCAGTGATCATATGACTCCTGGCTGTTCCATCACAGATCCTTGCCTCGGATGGGAAGATACAGAACGGCTTATCTATGATATTGCTGAGAAATGCTGATTTTTATGGATAATCCAAATAATTCCTGCTGTTGTGGAGAGACAGAACATTTTTCAGGCTGCCTGATCTGTGGTGCACCGGTCACATACAGCGTCGAAAGTTCTGTAAAGACCTGCAGCATCTGCCATAAAGAACAGCTGACAAATGCTGTCTGTAAAAATGGACATTTTGTCTGTGATGCCTGTCACAGCTATGGTACTTATATACCGGTGATCACAGCCCTCAGAAGCAGCACAGAGAAGGATCCCCTGCTGCTTCTGGAAGAGATCATGGGCCTTCCTTCTGTTCACATGCATGGGCCTGAGCATCATGCCATTGTTCCCTGTGTTCTTCTGACTGCGCTTCGCAATAATGGAGAGCGTATAGATTACGATACCGCATTATCCGAAATCTGCAAAAGAGCGAAACAGGTTCCCGGTGGTACCTGCGGTTACTGGGGAGTGTGTGGTGCAGCAGCAGGTGCCGGAATCTTTATGTCCGTTATGACCGGATCCGGCCCTCTCCACAAAGATGCATGGCCTTTCCCCCAGAAGCTTGTCTCTGTTATTTTATCCAGGCTGGCTGATGTTGGTGGTCCGCGCTGCTGTAAACGCACCAGCAGAATTGCCATTGAAGAAACAATCAGGTTTTACAGTCAGTTCAGCTCTGTAAAAATCCCTCTGTCTTCTGTACTATGTAAATATTTTGAAGATAATAAAGAATGTATCAGAGAGGACTGTCCGTATTATCCTGTAAACAAATAACTATTCGTAAAATAAAAAACAGAACGAAATCCGGCTGACAGCCAATGGGTTTCGTTCTGTTTTCTAATAGTTTCTCTATAAAATAATACGTTTCGCAGGATACAATGCCCTATCGCTCCATTCTGCTTTTCTGCAGTCCAAAGAAATAATATTCTTCTCTGCGCAGACATTTCTGATCAGTTCTTCTCCGTTATCTGATATAAAAAGTGCTGTGATTTCTTTTTTCCCTCCAACACTCCTTACACAGCAATCTACCAGTTCCGGAAACTGAAACAGTAATTCATCCATTTCTCTCATACTTTTGGCCTGGTCGATGCGCCTTACAAAATCCAGACGCCTTACCTCACTTCCGCAGATACATTTTCCGGGGATGATACGTGTATGATCGCCGGTCCTGTATCTGATCAGAGGCTGTGCCTCCATCCCAATGGTTGTGATCACCAGTTCTCCCCATTGACCGTCAGGCAGAACATTTCCCTCTTTATCTATGATCTCTGTGATACAATGATTCTCCCTCATGTGCATGCCCTCATGAGCCTGACAGCAAATCGCACCCCCAAGCCCCATTTCTCTTGAACCATAATGAGGCCAGAGTGGTGTTCCCAGAATTTTTTCTATTTCTTTCATTACTGTTTCCGGACAGGCATCCCCAGATACCAGTGCTCTCTTTATACTGCCTTTTCCACACATTCTGAGCATGGAAAGCAGTGCTGTCGGCATACCTACATAAGTATCCGGCTGCTCCTCTTCCAAAATTGTTTTTAACTCACCATAGGTTTTATTGTTCCCGGTTAAAAGGGGGTGTGCTCCTATACGTCTGATTGCTTCTGCGATCAGCTCTCCCAGTCCAAAAGGACCTGAAAACGGCATGGCAACCATAGTCCTGCTTCCCGGATAAATAAATTCACCAAGTCCGGCCATAAAAAGTTCTATGGTATGTTCACAATCTCCTTCTGTGTAAAATACACGTTTACCTGCACCTGTTGTTCCGCTTGTCTGTTCTGAAATGATCCTCTGTATTTCTCCCTGGGAGCACAGTAACATCCTGCCCCCTTTCTGAGCAAGGTCGGATTCCGTTGTAAAGGGAAGGGTTTTCAGATCAGCAAGGCTTTCCAGCCTTTCCGGCAGATTCCTGTAAAACCCCTGCCTGTCTTTTTCTCTTTTCAGAACAGCATTCAATTTATCCAGCTGTATTTTTTTTATTGTTTCCCTTGTAATATCTGTAATTTTTTCCTGCTTACAGATCATTACATCTATATTGGATCGTTTCACTTTCTGTATAAATATGTTCCTTTCTGATTAGTCAGATTATATGCACAGAACGGCACCATTCCATAATCAGAATCCACTTCACAGATATAACAGCGTTTCAAACGGTCAAGATCCAGATTCCAGGCATCCTGAAAGATCATACCTGATACTGCAAAGGTTTCATTATGTATCCGGATTAGAAACTCATCCAGTGCATCTGTCTGTGTCATTTCTCCCTCATCATAGTTTTTTGTACTGTAGCTCCACTGATTTTCCACATACTGTCTGGAATCATCACTGGTAGTACAGCAGCATCCTTTTCCTGATTTTTTTTCAAGAAGCTTCAGTTCCCTCTCCCCTTTTCTCAGATAACTTGCATGGAAGGAGCAGTAGGGATTCTCTGCTCCACCGCCTGCAAAATCCTCAATTTTCATCAGTCCCTCTGTCTGTTCTTCAATAAGCCTCAGCATCTTTGGTATGGTGATGGGATTTTGGGGGCGCTTCTGGGAACATCTGCCAAAATAACTGATAGGCTGAAAATGTACGCCCCGGACAAAGGGCATATGATCCAGACCAAATTTCAGGATATCCCCTACCTGCATATCATTTACTCCCGGCGCAATGACCGGCACAAGAGCAATACCAAGCTCTGCTTCTGAGCAGTTTAAGACCGCCTTTTTCTTCAGTTCCATCATAGCCTGTCCACGTAAAGTCTCATAAACCTGATCTGTCACACCGTCAAACTGAAGAAATACTGTATTCAGTCCTGCTTTTTTCAGCTTTCTGGCATATCCATCTTCCCTGGCAAGCCGGATCCCATTGGTATTTAACTGAAAAAATGTAAATCCTTTTTCTCTTCCCATATGTATGATCTCAGGCAGATCATCTCTCATGGTTGGTTCTCCTCCTGAGAGCTGTATATTAAAGGGACCTCCATGAGCCATAAGAAAATCATACTGTTTTTCTATTTCACAGATAGGAAGATCTCTGTTTTCCCCGCCTTCTCCTGCTGAAGCAAAGCAGACAGGACAGTGCATATTACAGCGTCTTGTGACTTCCAAGATCATACAGCACCCTTTTCTTTCATGTTCCTCACAGAGTCCGCAATTATCCGGACAGGATTTTTCTTTAACCTTCGGATTTACAGGAGTTTCTGCTGAGAGATTTTCTCTTCCCCAGGAAAGATAGTCTGCTGCATTTCCCTCCCAGATCAGTGTCTGAAATTTCCCATGAGCATCACATTCCTTTACCAGATAGATTCCGTCTTCACCGATACATTTTATGGCAGGAACTACCTTCATACATTCCGGACAGACACTTTTTGTTTTGCCGATAGTGATCAAAGCTCCAGTACCTCCCGCTCTGTCAGTATTTCCATAACTTTTGTATAAGTATCTGCAATAAGTCCGGGACATTTCTCCATAATTATGCCCCAGTCCAGATGAGTGATATCCTTACAGTAAAAAGCTCCGAATTCTTCCTCTGTCTTCTGGCGGAACCACTGATATAATTCCTGTACAGCCGGTTTCATCTGTGCATCTTCCTTCTCCTCAGGAGCCAGATTTCCGAGAAAATATCCGATGGCACAGGCACTTCCTGTCAGACATCCGCAGGTATCTCCACAGTAACCGATTCCTCCGCCAAGGCCTCCCATTGCCTTTACAAGCTGTGGATTTTCCTCTCCTATGGTTTCCAGAGTCATGATCATAATGATCTGTGAACAATGATATCCCATGCTGCCTAATTCCATTATTCTTTCGTAAAGATCCATACATTACTCCTTTCTGCCAACCACCATGGTATAGCCTATTTTTCTGCCTTTGTATTCTTTCTGCAGAAGCTTATGATCCTCGCAACAGAATGAATCATTCCAGATTGCTTCCAGATAATATTCTCTCCAGAGAGCGGTCTGATCCTCCTGACAGAGAATCGCAAACCCTGTTTCTTTCACAACTTCCAGAAGATTGCCCGGATCTAGATCTGACAATAAAAGAAATCCACCTTTTTTCAGTACACGCCAGCATTCAGAGACTGCCTTTTTCTGATCTCTGCTGACAAAAAATGCACACTGGCTGATACAGAGATCCATACTGGCTGCTGCATATTGAAGGTCCAAGAAATCTCCCCGCTGCACCTCACTGCTTCGCGGAGCAAGATCCACCCCCTGCACATTCAGACCAAATGCTTTCATGATTCGCACTGTCTCTCCCTCTCCTGCTCCTAGATCCAGAGCTTTCATTCCTTTTTTCAGTTCTATGCTTCTCAGAAGATGAAGTGTCTGCTCTTCCCCTCCGGGATGTCTGTTCATCTATTTATCCTCCAGTGCACGTTCCACTGCCAGAACCTTTCCAAGAGCCAGCTCTTCCGGAACATAGACAAAACCACATTTTGGACAGACCGGCATCTCAACAGGAAAACCGTTCTCCAGATACATAAATTTTGCTTTTCCTTTTACAAGAGGAACCTTGCATTTCATGCAGGTCAGCTTTCCCTCAGGATCAATGGTATAATATGTTCTCTCTGCTGCCATTACTGTCCCACCCTTTTCATAATATTCATTCTATGACTGTATGCTCTGCGTACCAGGTACCCTTCTTCTGTTTCTACAAATCTCACCCAGAATGTAACATTTCCAAGTCTGCTCCTTGTCACCAGTTCTTTTGTTTCTTCATCAAAGATTGCTTCCTGGTTTTCTCTGTAATCTGATAATACACGCTCCACATCACTTTTCAGGATCATACGTTCATCCATCATACTGATGGCCTCTTCTGTATATGCAACGGTATAATCTTTTTTCTCCATCATCAGTTCCTCATTCCATATATTTTTTAAAAGCTTCTCTTTTAGCTCAAGCCGGTTGTAGCGTTTCTCACTGATATCTGGCATATTGACGGCATTTATACCATACAGAAGTTCCAGGATATGTCTGGATTCCCTGCCTTCCCTGACAAATCGGTCCCTGCATGCCATGCAGTACGTTATATATGGGGAATCGGATCGTTCCAGACACTTTTCTGTCATTTTATCTGCCATCTCTTTATTAGCGTAGGCAGTCAGTCCGCCGTATCCGCAGCAGGGAGACAGATCTCTGGAATATTCTGTATTTACAACAGTGCACCCCATATCTGCAAGAAGCTCTCTTATTGTATCCTGTGTCTGTGTATCTCCCCTGGCACCACAGGCATCATGTATTGCAACAGGTATCTCCAGTCCTTTTGCCTGTCCGGGAAGTCCGATCTCCTTTAAGATCTCCCAGATTCCTGTGACTTTGGCGCCAAGACTCTCTCTTAACTGTTTCATACAGCTTGGACAGCCTGCTATGATCATGGGATCTCCCAGCTTTGCAAGGTCCTGCTTCAGCTGTTCATTTACCTTTTTTGTCATTTCATAGCGTCCTGCCCATTCACTGATAGCACCACAGCATCCCAGCATCAGAGCAACACCGCCCTCTGTCCTCCTGCAAAGATCCTCATATGCCTCTGTGACGACATCCGGCGCTATGGCTCCTGCCTGACATCCTGGGAAAAATACATATCTGCAGGTTTCATATCCCGGCTGAGGTCTGCATAAGAAAGCCTCCGAATTGGAGAACAGCATATCCATCAGTGCAAATTCATGAGGTGCCAGAGGCATCTTGTCTGTAGATACCATATTTTCTCTTGCAGACTTGCAGACCTGGCTCATATCAAACCCATTTGGACAGGTTACAGTGCACTGTCCGCAGAGTGAACAGGAATTCATCGGTTTATTCATCTGGTGATCTCCCATAATGATCTGGGTATTATTATAAATCTCACGTGCAAGAAGACCAGGGTGCTTTTTATATTCACTTAAATAGACACAGCTTTTCATACACTCATCACAATGGCACTGAATGCATCGCTTTGCTTCCTCAATAGCTTCTTCTTTTGAATATCCATCTGTGCTACAGGGAATCTTTTTAGAGCCTTTAATCCCTTCCATATTTGTATAAAGCCTGGTGGTAACTGCCCCTTCACTGCCTCTGTTGCTGTGGGGTGAAAGGTTCTGCACAAGGAGGTCTACAGTCAGGGCAGCTCTTTTTGCAGCAAAAGCCGCATCCATCACGGAATGGGCCGGACCGCTGACGATCCCTGCCTGTTCTCTTAGCATGATCTCTGCGTCTGCTGCTTCCTCAGGAGCCAGCTTTTTGGCCACCTCCTCTGAAGCACAGATCACATCTGCCTCTTTTATTTTCTCTCTGATAAACGGAAGGTCAAGACTGCATCCGAATTCAAAGGAAAGGTCCATAGAACTGAGACGTTTTGCTTCATTCCTTCGATCTGATTCCGAAAGCTTTGGAGCTGCTGCTGCAATATAGGTTTCATAATCTTTCTCCTGACAGTAAATGGTTGCAGGATACATCTTCTTTTCCAGTTCCCCTGCAAGAAACAGCGGGAATAATCCTGAGCCAAAGATCATAGCCTTTTTTTTCTTTCTGATACGAAATACATTGCTCCGTTTTCCAGGTTCCCCATATCGGACAATGGCACGCTCTACTTCACGTATGGATATGCCATCACCCAGCTCACAGAGTCTGCATTTCTCCTCACAGGGTGCAGTACATCCGTCACAGAGGATCATTGGAAATGGTGTGATCTTCTCATAGATTGCCAGAGCTTTCTTAAAGTTTCCTTTTGCAGCATAAAACAGCATTTCTTTTGTATCTGCTTTGAAAGGACAGGCTGCAACACAGTACGCCGGCTGTTCATGAACACAGAGGCTGATCATATGATCCATCTCTTCCTTTGACATTCGATTTACGTGATAAACATGAGTGGAACCTCTTTCCTGTATATATGTCATAACCCGATACTCCTTTCATTTCCAAAGGGGAGACAGTCTCCCGTCTCCCCTTATTATATCACATGAAAAAATTATACTGAGAATTATTTCTCAAGTTCCTTTAATGCTGCAAGAACCTTTTCCGGACGGGCAGGAACACGTGTGATACGTGCGCCTGTAGCATTGTAGATTGCATTCAGGATTGCAGGATGAGGAGCATCCAGCGGAGCCTCACCACAGCCGGCAGCACCGTAAGGACCGCTTGGGCGATATGTTTCATTGAAATGAAGTTCAATATCATCCGGCGCATCATTTGGATACGGAATGCCACAGTTCTTCAGAGAAGTATCATGGTTCAGATCCTCGAAATCTTCTGTAAGAGCAAGACCAATGCCCTGTACAAGACCACCGTAGAAGTTGCCTTCTACAAGAAGTCTGTTCATGATCGTACCTACATCAGCCACACAGGTGAATTTTTCAACTTTAACTTTACCTGTTTCTGTATTAACAGCAACTTCCGGAAGGAAGATCGTGTACATGTAGGTTGCAAACGGATCACCCTGTGCTGTATCCTGATCGATCGGATGATCTGCACAGAAGGTTGTCACCCAGTTACCTTCATATTTTGTTGCAAGACCCTCAGCCACCATCTCATCATAAGTACGGAAGGTTCCGTCTTCTTTCTTCATGGCTGCCACAAGGTTTTCTGCTGCCAGACGACATGCATTACCTGACATAACCTGTGAACGTGATCCACCTGCAGGACCTGCATTAGGACATGTCTTGGTATCATTCATAACAAGTTTGATCTGTTCCGGTCTGATTCCTGCCTGACGAAGTGTTTCATGGGATGATACAAGAACCCCCATATCAGCGCCCTGTCCGTGATCTTCCCATGCAGCATACATTGTAACTGTTCCATCCGGATTCAGCTCTGCAAATGCGTTTGATGTATCAACACCATCAAGACCACAGCCATATACACCGAGAGATACACCGATACCATATTTGATCTTGCCATCAGAAGCTGCATTCTTTTCAGCCACACGTTTCTTAGCTGCTTCATACAATGGACGAGCTGTCTTGAACAGTTCTTCTTCACAGTATACTTCAGGCGGATAACCTGTAGGGATCGTACTGCCTTCTGATTCTTTGTAACAGTTCATTTCACGGATATCGAAGGGGTCGATTCCCATCTTTGCTGCCAGAACATCTATCGCAATCTCAGATCCCATATAAGACTGAGGAGATCCGTAAGCACGGAATGCTGAACCCCATGCATGGTTTGTAAATACTGTTGTAGATTTGTTACGGATAGAATTGATTCCATAGCCTGCACCTGTAAACTGGGAAAGTCTCATTGTAAGCAGATCACCGAATTCTGAGTATGGACCATGATCCACATAGTTATTGCCCCAAAGTGCAAGAAGCTTACCATTTTCATCTGCTGCAAGCTTGATATTCATAAATGCAGGGGATCTCTTTCCTGTATAAGTAATATTCTGGAACTGATTAAATACCAGAGACACAGGACGTTCAAGGATCTTAACAGCAGCGCCGATCAGAGCCTCATTTGTAGGAGAGAACTTGTAACCAAAGGTTCCTCCTGCATGGTTCTGAACAATTCGTAAGTTCTCCATTGGCACACCGATACCATCAGCGATCATAGGCATATGCAGATGGATACCAATGGATTTGGAATGAACAGTTATCATACCGTCTTCGTCAATGTAACCATAACCGCAGTCCGGCTCAAGATGAAGATGAGGCTGACGTGAACAGTAAGATTCGATCTCAACCTGCTGTGAATCCGGAATGCTGTCCCAGTCAAAATCAGGGCCCTTGATACAGTTTGTCTCAAAGAATGCGTTCGGAATACCGGGATGGATCTCTGCCGCATCCGGTGCGATGGCATCCATTGCATTCATATATGCAGGAAGCTCTTCGATCTCAACTTTAACTGCTTCTGCTGCTGCCCTTGCATGCTTTTCTGTATCAGCAGCTACGATGGCAATCGCATCACCAAACTGGAAGATTTTTTCATCGCAAAGTACAGGACGTTCGAAACCGTCTGTCTTGTTGTGTTTTGGAAGCATTACAAGACCATTGATCTTATTGGTTCCGCCTGCTGCCTTAATATCTTTTGCTGTGATAACACGAACAACACCAGGCATACTCTCTGCTTCTGTTGTGTCAATGCTGAGGATATTTGCATGAGAAACCTTTGCCTGTGTAAGAGCAAGGCGAAGTGTTCCTGATGGCATCTTTAATGCATCATCTGCACCAAAGTCCCAGGTACCTGTTACCTTCTGTGCTGCTGACGGACGGATATAATTTGTTCCAACAATAGAATCACCTGTCTGTTTGAACACAAGGTCTTCCTTTGTCATCTCGCCGCGCATAACTGCTGCTGCTGCCATAGTAGCATCGATCAGCGGCTTATAGCCTGTACAACGGCAGAGGTTACGCTGTTTGTTAAACCAGTCTCTTACCTCCTCACGGGTAGGACTTGGGTTATTGTCCAGAAGCACTTTTGCTGAAATAATAAATCCCGGTGAACAGAAACCGCACTGTGCGCATCCATATGCCATCCATGCTACCTGGATCGGATGCATATCAGAAAGTGTTCCCACACCTTCAATGGTTGTAATTTCTGCATGGTCGGGAACACGGCTCATCTTGTAAATACAGGATCTTGTGACTTTTCCGTTCATAATAACATTACAGGCTCCACAGTGACCTTCACCGCAGCCAATCTTACATCCTGTAAGAAGAAGGTGATCACGGAGCACCTGCGCCAGTGTCTCATCCTTATCAAGAATAAGTATTCTCTCAACACCATTAATCTTCAATGTCTTTTTAATCATGTCCCATTCCTCCTTTTAAAAAAATTCATTTCAATCTTACTGATCTTCAGGCTTATGTGTTCCGCACGAATCATGGTCAGCTCCCCTGCCTGTCAGATCTTTCAGTCTCTCTATTCCTCTGGCGGAATAGAAAACAATGGAAGAGCTGCTCCCGTCCAGATTCTCACCGCTGAGCTTTAAAACATTTGCATTCTCATAATAATCGATGGGAAGCGTCCGGCTATATACAACCCCTGTACGCTCATCTTTTACCTGTACAGTAACTTCTTTTGCGGTAATCTCAAAAATCTTATCCATAAAAAAGTTCTCCTGTCCACGTTATTTTATATATCCATACTACCATAATTTTGCACAATTATACAAATTGCAAATAATTAATAGTTGGCTATTTTATATATTCCAGACAATTTTATTTTGATTTATTTAAAATTTTAACTATTTTTATTCTTTTGTATGTTATAATAACATCAAATTTGTATAATATCATTGAAAGAAGGAGGTATCTGAATGCAGACAGGCGCCCTCATCGTGGCTGCGGGGAAATCATCACGAATGGGAGACTTTAAACCCATGCTTCAGCTTGGCTCCATTTCCATCGCACAGCGCGTGATCAATAATTTCCGGCAGGCCGGAATCTCCAAAGTAGTAGTGGTAACCGGATATCATGCAGATGTTCTGGAATGCCACCTGGCTTCCAACAATGTAGTCTTTCTTCGAAATGAGAACTATGCAAACACTCATATGTTTGATTCTGTCCGAATCGGACTTGAGTATCTGAAAGACAAAGTGGATACGGTACTCTTTACACCTGTTGATGTTCCGCTGTTCACAGCCCAGACAGTCACTCAAATGCTCTCTCTGGGGCGTCCCCTTGTAACTCCGGTCTGTAATGGCAATCCCGGTCATCCCATTCTGATCCGTTCCACACTGATTGATTCCATCCTAAGTGATGACGGAAAATCAGGACTTAAAGGTGCTGTGGATAACTGCGGGGAACCCATGTATTATCTTAATGTAAAGGATCCCGGTATTATTCATGATGCTGATACACCAGAGGATTATGCTGAACTTCTCCGCATACACAACCAGAGCCTGATCCGTTCTGAAATCCATATTCAGCTAGCCCGGGAAAAAGTTTTTTTTGATGAAAAACTCTATTCGCTGCTTACACTGATCCATGAAACAGGATCTGTCCGCGATGCCTGTGAGCGCATGCACATTTCCTATTCTACCAGCTGGAACCTGATCCATACCCTGGAATCACAGCTTCATGAACCTCTGATCATCAGAAGCCAGGGCGGTACAAGGGGAAGCCATAGCGAACTGACACCATACGGCGAAGAATTTCTGAAACGATATGCCCGTTTTTCAGAAGAAACACGTTCCTGTTCAAAAAAAATATTTGAAGAATGTTTCGGAGGGTTTTTAAATGCGTAACCTTTATCTGGTCCGGCATGGAAAACCACAGTATCCGGATGAACATTCTTACTGTGTAGGACAGACAGATTTCTCTCTATCCATGCTTGGACATCTGCAGGCAGTCCTTCTTAACGAAGAATTACCCGATAAAATATCGGGGGTATACTGCAGTCCTTTGTTAAGAGCTGTTGAGACAGCAGGCCATATGGCACCTGAGCTTCCACATATCATTGTTTCTGATCTGTCAGAACGAAATCTGGGAGAATGGGATGGCCTTTCTTTTGATGAAATACGCCAGAGATGGCCGGACATTTATAAAGCGCGTGGGAATAACCCTGATCATCCGATCCCGGGAGCAGAAACTCCTGCTGCATCTGGTTTTCGCTTTTCGCAGGCAGTTCATAAGATTCTTTGCGCTTCTGAAGGTGATATTGCAGTGGTAACTCATACAGATGTAATCTCTTCTTATTTACATGCATTACATTCTGATATGTACAGCAGGCAGCGGTTTCGTCTGCCCTGCGGCTCTTACTATCATCTGGAAGTGAATGAAAAAAATAATATTTCTTTCTCTGATCCCAGTTATATACTGCCTCATCCTGAATTAAATGACGGGCTATGTCTCAGGCTTCGCGATGCTGTTTCTCTGCCCTGTCATGTACAAGCTCACAGTGATGCTGTTACTGAACTTGCCTGTTATTTATGCAATATTCTGGAATCCAATGGTTATATCTTTGACCAGAAGCTTGTTCGCTCCGGTGCACTTCTGCATGATATTGCCAGACTTCAGAGGCATCACACGAAAACAGGCGGTGAACTTTTCTTACAGTTAGGTTATCCTGAGATCAGCCAGATCATTTCACAGCACCATGGTCTGCTGGACGCCATGCTGGATGAAGCAGCTATTGTATTTCTGGCTGATAAACTGATTCAGGAAACACAGCGTGTAACCATAGAAAAAAGATTTGCCGGCAGCATGAGTAAATGCAAAAGTCCGGAAGCTCGCAAAGCTCATGAGCAGCAGTTAGAACAAGCCCGCAAACTGCAGGACATGATACAATCACTCTGCCATATCACGCTTTAGTTCAGGCAGACAGACACAACTGGAGCAGAAAAATCACTTAATTTAGTTAGGAGGTATTTTATTATATGAGAACATTATTTCAGACAATAAAACAACAATTCCTGGAGGGAAACGATCTTGTACTTGTTTCCATTACAGCATCCTCAGGGTCTACACCAAGAGGTGCCGGTTCCCGCATGCTGGTCGGAAAAAACGGCAGAATTTCCGGAACCATCGGAGGTGGAGCTGTAGAATATCGTGCTGAATGTATGGCATTGGATATTCTTGAAAAAAAGGAATCCTGCGAGCATGAATTCCGACTGAATCATAAAGATGTTGAAAATATTGGTATGATCTGTGGTGGTGATGTTACGGCCTTTTTCCAGTATCTTGATCATAACGATCCGATTATTATGGAAATCACGGAAACTGCTGAAAAATTCTATGAAGAGCGAAAAGATTTCTGGCTGATCTGCGATCTTCTCACCACCTCCGGTGTGAGCCTCTACAGTCCTGCATGCGGTCTCATCGGAACTGCCAATGTTCCTTCTTCTGTATTATCTTCTTTGTCTGCAAAGCCACACCGATATCACAGTGAAGATTATGATCTGTTTTCTGAACAGATTGGAACCTCAGGAACTGTCTATGTATTCGGCGGTGGACATGTCTCACAAAAGCTTGTCCCAATCCTTGCAAGCGTTGATTTTCGCTGTGTTGTCCTGGATGACCGGCCGGAATTTACAAATCCTGCTCTTTTCCCAGGAGCAGTTGAAACAATACTTTGTGATTTCAACCATCTGGACCAGTATGTTTCTATTACAGCTGCTGATTATTGCTGCGTCATGACACGTGGACATTCCTATGATACCATTGTACAGGCACAGCTTCTCGCTACACCTGCATGTTATATAGGCGTCATTGGAAGCCGTGCAAAAAAAGCTGCTGTATTTCGCCGTCTGATTGAAGAATACAACATTAATGAACAAGATTTAAACCGTATCATTTCACCTATAGGACTGGAGATCAAAGCAGAAACACCGGCTGAAATCGCCATCTCCATCATAGGACAGATGATCCAGGTTCGCGCTGACAGAAAGGCTACATCAAAATGATGGCAAAATCAGTATATAAAACTGTAATATTTGGTGCCGGACAAATTGGACAAATGACCGCAAGACTTCTCAGCAGTCCCTGTCAGCTCCTGTGCTTTGCTGATAATGACCCCCATAAACACGGATCATATATTGGAAATATTCCAGTCTGTTCTCCGGATACTGCAGCAGCACTTCTCCCGGATCTGGTCATCCTGGGAGTTCTGGATGAAGAACGGCGCAATTCTATGATAAAACAGATGGAAAACTTGGGTTATCACGGACCTTTTCGCGATCCCTCCGTCCTTCGCATGTTTGACGCACGGGTTGCTGTTATGCGTCTTTTATCTGAGCAGATCTATCAATTGGATATTCCGGGAAATGTTGCAGAACTAGGTGTTTTTCGAGGTGAATTTTCTTCCCTGATCAGTGCAGCCTTTCCAGACCGAAAAATCCATCTTTTTGATACTTTTGAGGGCTTTTCAGAAAAGGATATCACAATAGAAGCCTCCGGTAATCTGTCCCGTGCCAAAACAGGTGATTTTTCTTCTACTGATATTGACTCTGTTCTTCATGTTATGCCTGATCCTACACATACTGTAATCCACAAAGGATGGTTTCCGGATACCTTTTCCGATGTCACAGATGAAACATTCTGTTTTGTATCTCTGGACGCAGATCTCTATGCTCCAACTGCTGCTGCACTTCCTCTGTTCTATGAACGCCTGGCCACCGGAGGAGTTCTCCTGATCCACGATGTGTACAGTACACAGTTTTCCGGATGTCGAAAAGCGGTCGAGGAATTCTGTCTGAAAAACCATCTGTTTGCAGATCCTGTATGCGATCTGCATGGAAGCGCAATGATCCGAAAATTATAAAAAGAAACGCCGGAACCGGTATTTACCGGAACCAGCGTTTCTTTTTCATTTATTTATTGTATAGCCCTTTTCCACGTCCATGCCTAACCTTTATAAAGTTCCTTTCAGAACATTTTCCAACTGTTCATCGGACAGATCAACATGATAAAAAAGATCGAAAAATTTATGTATTTCTTCATTGATATCACATTTAATATATTCCGGATAAATCAATGCTGAGAACCATCGCATACCGATCAGACGATTTGGTCCTGCCGGACGATCCACCCAGCTAAACGGTGCATTAGGAGTTCCATAAACCTTTTGGTCCTGTACTGCTTTTAATGAAGCATAATCCGGATTGCTCAGGATATCTTCTACTGCTGAATTTCCGCTTTTATCTGCCTTTGGTTCACCATTTACAACAATCACATCCGGATCCCATGCAAGAAGCTGTTCTGCTGAAATCTGAACACGAGATCCATCTCCCAATTCCAGATCTGCAACATTGACTGCATTGATGGCATCAAGAATCTGTGCATGCTGGGATCCCCTGGGTGCAGTTTCCAGTGAATCCTCTCCATTACCGAAGTATACACTGACTTTCTTTTCTTCTGGAATATCTGAAAGTGCATTAATATCAGTAAATACCTGCTCCGCATACTGAGCAAGCTCTTCTGCATGATCTTCTACGCCAAGAAGTTCGCCCATAAAACGAAAAGCTTCCGCAGAATTATTAAGCTCATTGTCTACTGCAACAACCGGAATTCCAAGGCTTTCTGATAACGCATCGCAATCAGAAACCATTGTATCATTAATCTTTCCACTATTAATAGCAATTGTAGGATTGGCAGCAATCACTGCTTCATAATTGACAGCATCACCCATTCCAAAATTAGGAAGATCCTGATATTTTTCCAGAATAATAGATTTCTCAACATCATTCAGTTCATAATTCCACCCAAGAAGCTTATCCGGTGCAACCATATACAGAAAAATTGCAGCTACCGGACCTGCTGAAAAAACAGATTCAATATTTTCTGCTGCAGGGACCGTTACTTTTCTTCCTGCCATGTCTGTGATCTCACGGGTTTCAGCAGTTTCCTGCGTGGCATCCTGCTCCCCACTCTGCGCCGGCTCTTCAGTAGCAGCCTTCGTTTCAAAATATCCTGTTAAAAGACTGACTGACATCACCAGACATATAAGCAGAGCCAAAAGTTGTCTGTGCTTTTTCATAAACTTTCTCCTTTCTTTTCTCCGCATTACTCATAATTGACGCTTATTGAAATTGACTATACAATTTTTAAGTATTATAATGTATATGCGAATAGTTTTTAAAAACAATTCGGTTTTTCTGAGTATAACACTGCAAATTTGGTTAGTCAAGTTACAAGGATGAATGATTATGAATCTGACAGCTAATGAAAAAAACGCCGCCGCTGCCCGACAAAGACGATATGTTCTGCTGTTGACGGTTATGCTGGCACTTTTGTTTATCATTATAGTACTCTCATTCTGGGTAGGATATTATCCGCTTACGCCAGTACAGGTACTAAATGCATTTTTATCAAAATTTGGTTTTAAAGGAGATATTTTACCACAGGCAGTTACCATATTCTGGAATATCCGTCTGCCCCGTATTCTGTCTGCTTTATTTATTGGTGCTTCCCTTTCGGTAGCAGGTGCAACCTATCAGGGAATGTTTCGCAATCCACTGGTATCTCCGGATATCCTTGGAGTTTCTTCCGGTGCAAGTCTCGGAGCTGCTTTTGCAATTTTAAACGGAGCTTCCAACTGGATGATTCAGCTTTCTGCTTTTGCAGGTGGTGTGGCCGCAGTAGCCGCATCCTATCTTATCAGCCGAAAAACCGCACATTCCCAGACTCTCAGTCTTGTTCTGACCGGAACTATGATCATGTCGCTCTGCAATGCCGGTGTCACAATGATCAAATATGTGGCAGACCCCAATGATGTTCTCCAGCAAATTACTTTCTGGCTTATGGGCAGCTTAACCAAAACCACAACCAAATCCTTTTCCTGGAGTGTTCTTCCAATGATCATTGGATTAAGTCTGATTTTTATTTTTCGATGGCAGATCAATCTGCTGACTTTGGATGAAGAAGAAGCCAAAAGTTTAGGAATCAATGTGCGTAAATATCGTCTGATTTTTATAGTCGCTTCCACATTACTCAGCGCCGCTGCAGTCTGTCTTGGAGGATTGATCGGATGGGTCGGGCTAATGATCCCCCATCTGGCACGTGCACTGGTTGGCGTTGATTACAGAAGGCTGATACCTGCAAGTGCGATCCTTGGTGGCGGATACCTGATACTTGTTGATGATATTTCCCGTTCCCTTTTGTCCATGGAACTTCCACTTGGCGTTGTCACAAGTATCATGGGCGCCCCCTTCTTTATCTATCTTATCATCAAACGAAAGGAGCGCGCGTAATTATATGCTTCTGGAAATTGAAAATGTTTTTGGCGGTTACGGCAATGGTGATATTTTAAAAGGTATCAGCTGTAGCGCAGACTATGGTGATGTGCTTTGTCTGCTTGGTCCTAATGGCTGCGGAAAGACCACTCTGTTCCGCATGATATTAGGTTCCCTTCCTGTTTCTAATGGAAAAATAAAGATAGCCGGAAAAAATATTAGTGACTTTACAACCAAAACACTGGCAAATATGATTGCATATATTCCCCAATATCATTCCCCTGTATTTGCCTATACAGTTCTTGATATGGTAATTATGGGGCGTGCTTCTCATTTCTCCGCATTTGAAACCCCAAAAGAGCCTGATCAGGAAGCAGCTTTTGCTGCCTTGGAGAAAGTAAATGCCCTGCCTCTTGCTAACAGGAAATATACTTCCTTAAGCGGAGGACAAAGGCAATTGGTTTTAATTGCCCGTGCAATCTGTCAGTCTGCAAAAATCTTCATCATGGACGAGCCAGCCGCCAATCTGGATTATGCAAATCATCAGCTTCTCATGGAAGTAATTTCAGGGCTGGCCAACCAGGGATATTGCATTATTATGTCAACACATAGTCCTGAGCATCCCTTTTCTGTGGGAAACAAAGTTCTTCTCATGAAATCCGGAAAGGTTATGGGATTCGGTTCTCCCAAAGAAATCATTACATCTGAAGCCTTACAATCTGTTTACGATATTGAAATGGATGTGATAACCACACACGACCGTTATGGCTGTGAACGAACGATCTGTTTACCGGTAAACAGATCAGCAAAAACATTTCAGGAGGAATGATACATGGACTCTATATTGGATTATTTTATTTCTCTGCAGGAATCTCAGCCTGCAGAATTACCTGAGCGGGCTATAGAAAGATGGAATAAACGTGCAGAGTTTTGGGAAGACGCACGCAAAAAGAAAGAAAAAGGTGACGAACGTGTCATCAGCGCAATAAACTACCTGAATTCCAAAGGACTTCTTGAAAAAAATTATGACGTTGCAGATATTGGATGCGGTCCCGGACGATTTGCTGCTGCATTTGCCAGATATGTACACAAAGTAGTGGGGCTGGATATTTCTGATAAAATGGTTAAACACGGAATGGAACATATCCAAAATGAAGGCTTAAATAACGCTATACTCTATACATGTAATTTTCAGACATTAGATATTGATAAATCGGAATATAAGCATGCATTTGATTTGGTATTCAGTTCCATGACACCTGCGATCCACAATATGGACGGACTGATAAAATCTATAGAAATGAGCAGGGCATGGTGCTGTAATATCACGCATCTTGACAGACGAAATTCACTCAGAGAACAGATCTTGCAGGAAGTATTTGACAAACAAACAGCACCCCAATGGAATGGGCGATGGTTTTTCTCTCTTTTCAATGTATTATTTCTTCTTGGATATAATCCTGAAACAAGCTATGAAAAACTCCATCGTGAAACCTGGGTAACTCCGGATGAACAATATATTGATTTCCTTATGGAATACATGCTTCCTTCTGAAGAACATACACAGGAAAATGCAAATAAAATCATGCACTGGATTCAATCTCACTTAAACAAAGATGGACAGATCAAGGAAATAACTGATTCCACTTATGGAAGAATTCTCTGGGATGTTCGAAACAAAACAATGCGACCTGATTATGGAACTATTATAAAATGAAATGGAACTTTACTATGACTCAACATATATTTTTAACTGGCAAAAAACATATTGGAAAATCTACATTGATTCAAAAGATATTAGACGATTATAAGAAAACCGCTGATGGATTCCTGACTGTCCGCACAAAAGACTATCTGAAGGATCAGTATTCAGTTCATATGTACCATCTAAAAGAGAAGGAGCTTCCAAACGAATCTAATCTTTTGTTTTTATGCGGAAAAACAGATGAACACACTGCCGATACCTTTGATCGTCTTGGATGCAATATTCTTTCCATGTGTTCTGACTGCTCTTTAATTGTTATGGATGAACTTGGTCCACATGAAGCAGACGCTGCTTTATTTCGAAAAAAAATCCTAAACCTTTTGGACGGGCAGACTCCCATTTTAGGGGTATTGCAGGAACCTGCAGAATCTTTCTGGCCTGAAATTGTAAATCACCCAACGGTAGAAATCATTACAATTTCTGAAGACAATCGAAATGATCGCTCTTTACTTAATCACATTCAATATAAAATCTCGTCTCCTAATGATTACTCCCGGGGCTATGCGATCGGAACTAACCAAAGGGTCAAGTAGCCTTGTCAAGTAAAAAAATAACCGCTAGAAACCTTGATTTCTAGCGGTTTTACGTGCGTTAGAGGTTGCTGCGTGCCAGTGGCACGCGTTTAGCAACGACCGGAGCGAAGCGTAGATCGAACCCATTCGAGTCCGACCCGGACTCGAATAAAAACTAAGACAGTGCATATGCACTGTCTTAGTTTTTATTAGCGTGCGTTAGAGGATTCGAACCCCCGGCCTTTTGGTCCGTAGCCAAACGCTCTATCCAGCTGAGCTAAACGCACA
>CAKRYE010000030.1 GCA_934426285.1 uncultured Blautia sp.
GTTAAAAATAAGGTTAAAAAAAGCCTGGGAAACCTATTTATTCATTGAATAATTTCCAGGCTGCCCAGGCGGTCGGCACATATACACACTGCACTCCCTGTAGGTAATCCTACTTCCGCCAGTCATGCAGGTACTGTTGTGAAAACTCACACGCTGTTATTATAGTACAATACTTCTTTGCAGATTTCAAGGCAATTTTTTTGTTTCCTGCTTTTTTTCAAAAACAATAGTATATACCATTACTGAGTATTCTTTAATTTATAATCAACATCAATCTGAGAAGCAATATCTGCCTTCATCTGAATCCATGCATCCGGATTCTCCACATAATATTTTGGACAGTTCTTTCCTGTCACATCATAATGACGGATCACATTTTCAGAAGTAAGTCCGAATCGTACACACAACCATGCTGTCAGTTTTACAGCCGAATCATAGGTTGCATCATTGAATTTTCCTGTTTCATCCTGGTGACAGCATTCGATGGATACGGTATCCACATTACGGGAGTTTGTCGCATAAGACATCTCCGATGTAGGAATGCACTGTACCACCTCTCCATCAAGGCCAATGACAAAATGACTGCTTACCTTTGTCTCATGTGTATTTGCCAGATTCTCAAAATAATTTCTGTTGGCCATTGCTGTTGCCCCTGGGTTCGCAGTATAGTGAATTGCAATATATTTTACGCTTTCGATAGGAATCTGCGGTCTGGAATATTCATTGGGAGTCAGCAGCTCCACATCGATATAGGGAGCCCCTTCTTTCTGCCACTGCTCAGGACCGCTTCCTGAATTTTCCTGCTCCAGAAGTACCTCCTGTTCTTTTCTTTCTCTCTCCTGCATATAGTTTATTCCATACCAGCATCCTATACTTACTCCTACCATCAGGACAATACAGATTAAAAGCATTCTCAGATTTCTCTGTCGGACTCTGCTGTTTTTCCCTGATCTCCCGGCAGATGTTTTTCTGTGCGCAGCACTGGTTTTTGATTTTGAAATTGTTTTTGATTTTGAAACTGATTTTCTCTTTGTTTTCGCAGATCCGGTACTTTTTCTGCCGATCCGATTCTTTTGTATCATAGCTTTTCTCTGCCACCCATTTCCTGGAATTCGTTTTTTCTATTATACCATTGAATTCCTTTCTTTTCACTATCAAAGCCAGTAATTCCACAAAAATACCCCGGCAGATCCACAGGACCTCCGGGGTATCATTCATTATTTATTTATCATCTACACTGTAGTTTGGAGCTTCTTTGGTGATATGAATATCATGTGGATGAGATTCCTTCAGAGAAGCAGCGGAAATCTTGATAAACTTACCTGTAGTCTTAAGAGTCTCAATATTCTCTGCGCCGCAATATCCCATACCTGAACGAAGACCGCCCATAAGCTGGAATACAGTATCCTCTACATGTCCTTTATATGCAACACGTCCCTCTACACCTTCCGGAACAAGCTTCTTGGCATTTTCCTGGAAATAACGATCCTTACTGCCGTTCTCCATAGCAGCAATAGATCCCATACCACGATATACTTTATATTTACGTCCCTGGTACAGTTCAAAAGTTCCCGGGCTCTCATCGCAGCCTGCGAAGATACTTCCCATCATACATACATTTGCACCAGCTGCAATTGCCTTGGTAACATCTCCGGAATATTTGATACCACCATCCGCAATGATCGGGATTCCATAACGGTTGGCAACCTCATAGCAATCCATAACTGCTGTGATCTGCGGTACACCAATACCAGCAACTACACGGGTAGTACAGATGGAGCCAGGTCCTATACCAACCTTAACTGCATCTACACCAGCATCGATCAGAGCCTTGGTAGCTGCTCCTGTAGCTACATTACCTGCAATTACCTGAAGATCCGGATATGCAGCTTTGATTTCACGGACAGCCTTCAGAATATTCTCTGAATGACCATGTGCAGAATCAATTACAATTACATCTACAGATGCCTTCACCAGCGCATCTACACGTGCAAGTACATTGGCTGTGATTCCCACTGCTGCACCGCAAAGCAGACGTCCCTGCTCATCTTTGGCAGCCAGAGGATATTTGATCTGCTTTTCAATATCCTTGATTGTGATCAGGCCTTTTAAATTAAAATCATCATCTACAATGGGTAATTTCTCTTTACGGGATTTGGCAAGGATTTTCTTTGCCTCTTCCAGAGTGATCCCTTCTTTGGCTGTGATCAGTCCCTCAGAAGTCATGCACTCTTTGATCTTCTTGGTAAAATCTGTCTCAAACTTCAGATCTCGGTTTGTAATGATACCAACAAGCTTTCTGCCCTCTGTGATCGGTACACCGGAGATACGGAATTTTGCCATAAGCTCATCTGCATCTTTCAATGTATGCTCAGGGGATAAATAGAAAGGATCTGTGATAACACCGTTCTCAGAACGTTTTACCTTATCTACCTCTTCTGCCTGTGCCTCGATGGACATATTTTTGTGAATGATACCAATACCACCCTGTCTTGCCATGGCAATTGCCATACGATGTTCGGTAACTGTATCCATTCCTGCGCTCATCATGGGAATGTTCAGTTTGATCTTTTTCGTTAAGTACGTTGTGACATCTACCTGATTCGGAATTACTTTTGAATAAGCCGGAACTAACAGGACGTCATCAAAAGTAATACCTTCACCAATGATAGTACCCATTGCATTTCCTCCCTTGCGTATGTGAAATTAGTAAGTATAGAAAAAACTTTAGCCCGAAAGGGCCTTGCTAAATAGAAAATAAAAATAAGGAACCAGTAACTGGCCCTTTATTTTTATCAAGTGTAACAAAAATTAGTTAGCGTGTCAATCCAAAAATACTTTGCTTGGTGCAGTTTTTTTCATTGCCTGGGCAAGAGCCTCATCCGGCTCCAGAATAATCTTACATGTAGCATTGTCCAGTCTGGTGATCACACCAAAACGTTTATGCTGTGGATTTCCTGATGAATAGTCAAGAACTTTCATGTTCTGGTTCCCATTATAATAGTCCATTCTGTGGGAATTTAACGGTGCCACCAGATCTGCCTCAGAGAGATTGAAGCTTTTTACCCTCTTTCTCTTTGACTTTGCCATAACCATATCAATGTCAAACTCTCCGTTCACAAACAGATATTCATACTCCACATCTGTCTTCGGGATTACAAAATAACATGCAATTCCCAGTACCACTGCAGCCAGCAGAATCAACGGATTAACAAAAATTCCTGCCAAAACTGCCAGTGCAGTCAGCACGATCAATCCATATTTCATGATGCCGTCTTTTGCTGTGCTTTCTTTCTTTACCAGCAATTCTGAATAAAGATCACTCATCCTTATCACTCCTTTTCTTATTTTTCCGGTCTTCCGGATTATTTTATTAGGCATTATACCATAAAAGGGAACCAACGTCTATGACGATGATTCCCTTTACTGTGGTTTATATTGTTTAGACCACGCTCTTTGTGGATTACATCATTCCCATTCCCGGGTTAGCAGCCGGTGCTGGTGTGTCTTCTTTGATAATTGCAACAGCAGATTCTGTTGTCAGTAATGTAGATGCAACACTTGTAGCGTTCTGAAGGGCACTTCTTGTAACCTTTGCAGGGTCAAGGATACCTTCACCTACCATGTCTACATATTTCTCATTAAGAGCATCGAAACCGATTCCTGGTTCAGATTCTCTTACTTTATTAATGATTACAGAGCCTTCCAGTCCTGCATTTGCTGCAATGCGGAACAGAGGAGCTTCCAGAGCTTTCAGGATAATGTTTGCACCTGTCTTCTCATCACCTTCCAGAGTTGCTGCAAGTTTTGCAACTTCTTTGGATGCGTGGATGTAAGCAGATCCGCCACCTGCGATAATACCTTCTTCTACAGCTGCTCTTGTTGCTGCAAGAGCATCTTCCAGACGAAGTTTTGCTTCTTTCATTTCTGTCTCAGTGGAAGCACCAACACGGATAACAGCTACGCCACCAGCCAGTTTTGCAAGTCTTTCCTGTAATTTTTCTTTATCAAATTCAGATTTTGTTTCTTCAATCTGTCCACGGATCTGTGCAACACGGTTTGCGATTGCTTCTTTGTCGCCCATACCATCAACGATAACTGTATTTTCTTTTGCAACTTTAACGGATTTTGCACGTCCTAACTGAGCCATAGTTGTTTCTTTCAGTTCCAGACCAAGTTCTTCGGAGATTACCTGTCCGCCTGTAAGGATTGCAATATCCTGAAGCATTTCTTTTCTTCTGTCGCCATATCCAGGAGCTTTTACAGCTACTACCTGGAAGGTTCCTCTTAATTTGTTTACAATAAGAGTTGTAAGAGCTTCACCCTCTACATCCTCAGCGATGATGAGAAGTTTTGCGCCTGCCTGAACAACCTGCTCCAGTAATGGAAGAATTTCCTGGATATTGCTGATCTTCTTGTCTGTGATCAGGATATATGGATCTTCCAGATTTGCTTCCATTTTTTCCATATCTGTTGACATATATGCGGATACATATCCACGATCGAACTGCATACCTTCTACAAGGTCAAGTTCTGTGTGCATTGTCTTGGATTCTTCTACTGTGATAACGCCGTCTTTGGAAACTTTTTCCATAGCATCTGCTACTAACTGTCCAACAGTCTCATCGCTTGCGGAAATAGATGCAACGTTTGCGATCTGTTTCTTGCCGCTGATTGTCTGGCTCATGTTCTTGATTGCTTCTACAGCTACATCTGTAGCTTTCTTCATACCTTTTCTGAGGATGATCGGGTTAGCGCCTGCTGCCAGGTTTCTCATTCCTTCGTGAACCATAGCCTGTGCAAGAACAGTAGCTGTTGTTGTACCATCACCTGCTACATCGTTTGTTTTGGAAGCAACTTCTTTGATCAGCTGTGCGCCCATGTTTTCAAATCCGTCTTCCAGTTCGATTTCTTTTGCGATTGTAACACCGTCGTTTGTGATAAGCGGAGCTCCGTATGGTTTGTCAAGAACTACGTTTCTTCCTTTCGGTCCTAATGTTACTCTTACTGTATCAGCTAATTTATTTACACCAGCTTCAAGAGCTGCTCTGGCTTCTGCGCCGAATTTAATTTCTTTTGCCATGATAATATGACCTCCTGTTTAAACTCTGATTATTTAACAATTGCAAGAATATCATTCTGTTTTACAATGATATACTCTGTGCCGTCCATTTTTACTTCTGTTCCTGAATATTTGGAATAGATAACTTTATCACCTACAGCTACTTCCATTTTTACTTCTTTGCCATCAACAACTCCGCCAGGTCCTACAGCTACAACTTCTGCCTGCTGTGGTTTCTCCTGTGCCTGTCCCGGAAGAACGATTCCGGATTTTGTTGTTTCTTCTGCTTCAACCTGTTTTAATACAACTCTGTCACCTAAAGGTACTAATGTCATGATCTATATCCTCCTTTATTCTCCAACTAAAACTTTCCTGCTACCGTACTCTTTCCGTTATTGCAAAATATCCGGTAACTGTCTCGGCTCTTTGTCATATCCTGCCGATTTCTGCTAGCACTCATTTACTTCGAGTGCTAATCACTGTCCATATAATATTGAAAACAAGTAAAATTCGCAACTTCACTGAGTATTGTATAATTCAATATATACTCGTTTTTTCTAATTTATACTCGCTTTTTCTATCTTTTTCTTAATTTCCAAATTATTTTATCCAAATGAGGGAATTCGCCTGCCAGGTTTACAGCGATAGAACTGCTATACAATGATAAAGACTGCCCTCTATCCTATATTATTTAAGGATAAAAGGCAGTCTTAAAATTTAACATATATTCTCTTCCGGCTTATCTGATGCCATCAGCCTTTCTTGTTTCTCTGAGCCTTGATCTCCTCCAGCTCATCAAAGATCACTTCATTGAGAACCTTTATATAGGTTCCCTTCATACCTGAGGATCTGGATTCGATCACACCTGCACTTTCAAATTTTCTGAGAGCATTAACGATCACAGACCTTGTGATTCCCACCCGGTCAGCAATCTTACTGGCTACCAGGATTCCCTCATCTCCGTCAAGCTCATCAAAAATATGGATAATCGCCTCCAGTTCTGAGAAGGACAAGGTATTAAATGCAGATTTCACAACCTGCTGTTTTCTGTCTTCCTCTGCGTTCTCCTCATGAACTGCGCGCATCATCTCCAGTCCTACGACCGTGGTACCGTACTCACTGACAATGATGTCCTCAATATCATAAGGTCTGTCAAACCGATACATAAATACAGTTCCCAGACGCTCGCCTGCAATATCAATAGGATTAATAATCCCCTGATAGCTGTTTGACACATGCTCAAAGCCAAGTGTCTGCAGATTTACATTCTCTTTCGTTGATAAAACTCCCAGAAATCTCTCATTTAATAAAGTATCTACATATCCGCCAACCTTATCCTCTATCAGCTCAGTAATCTCATCAACACCCGGACACAAACTGACGCCCAGAACCTTACCTTTCTTACTGAGTACCAGAATATTGGAACTCAAGGTCTCCATCAGTACCTGACAGATATCATTGAACACCACCTTGCTAGAGCTGCTGTTGTGCAGAAGCTTATTGATCTTTCTTGTTTTATCCAGCAACTGAACGCTCATATTGTCCTCCTTTCGCCTTTGTTATGGTTAATCATATATTTATAGTCTAATACTACACGTTTTGATTGAAAATTACAAGATAAATTTTACTATTTTTCATTTTATTTTTGCTTTTCTGAAAATAGATTTCTTTTCCAAATATTATTCAACAAATACATTTTCCCCTATGGTATAGATTATCTGATATTAAAGTTAAAAAGCGTAAAAAAACAGAATTCTGCAGATTTACAGAATCCTGTTTCCTAAGCTTTCTTTTTTACAGACTACTCTCTTTTTCCGCGGTCAGTCCTGTGTTTTTTCTTCTACATAGCCACAGGTTTCCTGGCTGCAGACAAGCTTGCTTCCCTTTTCTACCATATAGCTTCCGCATTTTGGACATTTCTTTTTGGACGGCTTCTGCCAGGACATAAAATCACATTCCGGATTATTCTCACATCCATAATATTTTCGTCCTTTTTTCGTTTTCTTCAAAACGACTTCCTTACCACATTTCGGACAGAGAACACCGATTTTTTCATAATATGGCTTTGTATTTCTACATTCCGGAAATCCGGGGCATGCCAGGAATCGTCCGTGAGGACCGTATTTGATCACCATGTTCCTGCCGCAATTATCGCAGACCACATCAGTAACTTCATCCTGGATCTCCACCTTTTCCAGTTCCTTCTCAGCCTCATCCACGTCTCTCTTCAGGTCCGGATAGAAGTTGCTCACAACTGTCTTCCACTTTACAGTCCCTGCTGCTACGCAGTCCAGCAATCCCTCCATGGTAGCTGTAAAATTCACATCTACAATACTTGGGAAAGCCTGCTTCATAATACTGTTTACCACCTCTCCCAGCTCTGTAACATATAAATTTTTCTGTTCCTTCGCTACATAGCGACGGCTGATGATCGTGGTAATTGTGGGGGCATAGGTACTGGGACGGCCGATTCCAAGCTCTTCCATGGTTTTTACCAGAGAGGCCTCTGTATAATGAGCCGGCGGCTGTGTAAAATGCTGCTCCGGTTTCAATTCCTTCAGAGTAAGCTTCATTCCTTTTTCCAGGCTCTGATTCAGTACGTTTCCTTTTTTCTGGTCTTCCTCGTCTGTATAGACCGACATAAATCCATCAAAAACAATTTTAGAGGCAGCTACTGTAAAAGTATAATCACCTGCTCCTATTTTGACAGAGGTAGTTTCATATTTTGCAGGAGCCATACGGCTGGCTGCAAATCGTCTCCAGATCAGCTGGTAAAGCCTGAACTGATCCCTGGACAAGGATTCCTTCAGAAGCACCGGAGTCCGGCTGATATCTGTAGGACGGATTGCTTCATGAGCATCCTGTATTTTCTGTCCCTTCTTAACAGACTTCTCTGTTTTTGATACGTAATTCTCTCCATACTGGGCAGTGATATATTCTCTTGCCGCAGTATCCGCTTCCTCGGAAATTCGTGTAGAATCCGTACGCAGATAAGAGATCACACCTACTGTACCGCTTCCTTTAATATCAACACCCTCATATAACTGCTGAGCAAGACGCATGGTTTTCTGAGTAGAAAAGTTCAGTGTCTTGGCTGCTTCCTGCTGCAGTGTACTGGTGGTAAATGGAAGAGGTGCATTCTTGGTTCTCTCTCCCTTTTTCACTTCCGTAATCTCATATTCCTGATTCTGAAGAGCAGCAAGAAGTTCATCCATTTCCTGCTTATTATGAATATTCATCTTCTTATCTGTACCATAAAATTTAGCCTGCAGAGGTTTTTTCTCACCCTGCACCTGAAATTCTCCGTCCAGACTCCAGTACTCTTCAGGAATAAACGCATTGATTTCCTCTTCTCTGTCACAGATGATACGGAGAGCCACAGACTGTACACGGCCTGCACTTAACCCTCTCTTAACCTTTGCCCAGAGAAGTGGACTTATTGTATAACCTACCATTCGATCCAGCATACGTCTGGCCTGCTGTGCATCTACCAGGTCCATATCCAGATCTCTGGCCTGTTTAATAGAAGCCTTTACTGCAGTTTTAGTGATTTCATTAAAAGTAATCCTGTGCATTTTTTTCGGATCTTCCTTTAACGCCTGCATCAGATGCCAGGAGATTGCCTCTCCCTCACGGTCAGGGTCAGTTGCCAGATAAATCTTATCTGCTTTTTTTGCAGACTTACGTAATTTGGCAAGAAGCTCTCCTTTTCCGCGAATGGTAATATATTTAGGTTCGAAATCATGTTCTACATCAATTCCAAACTGACTTTTGGGGAAATCACGCACATGTCCGTTGGAAGCCTCCACATCATAATTTGCACCCAAAAATTTCTTGATTGTTTTTACTTTTGCAGGTGACTCCACTATCACCAGATATTTCGCCATGCTATCTCTCCTAGTTACAATCTATACTATCTGTTATCGCTGTTTACTTTACAGCAACTTTCTGTTTCATCAGTTGTCCGGCAGACAACCGAATTGTTACCCTCTCTACGTCCTTGTATAATAATGCTTTCCACATTCTGTGATCAGCCCCTGAAGCATTAATTCTATCAGATAATTACTCACCTGACCAGGAGAAAAACCTGTTTTTCGCACAATATAGTCCACATTTTTTGGTCGTAAATCGAGACAACTATACACCATATTCAAATCACTTTCAAGCCCTAAGTCATTTTTTTCATCGCTTTTTATATTGGTTTTTGTACAGATTTCCAATTCTTCCAGTATAATTTCCGGGCTGTAGGCAATTCCGGCTCCATCATAAATCAGTTTATGGCAGCCTCTGCTCAGAGCATCTGTAACTGCACCTGGAATAGCATATACCATTTTTCCCTGTTCCAAAGCAAACCCTGCTGTGATCAGAGAACCACTGTTTTCCTTTGCTTCCACGATGAGCACTGCATCTGCCAGTGCACTGATGATACGGTTTCTGGCCGGAAAGCACCATGGCATAGGCTGTGTCCCAGGAGGGCACTCGCTGATCACTCCGCCCCCTTCCCAGAGAATTCTCTCATAAAGCTTTCGATTTGCCCTGGGATAGCAGACATCCACTCCGCTTCCAAGTACTGCAAAGGTAGGCATTTTTCCCTCCAGTGCGCCCTTGTGCCCCTCTGAATCAATTCCCAGTGCCATTCCGCTTATGATCTGAATGCCTGCTTCACTTAATACCTTCGCATACCGAAATGCCTGAATTCTGCCATATGGACTGCACATTCTTGCACCAATCACAGCCACTGCCGGCTTTTCTGCCAGAGGCAGTCTGCCCTTTACATAAAGTTTATTGGGCATAGATGGATACTGTTTCATTTTTACAGGGTATTCCGGATCCTCCTTTGTAATGCATCTGATATTTTCAGAAATAGATTCTTTCATATAATAAATACCTTCCCATCCCTTATTTTATGACTGACTCCTTATCAAAAACTCTGTAGGATAAAGCCTCTCCAATATGATGACTGGCAATTTTTTCTTCGCCCTCCATATCTGCAATGGTCCGGGCAACCTTCAGTATCCTGTGATAGGATCTGGCACTGAACGCAATCCGTTCAAAAGCTCTTGCCAGCAGTCTGGCTCCGCTGTCTGTCACAGGGCAGAATCTGTCGATCTGGCTGCTGCGAAGCTGACCATTGAATTTGATATCCATATCTTTATAGCGTTCTCTCTGAAGCTTCTGCACCCTTTCCACCCTGCTTCTGATCACTGCTGAATTTTCTCCTCTTTTTCCCTGATGGAGCTGCTCAAAAGAAATAGGCGGTACTTCTGTACTGATATCAATTCTGTCAAGAAGGGGGCGGCTTATTTTTCCCAGATAACCGGCTACCGCCCCCGGAGTGCAGGTACAACGGTTCAGATCCGGATAGTAACCGCAAGGACAGGGATTCATGGCTGCGCACAGCATGAAATCTGCCGGAAACGTGTAGGTTCCGCTAACCCTGGCAATATGAATCACCTTATCCTCCAACGGCTGCCTCAGAAGTTCCAGACTACTTCTGGAAAACTCAGGCATCTCATCCAGAAACAGCACACCTCTGTGGGCCAGCGTGATCTCCCCGGGTCTTGGATTACGTCCCCCACCAGCCAGCGCATAGGCAGTGCTTGTGTGATGAGGACTGCGGAAAGGTCTCTGGCTGATCAGAGGATGGTCTCTGGCCAGAAGTCCGGCAATACTATATATTTTGGTAAGTTCCAGCTTCTCTTCAAAGCTTATTCCCGGCATAATCGTAGGCAGCCTTCTGGCAAGCATAGTTTTTCCAGTTCCCGGTGGTCCTATAAACAATATATTATGAAATCCACTCACTGCAATTTCTGCAGCCCTCTTTGCACTTTCCTGTCCTTCAATGTCTGCAAAATCCAGTTGATTCCTTTCCTCTCTGTTTTCCTGTTCCGCCTGTTTTTCTCTTTGTATGTAGGGTTCCGGATCATTTAAGCACTGCATCAGTTCCTGTAGATTCTTCACTCCGGCTACCGGAACATCCCGGATTAATCTGCCCTCCTTCAAATTTCCATAAGGCACCACACACAGTCTGCAGCCCAGGTCTCTGGCACAGAGAACCATAGGCAGAATTCCGGAAACCTCATGGATTTCCCCATTCAGACTGATTTCACCGGACATCATTACCCCCTCCAATACCTGAGGCTTTATCATCTCAAAAGCAGCCATCACAGCAGCAGCCACCGGCATATCAAATCCGGCACCTTCTTTCTTCATATCTGCAGGAGCCAGATTTACTGTGATTTTTTTTGGCGGAAACTGAAAACCATTATTTTTCAGTGCTGTCCGCACTCTGTCCTGTGCCTCCTTCACCTGAGCAGAAGGAAAACCAACCATTGTAAAGGATGGCAGACCATTACTTACATCTGCCTCCACCTGGACCGGTCGTACCTCTATCCCCAGAATTGCAGCAGATAAAACACTTGCAAACAAATTTACTCCTTTCTTTGCGCAAAATCCCCGCTGTTTCACACATAAATATATATTTTGGAAATTATGCAGATGAAATCGCAGTCAAACGATAAAACTCTGCTTAGAAAATAAGAAATGAGAAAAAGATTATCTTTTATTGTAGCCCATTTTGCTCCAATTTGCAAGTGTTCATTTTGTTCTGATTTATACTTTTTACATTATAATAAAAAAGGAGCGAAATCTATATGAAATTTCAACGTATTCAGGATTTGCGTACTGATGCTGATATGTCCCAGCGTGAACTCAGTGAAATCCTTCACATCAGTCAGCGTTCCTACTCTCACTATGAGACCGGTTCCAGAAATATTCCCATTGAAATGCTGATTCGCCTTGCCAACTATTATGAAATCAGCCTGGACTATCTTGTGGGACGTACAGATAACAAAAAAATGGCAAAATAAAATATAAATGCAGGAGGAAGGACTGTATTTTCAGTCTATTCCTCCTGCATTTTAATTCCTTACCATAATACCGTCAACTGACGGATGAACTTTTGCGCCCTCTGCCTTTTTTCTGGTTTTTATATACGCATATAGCCTGCCGTTGTCAAAGGTCAGAAAACCCTTTGCCTTATTTCCCAGAGAATCTTTAAAGGAAAAATTTGCCGCATTTCCTGCCACAGATTTTTTCACATTTGCCTCACACACAGCAGTTCCTTTTTTGTTGGTCTGTGTATAAGTAAAGGTAATGGTTTTCTCTGTAAGCTCTGTGATCTGTATGGTAACCCTTCCGTTTTCGCTTTTCCAGACACCCATATAATCCTCAGGGTTAAATGCAGGTGCCCTGGTAATAGCAGGTGTTGGAGTTACTGTAGGAATCGGTGTAGGCGTAGGAGTGGGTGTCGCAGCCGGGGTGGGTGTCACTGTAGGAATACTGGCCAGTGCTGCTATAGCCTCATCTTTTTTCTGCTGTTTTTCCATAGCCTGTTTCTGTCTGGCCATAAGGATTCCTGCCAGTCCTACAAGCAGGAATATAATAATCAATACAATAAGAAGTCTGGTCAGTATTCTTTTTTTTCGGTCTCTTCTGTTTCTCCTGTTATGTTTCGTTTCCGACAAATTATCCGTCTCCTTTTATATAGCGGATATTTTCAAACCGCTTCATCTATTACTTGCTTTTTTCTTTAATGATACCTTTTCTGTAAGCTTCCAGAAGCTGGATCAGTTCCTGTATTCTTTCCTTCAGGGCATATCCGGTATCTGTATCTCCAACCAGCAGACGTCTCGGTGTATAACGGACTGCAACACGGTTGGAAGCAATATCTGTTTCCTTTGCAATAGCATCTGCCTTAGACGTAAAGGGCTCATGGGCACAAAGAGTCAGTCCATAGGAATTATAGATCAAAGTATATCCTGCAATTCCCGTAACCTTCCGGTAAGCCTTGCAAAAGCCGCCGTCAATCACAATTACCTTGCCATTACATTTCACCGGGCTCTCACCTTCACTCTGGTGGACAGGAACATGTCCATTAATAATATGCCCCTTCTCAGGATCCAGTCCAAACTCCAGAAGCATCCGGTCCACAATCTCCTCTTTCTCCCAGAGTCTGTAGTATGCATTTTTCTTCTCCTCATGAGTAGCAGGGTCTTCAATATAATACCTTTCAAAAGTACTCATTTTACTTTTTCCAAACAAAGGAGAATTGGGTGCTGCCCAGATATACCACATAATATCTCTGCCTTTTTTCTGTTCCTCTTTATCTACCGCATAATATGCTCTGCGCACATAAGCTTCCAGAATATCATAAAGCTCCTTGCCCTTATAGCTTTTTCCATAAATCTGTACCTCACGGAAGGTTCCGTCCTCATTGAGAGGAATGCTTCCATGAAAAAGCAGGTTCCCGTTATATACCTTATAAAGCCCCCCTTTATCAAGAAGAAAAAGGATATGTCTCTGAAGCTTTTCACAATTACGAAAAGCAGAAGAAAGTTTATCCATAACTTCCTTTTCCCCTTCGGTAAGCTCATAAGGATGATTCCAGTCTACAGTAGGAAAGTTTGTATCCCGCAGTGGATATTCCTTGCCATCCGGCATGACGATCGTTCCCTTATTCGGGTCGATCCTGTGCAGTAATGCCCTGTCTTCCATCTGGAATTCCCTGTGCTTACGCACAAGCTTTCCTTCTAATTTAAACTGGATCACAGCAATGGCCTTATGCATTTTTTTGCCCAGTTCTTTCTCCATAATATTATAATCAGAACTTCCTGTTATGGAAAAAATCTCACAGGGATCCTCCCCGTAAACTTCCATGGCAAAGGTAGCCAGAGGCAGCATATTAATTCCATATCCATCCTCCAGAATATCCAGATTACCATAGCGGATACTGTTTCTTAAAACAGTGGCAATACATGCCTGCTGTCCTGCAGCTGCGCCCATCCATACCACATCATGGTTTCCCCACTGGATATCCAGAGAATGATATTCCATCAGTCTGTCCATAATAAAATGAGGTGCCGGACCTCTGTCATAAATATCACCCAGAATGTGCAGATGATCCACAACCAACCGCTGGATCAATTCTGCCAGGGCAATAATAAAGTTCTCTGCCCTTCCAATCTGAATAATGGTATTTACGATCGCGTCATAATAAGCTTCTTTATCCAGTACTTCTGCTTTCTCTGTAATCAGCTCCTCGATCACATATGCATAATCTGCTGGCAGAGCCTTGCGGACCTTGGATCTGGTATATTTGGAGGCAGTCGTCTTACACACCTCGATCAGACGGTAAAGGGTGATCTTATACCAGTTTTCCATATCCTCTTCTTCATTTTTAATCACATCTATTTTATCCTTCGGATAATAGATCAGAGTAGCAAGAGCCCGTTTGTCACTGTTGCTGAGAGTATGTCCAAACACATCATCAATCTTTTTACGCACTGCTCCTGAGCCATTCCTGAGGACATGGGAAAATGCCTCATATTCTCCATGCAGATCTGACAGAAAATGTTCTGTACCCTTGGGCAGGTTCAGAATAGACTGCAGGTTGATAATTTCCGTAGAAGCCTTTCCTATTGTAGGATAAAGCTCAGCCAGTCTCTGTAAATATCTCAATTCTTCTTTTCGCATATCCATCTCCTTGTTTTCCTGTCTCTTATAATATGGCCAATCTGACACTTACACAGATCAGCCGGTGAAATCAAACAATGACATCTGATTGGACTGAGGAATATCACCGAACAGTTTCAGGTCATCCATCAGATCAATTACCGTTTTGCTGACTTTGGTCCTGTCGCGAAAATCATCCTTTGACAGAAATCTGCCCTGTTTGGCAGCATCCACCACCGCATCTGCAGCCTTACCACCCAGACCATCAATGGTGGCCAGTGCAGGCATCAGTTTTCCGTCTACAATCTGGAATCGCTGAGCCTTGGCAGTATAAATATCAATGGGAACAAACTCAATCCCTCTGGCATACATTTCCTGTACAATACGCATATCCTTTAAAGTATCCTGATCTTTCTTGGAAGCAGCATCTCCTTTTTTGCGTATCTCTGCCATATAATATTCCAGACGTTCTTTTCCCATACACATCAGTTCGTAGGAAAAGGCAGTGGCACGGATACTAAAATAAGCCGCATAATAGGCCAATGGCTGAAATACCTTATACCAGGCAATACGATATGCCATCATAACGTAGGCTGCTGCATGAGCCTTGGGAAACATATACTTGATCAGCTTACAGGACCAGATATACCAGTCTGGCACATCATGTTCCTTCATGGTAGTGATCCACTCCTCACGAAGGCCCTTGCCCTTACGGACACTCTCCATAATGGTAAAGGCCAGACCGCTCTCCACTCCCTTACCGATCAGATAGATCATAATATCATCACGTGTACAGATTGCAGTGGAAATCGTTGCTTTTCCTTCCTGGATCAGCACCTGGGCATTTCCCAGCCATACATCAGTACCATGGGAAAGCCCCGCAATACGAACCAGATCAGAGAAATATTTTGGCTTGGTATCTATAAGCATCTGCATGGCAAAATCTGTACCAAACTCCGGAATTCCCAGACAGCCAAGCTTACATCCCCCTATATCCTCCGGCTCAATATGAAGAGCCTTTGTGCTGGCAAACAGCGACATCACATCCTTCTGATCCAGAGGAATGTCCCTAGCACTGATTCCTGTCAGATCTTCCAGCATACGGATCATGGTAGGATCATCATGCCCAAGTATATCAAGCTTCAGCAGGTTTCCGTCAATAGAATGATAGTCAAAATGTGTTGTGATAATATCACTGTTCACATCATTGGCCGGATGCTGAACCGGAGTAAACTTCTCAATCTCTTCTCCCATAGGAAGTACGATAATTCCTCCCGGATGCTGTCCGGTAGTCCTTCGTACCCCGGTGCAGCCCTGGACAATACGGTTAATCTCACAATAACGCTTATGTACTCCACGTTCCTCATAATAATTTTTCACATAACCAAAGGCTGTTTTCTCGGCAAGTGTACCAATGGTACCCGCTTTGAAGGTCTGTCCCTTTCCAAAAATAACCTCTGTATATCTATGGGCATTCGCCTGATATTCTCCGGAAAAGTTAAGGTCAATATCCGGTTCCTTATCTCCTTTGAATCCCAGGAATGTTTCGAAAGGAATATCAAATCCCTCTTTCTTCATTTTGGTTCCACATTTAGGGCAGATCTTATCCGGCATGTCACAACCTGCCATTCCGGAATACTTTCTGACCTCAGGAGAATCAAAATCACTGTATTTACAATCAGGATTGGGGCACAAATAATGAGGCGGTAAAGGATTAACCTCTGTAATTCCTGACATAGTTGCTGCCAGAGAGGAACCTACAGAGCCTCGGGAACCCACCAGATATCCATCTTCATTAGACTTCCATACCAGCTTCTGGGCAATAATATACATCACCGCATAACCATTGGAAATAATGGAATGCAGTTCTTTATCCAGACGGTCCTCTACGATCTTTGGAAGAGGATCGCCATACATTTCATGAGCCTTGGTAAAGCAGATATTCTTCAGATCCTGGTCAGAATTTTCAATAACCGGTGGAAATTTGTCCGGGTGGATCGGTGAAATTTTTTCGATCATATCCGCGATCTTACCAGGATTTGTAATCACCACTTCCTCAGCCTTTTCGCTGCCCAGATAGGAAAACTCCTCCAGCATTTCCTCTGTAGTACGAAGATACAGAGGTGCCTGCTCATCCGCATCCGAAAATCCATTACCAGCCATAATGATCCGGCGGTAAACCTCATCCTGAGGATCCATAAAATGTACGTCACAGGTAGCTACCACCGGCTTTTTAAACTGCTCTCCAAGCTTCACGATCCGGCGGTTGATCTCCCGGAGATCCTCCTCTGAATTTATCATATCATGCTTTTCATCTGCAAGCATAAACTTATTGTTTCCAATTGGCTGGATTTCCAGATAGTCATAGAAATTTACCAGTCTGGCGATTTCTGCCTCAGGTGCATTCCGGAGAAGGGCCTGGTACAGCTCCCCTGCCTCACAGGCACTTCCTACCAAAAGTCCTTCTCTATATTTTTCCAGCACACTCTTTGGCACCCGTGGTCTTCTGTGATAGTATTTCAGATGAGACTGGCTGACAAGCTTGTACAGGTTAATGCGTCCCGGTTCATTACGCATAAAAATAATAGCATGATAAGTAGGAAGTTTTCTGACAGTATCCGTTGAAACTGCTCCCTGCTTATTTAATTCATCCACATCTACGATATCACGTTCTGCCAGCATCTGCACAAATTTCACAAAGATCTCCGCTGTGCACGCCGCATCATCCACTGCCCTGTGATGATTCTCCAGAGAAACGCCTACCGCTTTCGCTACTGTATCCAGTTTAAAACGGTTCAATGCAGGAAGTAAAAATCTGGCCATACCTACAGTATCCACATAGGTAAAGTCATGAGAAATCCCCAGTCTGTCACAGTTTTTCATAATAAATCCCATATCAAAGTCTGCATTGTGGGCAACCATCACTGCACCCTTGCAGAATTCCAGGAATCTGGGCAGAACCTCCTCGATAGGAGGAGCGTCCATTACCATACTGTCATTAATACTGGTCAGCTGTTCAATCCGGAAAGGAATAGGAACCCTGGGATTTACAAAAGTAGAAAAACGATCTGTGATCTGGCCATTCTCTACAAGCACTGCTCCAATTTCAATGATATGACAGGTCAAAGAGGAAAAACCTGTGGTCTCAATATCAAATACCACAAATTTCCCATCCAGGCGTTGCCCTTTGCCATTTGTAACCATGCCCTTTAAATCATCTACCAGGTAAGCCTCCATACCATAAAGAACTTTAAAATCCGAATCCTTGGGTACACAGCCGCCCCATGCATCAAAGCAGTGGTTTGCCTCCGGAAAAGCCTGAACTACACCATGGTCTGTAATGGCAATTGCCTTGTGCCCCCATTCATAAGCACGCTTTACCAGAGCCTTGGCCTCTGTGACTCCATCCATATCACTCATTTTGGTATGACAGTGAAGCTCCACCCGCTTTTGAGGGCTGGTATCCACCCTGGCAGTGGTAAAATTGGCAATCTTCTTAATTCCCGCAATGGAGCCGATGGTCAGTTCACTGTCAAAACGGTCAATTGTAGTAACACCGCGGAACTTTAAAAAAGCTCCTTTCTTTACATGTTCTGTAACCTCAGGCACCTGCTCGTTTCTGAGGAACATTTTTACTACAATACTGTCTGTAAAGTCTGTAATCGGAAAGATCAGGATTGTTTTCTCATTACGGATCTCCCTTGCTTCCACATCCATAACCTGTCCGCGTACAATAACTTCACCCATCTCACCGGTAATAGATTCCAAGGTAATAGGCTCTCCTTCGAAATCTCTTCCATAAATAACATCCGGATTGCTGTCCCTGCGGAAGCCACCGCGGAAATCTCCTTTTTTGTCTTTCCGCTCTCCAAAAGAAGATTTTTTCTCCTGTTTTGCAGGTGTCTTGTCTTCTTTTTTGTCTTTGTTTTCCGCTTTCGCCGTCTTTGCCTCTTCTGCCGGCTTCTGTCCGTCCTCTTCTTTGCTGCTGTTCAGTTTTGCATGGCGGATGACATTCTCTACCTCCTGTGCAATCTGGGCAGCTGCATTTTTCCTGTATCTGCTCTCCTGTGTCTCCACAAAATCCAGCTCCACTTTCAGATCCATGCCGCATCTCTCACAAAAAACCTTGTGGAGATATTCCACCAGAATTTCACTTTTCTCCCTGGCGATCACGGAATCCGGAAGTATCATACGCAGATCATTCTCTCCCGGAAAAGTAATCTGCGCCTGTTTGAACATATTGTACTCAAGCATGTTATAGCTGCGTAGTTCCAGTTCCATACTGGAACGATAAGTTTCCAGAAAATTCTCCGGGGTATACTGTCTGGACAACCGGAATTTTTCAATAACAGTCACTCGCAGTTCAAGTCCTGAGAAAAGCTGCCTTTCAATCTGGTCCTCCAGTTCAAAAATATGTTTCTTGTGGATCCATCGTTCACTTTTTATATAAACCCAGATATGAGTTTTGGAGGGATTACAGGAAACTCTGGTCACAGTGACCATTTCCAGCAATTCCTCCAATTCTTTTTTCACTTTTAAGTTGGGAAATACATCAAAAAAGTCTTTTTCCAAAATAAAATCTCCTTTTTTCAGCCAGAAAACCCTGTCTGAAAAACCAGTCCTGTCTTTCCGTTATTTCTGCCAGTTCAGAAGCTCCTGCCGCAATGTTTCAAGCAGCTGATCCTCAGGAACCTTCTTTATGATCTCGCCACCCTTGATCAACAGGCCAACTCCCACACCGCCGGCAATACCGATATCAGCTTCTCTGGCTTCCCCGGGCCCATTTACCACGCACCCCATTACAGCCACCTTAATATCCAGCGGAATATCCTGTACCATAGTCTCTACCTGATTGGCAAGACCGATCAGATCAATCTGCGTTCTGCCACAGGTCGGACAGGAAACTACCTCTACCCCACCTTTACGCAGTCCAAGAGTTTTCAGGATTCTCTTTGCAGATTTGATTTCCTCCAAAGGCGCTCCTGTCAAAGATACACGAATGGTATCTCCTATTCCCTGATACAAAATAATCCCCAGTCCTACAGCTGATTTAATATTTCCTGAATACAAAGTTCCTGCTTCTGTAATTCCTACATGAAGAGGATAATCTGTCTGCTGTGCGATCAGCTCATGAGCCCTGGCACACATGAGAACATCAGAAGATTTGATGCTGATCACCAGATTATCGTAACCCAGTTCCTCAATAATGTGTACTTTATCCAAAGCACTTTCCACCAGACCTTCTGCTGTAACACCATGATATTTCTCTACCAGTTCTTTTTCCAGAGAACCACTGTTCACCCCTACACGGATAGGAATATTACGTTCCTTTGCCGTATCCACTACGGCCTTGATCCTGTCAGTACTTCCAATATTACCGGGATTGATACGGATTTTGTCTGCACCATTTTCCATAGCTGCAATGGCCAGACGATAATCAAAATGAATATCTGCTACCAGCGGAATGTGTATCTGTTTTTTGATTTCTCCCAGAGCCCTGGCAGCCTCCATGGTTGGCACCGCACAGCGGATAATATCACAGCCTGCCTGTTCCAGAGATAAAATCTGACTGACAGTGGCATCTACATCTTCGGTCTTTGTATTGGTCATGGACTGGATAAGTATGGGATTACCGCCGCCGATTTTTCTGTTTCCTATCTGAATTACTTTAGTGTGGTCTCTATACATGAAAATAACCTCTTTTTATTTTTATATCTGACATTGCCCTTATCAGGCAACATCCTCTGGCTTTCAAACAGTTACATTATTTTCGGATTTCCAGCAATTTGTCCTTCAGCTCATTTTCCATACGGCGCATCTCTGCCTCAGCAGCCAGCCTTTTCTCATGTCCTTCCTGCTGAATACGGATCACCTCATCCAAAGTCTGTATTAAATCTGCATTAGTCTTCTGAAGGGTTTCAATATCTACGATACCACGCTCAGATTCCCTGGCTGTCTCTACCGTGGCTGTGTGAAGGGTTTCTGCATTTTTTCTCAGAAGCTCATTGGTCAGATCCGTTACCTGGCGCTGAGCCTGAGCCGCTTCTGTGGAATGAGCAATTCCCAGTGCAAGAACCATCTGGCTTTTCCAAAGAGGAATGGTATTCACAATCGTTGTCTGGATTTTCTCTACCATACTTGTGTCATTATTCTGAATCAGACGGATCTGAGGAGCAGTCTGCATAGCAATGGTTCGGGTAAGCTCCAGATCATGAAGCTTCTTTTCAAAACGATTACATTTTTCCTCCAGATCCCTGACTGCCTGAGCATCTTCCGGCTGTCCTGATAAAGCCGCTTTATTCTTCAATTCTGCCAGTTCACCATTTCTGGTTGCTTCCAGTTTCTGATTTCCAGCTGCAATATACATGGTCAGCTCCTTAAAGTAGCTCAGATTCTGGTCATACATTTTATCCAGCATTGCAGAATCCTTCAGAAGGCGTACCTGATGCTCCTGAAGGGCATCTGTGATTTTGCCCACGCTCACCTCAGCTTTGTCATATTTGTTCTTCAGATTCTCAATCTTGGAGGTCTGTTTGCGGAAAAATCCAAAAAAGCCCTTATTTTCCTCCTCAGTGCTGAAATCCTTTAATTCTCCAACTACACTTGTGATCAGGTCCCCAACCTCGCCCAGATCCTGAGTCTTTACATTTTCCAGAGCTGCATCTGAAAAATCAGCCATTTTCTTCTGGGTTCCGGCTCCATACTGAAGAATCTGATTTGTGTTGGTAATATCGATCTTAGCAGCAAAATCATCTACCATTTTCTGCTCTTCCGGGGAGAGAGCCGGCATTTTTGCTTTTACTTCCTGCTTTTTTTCAGGCTCCGGCACGGAAACGGCTGTCGGTTCTGTTTCTCCCAGATCAGGATCCAATGTTAAGGTTGGTGCTTCTGTTGCTTCCAGTACTAAATTTGCTTTTTCAAAATCCTGCATTTCGTTTCCCATAGTTTCTCTCCTTTTTTATGATCACGTTTGCTGTTATTACTTCTTCATGCGGTTAAAGTCATCCTCTGTCAGCCCTTCCTGCGCCAATAGAGTGTGTAATACAGAAATGTCACTGGACACATCCATAGCTGTATCCTCAAAAATAGAATCCAGCAGTTTCTCAAAAGCCAGGTTTAAGGTATCCAGAGATTCTTCAATTTCTTTTTTGGAGTTTTGAATATTCTCTCCCTGCACCGGCTGCTTATCCATATCTGCATATGCATTCAAAAGCTTCACTGTAATTGGCAGATAATAGGACATCATTTTTTTCAGATCCGGCACTATCTCCGGGTGCTCCTGGGCACGCTCCAGAATCCGCTTCACGATCAGCTCCATTCTGGAAATCTTGGCTGATATCATCTCACCGGGAATTGCATCATTGCATTCCCTCAGCTTTTTCAGATAATCATTCCCCTTATCCAGAATCTCCTGTACCTCCGGAGCAGTATTCTGTCTGATTCTGTCTGCCTCTGCCTGCTTCTTCTGTTCTTCCTGTGTTCTCTGCTCCAATGCCTTCTGTGTAACTGTATACTGTCTGTATGTCTCATTACTTGTGATCAGGCATGTTTCCTGATTATCAATATGTCCCTGACGAAACCAGCCCCTGGCTATCATCTTTTTGATATCTTTCTTTACAAAATCCACAGGTTTATCCACTGCAATGGATAACTGTTCAAAATTAGAATAGGTATGATCTCCCAGTGTCTGCTGATATTTCTGAAAACGGTTCAGGCTTCCCAGTCTGCTCACGCCTGCTGCCAGAAAGCCACCGCCGATAACAGCTCCTGCTGCCAGAAAGCCAATACCGCCGGCTACTATGGAATTCATTTTCGCTACTGTACCGAAAATTCCCAAAACCAGACATCCCAGTCCCATTCCACTGGCCAGGATTCCTCCTGTAACAGACATAAGCAGCCCCTTCACACGGACACCTGTCATTTTCTCATAAAGAGCAGGCATTTCCTTTTTCGCATCTGTCCGGGATCTGGCAGCATCCTGTGCTGCACGCTCCTGCTTTCGCTTTTCCTCAAAAGCCTGTGTTCTGGTCTTCTGCTGTTCTGCCTGCATCCCGGCATTGGTATTTCCATTTCCAAACACATTATCCAGGCCATTTTTAATGGCTGTGCTTCCGGTCTCCACTGCTGTATTCACTGCCAGATTTACTGCGTCATTTACTGTACTTTTTATTTCTTTTGTCATTTTCTGATAGTCCTGGGAGTTTACGCCGTCATCAATGATGGTTTTAAGTCTGTCCCCTAACTCTCCAAATTGATTTAAATTTTGATTACTCATTTTTTCCTCCCATATTTCTGCTATTTATTATAGCGAAATCCTGTCTAAAAAGCAACACACGGGAAAGCAAAGTACAAACAGGAACAAAAAAAATCCAAAAAATCAAATTCCCCATTGAAGTTAGCAGTCAAAAGTTTTACAATGGTAAAGAGATAAATTACACAAAGTAATGAATGTGAACGGAGGAATTGATATTATGGAAAAAAAGAATATCGACTGGAGCAGCTTAGGCTTCGGTTACGTACAAACCGATTATCGTTATGTATCTAAATTCAAAGATGGCGCATGGGATGCCGGAGAACTGACAACAGATCCTAATGTAAC